>DYIB01000128.1 GCA_020723855.1 Uliginosibacterium gangwonense
TGGCGCGCGAGGACAAGCAGACCTGCATCGACTGCCACAAGGGCATCGCCCACAAGAAGCCCGAGGGCATGACGGAGCAGGACGAGTGACGGCCCGGGCCGTCCTCGGAACCGGTTGTTAACGGAAACGAAGGAGTCAATCATGGAGAAAGTGCTGATCACGGCGGCAGCCGTAGGCCTGGTTCTTGGCGCGGGCGCCGGATCGGCCTTGGCCTCCGGGCCGGACTGGGGCAAGGTGCCGAACAAGAAAATCACCGTGTTCTATCCCGGCGCCTCCCCCATAGAATGGATCACCAAGGGCACCGAGCACGGCGGCGCCAAGGGCCTGAAGATGGGCGAGGCGTGCACCGAATGCCACGAAGAGGAAGTGGCCGACATGGGCAAGAAGATGGTGAGCGGCCAGAAGATCGAGCCCAAGCCCATCAAGGGCAAGGCGCCGGCCATCCCCGTTTCGGTGCAGGCCGCCCACGACGGCACCAACCTCCATCTGCGGTTCTCCTGGAAGCAGCCGCCGGGCGGCGGACCCAAGATGGACGCGGACAACCCGGTCAAGCTGGCCTTCATGCTGGAGGACAACAAGATCGAGCGCGCCAACCTGTCCGGCTGCTGGGAGACCTGTCACGGCGACGCCCGCACCATGCCCGACGCCAAGGACGACAAGAAGACCAAGTACGTCATCGGCGGCGACGTGAAGGCCGGCAAGTTCTACGATTTGCTGCAGTGGAAGAGCGGCAAGGGCGCCAAGCCCGCCGACGGCTACGTCGCCGACAAGCGCGTCATGGAAGGGGGCAAGGCGCTGGTGGACGCCAAGGGCGAGCTGAAGGGCGACACCTGGACCGTCACCTTCACCCGCAAGCTGGCCGGCGGCGAGGGCGATATCACCCTCGTTCCGGGCAAGACCTACAACTTCGGCTTCGCCATCCATGACGACCACACCAGCGGCCGCTTTCACCACGTGTCGCTGGGCTACACCCTGGGCATAGACGCCAAGGCGGACATCACCGCGGCGAAGCAGTAACGTCTGCGCGGCAGGGCAGAAGCGTGCGCCCATCCCCTCGTCTTGCGCGCGGAGTCGTCACTCTGCTCGCGGCGCTCGCTTCTTCCCTTGCCCACGCAGACGTGGTCGAGGTGACCATCGAGAAGTACCTGTTCGTGCCGGCCGAGCTGACCATCAAGGCCGGCACTACGGTGCAATGGACCAACAACGAGAAGCGCGCCAGCCACTCCGTGCTGTTCCCGGCCGAGGGGGCGCTGGAGTCCGAGCGCCTGCTGCCGGGCGATAGCTGGCAGCGGCGCTTCGACCGGCCCGGGCGCTATCCCTATACTTGCGGCCCGCACCCCGAAATGCACGGGGTGATCATCGTCACCGAATAGCGGCCTCCCCCTCTGGCCGCGGCGCCCGCCGGCACGGCTGACTTTCGACAAGCGATAGCTTTCCCGATACACTCTTTCGGGCGCCCGCCACGGCCGCTGGCCTGTCCGAAAGATGTTCGTCACCCGTATTCTTCGTTTCTTCGCCCTGGCGCTGTTCTGCGCCGCGGCGCCGCTTCAGGCGGCCGATCTGCCGTCCGTGTTCCCCCAGTTGCGCAACATGTTCCCGGACGCGGAGGCATACGGCGGGTTCGAGGGGACGCCGCTGTCGGCGGCGGTCTACAAGGCCGGCAAGGTCGTCGGTTACGTGTTCCTCACCGGCGACGCGCTGCGCATTCCCGCCTATTCGGGCAAACCCATCAATACGCTGGTGGGGCTGGACGCGGACGGGCGCATCGTCGGCCTGGCGATCGTCCAGCACGATGAGCCAATACTCGCCGTCGGCATCACGCCGGAGCAGTTGAACCGGTTCGTGGCCCAGTACGAGGGCAAGTCGGCCTTCGACCGCATCACCATCGGCGCGCCGCGCGAAGGCCACGTGGCGATCGACGGCATTACCGGCGCGACCATCACGGTCATGGTGGAGAACGCGACGGTGATGCGCGCCGCGCGCATGGTGGCCGAATCCCGCGGCATTGGCGCGGCCGCTGCGGCCCCCGTCGCCGCGGCGCCGTTGCCCGCCGCGGCTCAGCCCCAGGCAGACGCACCCGCGCCGGAGCAGCCGCGCAGCGAGGCGCCGCCGCCCACTACCCGCGGCGGCGAAGCCGTCGGTCGCCCGGCTACGCCCGCATCCGTGGCGCAGCGCGCGGGCTCCGGCAAGGCGGCGTCTCCCTCTTCTGTGGCCGCACCGGCGACGCCCGTCCGTCCGGCCGCCGATGCCGTGGTGCCCCTGGCGCGGGACATGCCACCGCCGAACGTGGCACCGCTGCCGGCCGTGCCGGGAACGTGGACGCCGGCGGAAGAAGAACCCCAATGGGTCGCGATCTGGCGCCACCGCGCGTTCGAGATCGGCGTGCTGGTGGTCGGGCTGACCGTGCTGTTCTCGATCCTGGTGTTCCAGGATTGGCTCGCCCGCCACCCGAAGCTACTCATCTACGTGCGCAACGGCTTCCACGTCTACACCCTGTTCTTCATCGGCTGGTATGCCCTGGCCCAGCTGTCGGTGATCAACGTGCTCACCTTCGTGAATGCGGTGATGCACGGGTTCCGCTGGGAGAACTTCCTGCTCGACCCCATGCTGTTCATCCTCTGGTCCTTCGTCGCCATGACCCTGCTGCTGTGGGGGCGGGGAGTGTACTGCGGCTGGCTATGCCCCTTCGGCGCCCTGCAGGAACTCATCCTGATCGCCTCGCGGCGGCTGAAGCTGCCCCAGTTCGAGTTCAACGACGTGGTGCACGAGCGCCTGTGGGCGGTGAAGTACGTCATCCTCATCCTGCTGTTCGGCGTGTCGCTGCAGTCGCTGGGCGAAGCCGCGACCTATGCCGAAGTGGAGCCCTTCAAGACGGCGATCACCCTGCGCTTCGACCGGCAGTGGCCCTTCGTGACCTATGCCCTGGCCCTGATCGCCATCTCGGCCTTCAACCGCAAGTTCTTCTGCAAGTACCTGTGCGCCTTGGGAGCGGCGCTGGCCATCCCCGGACGCTTCCGCCTGTTCGACTGGTGGCTGCGCCGGCGCCGGGAATGCGGCAAGCCCTGCCAGGTGTGCTACAACCGCTGCTCGGTGCGCGCCATTCGTCCCACCGGTGAAATCAACGCCAACGAATGCCACTATTGTCTGGACTGCCAGGTCATCTACTACAACGACAAGGTGTGTCTGCCCCTGATCGAGCGCCGCCAAAAGCGCGAGCAGCGGCTGCAGCGCGGCAAGATACCGCCCATCGTCGTGGCCCCGGCGGGTGACGACGCTCCCAGGAAGCAGGCCGCGGCTACCGACATCCGTGGCTGATGTCAATACCTCTTTATTTCCTTGGGTGTATCCCGAACGTTGATCTATATCAATGTGGGCAGGTAGTACAGGAACTTTGATGCATGCCCAGGTGGGGTATCCAACTCGGTTCGCTTTTCCTGTGGAGGGAGTATTCATGAGAATCAAGAAGTTAACTTTGGCTGCGGCGGTCTCCGCCATAACGGCGCTGCCGCTGCTCACCGGAGTGGCCTGGGCCCAGGCCAAGCCGGTGCATCCGGGTACGCAAGAGGAAGAACTGCGCTACAAGGGCGCGCCGGTGCCCATCAAGCCGGAAGAGGCCCAGGAGAAGATCACGCCCAAGGCACCGCCCATGACGGCGGAGGAATTCACGCGCGCCAAGCAAATCTATTTCGAGCGCTGCGCCGGCTGTCACGGCGTGCTGCGCAAGGGCGCCACCGGCAAGCCGCTCACGCCGGACATCACCCTCGCCAAGGGCACCGAATATCTGAAGGTGTTCATCGCCTACGGCTCGCCCGCCGGCATGCCCAACTGGCAGACTTCGGGCGAACTGAGCGAAAAGGATGTGGACCTGATGGCGCGCTTCCTGCAGCACGAGCCGCCCACGCCGCCCGAGTACAGCCTGGCCGACATCAAGGCCAGTTGGAAGGTGATCGTCCCGCCGGAGAAGCGTCCCAAGAAGAAGATGAACAGCTACAACCTGGAGAACATCTTCTCGACCACCCTGCGCGACGACGGCAAGATCGCCCTGATCGACGGCGATTCCAAGCAGATCATCAGCACCATCGCCACCGGCTACGCGGTGCACATCTCGCGCCTGTCCGCTTCCGGCCGCTATCTCTACGTCATCGGCCGCGATGCCAAGATCAACATGATCGACCTGTGGATGGAGAAGCCCGACACGGTCGCCGAGATCAAGGTCGGTCTGGAGGCGCGCTCCGTCGAGACGTCCAAGTACAAGGGCTACGAGGACAAGTTCGCCATCGCCGGCACCTATTGGCCGCCCCAGTTCGTCCTGATGAAAGGCGATACGCTGGAGCCGCTCAAGATCGTCTCCACCCGCGGCATGACGGTGGACAAGCAGGAGTATCATCCCGAGCCCCGTGTGGCGGCCATCGTCGCCAGCCACCACAAACCCGAGTTCGTGGTGAACGTGAAGGAAACCGGCAAGATCATGCTGGTGAACTACACGGACCTCGACAACCTGAAGATCACCGAGATCGCGGCGGCGCGTTTCCTGCACGACGGCGGCTGGGAATCCTCCAAACGCTATGTCCTGATGGCCGCCAACCAGTCCAACAAGATCGCGGTGGTGGACACCAAGGCAGGCAGGCTGGCCGGCCTGGTCGACGTGGGCAAGATCCCGCACCCGGGGCGCGGCGCCAACTTCGTCCATCCGAAGTTCGGCCCCGTGTGGGCGACCAGCCATCTGGGCGACGAGACGGTTTCGCTGATCGGCACCGATCCCAAGAAGCATCCCCAGTATGCCTGGAAGGTCGTGCAGACCCTCAAGGCCCAGGGCGGTGGCTCGCTGTTCATCAAGACCCATCCCAAGTCCAAGAACCTGTGGGTGGATACGCCCCTGAACCCGGATGCCAAGGTGGCCCAGTCGGTCGCGGTGTTCGACATCGACAACCTGGACAAGGGCTATAAGGTGCTGCCCATAGCCGAGTGGGCCGGCCTGGGCGAAGGGGCCAAGCGCGTAGTCCAGCCCGAGTACAACAAGGCGGGCGACGAGGTGTGGTTCTCGGTATGGAGCGCCAAGAACCAGGAATCGGCCATCGTGGTGGTGGACGACAAGACGCTCAAGCTCAAGACGGTGATCAAGGACAAGCGCCTGATCACGCCGACCGGCCACTTCAACGTGTACAACACCCAGCACGACGTGTACTGAGCGTCGGCTGAAGGCACTGCGAGGCCTGCGGGGAAGCCTGCGGGCCTTTGTTTTTTTGCAGGCGCCGAGTTGATTGAGATCAACAATTTTGCCTGTCCGGCCAAGCATCATTGCGTCTGCCGTAGGACCCGATTCCCCATGTTGCCTAGCCGTCGTCTCGCCGTGACCCTGCTCGCCGCCATCCTCGCCGGCGGCGCGGCCGCCGACACGCAACCCGGCGCCGCACGCCAGCGCGAACTGGTGCGCCTGGTGCGCCAGGACTGCGGCTCCTGCCACGGCCTGACGCTCAAGGGCGGCCTGGGTCCGGCCCTGCTGCCCGGGGCGCTGCGCGACAAGCCCCTCGAGGCGCTGCGCTACACTATCCTGCTGGGGCGGCCGGGCACGGCCATGCCCGCCTGGAAGACCATCCTGTCGGAGGCGGAGGCGGACTGGATCGCGCGGCGGCTGGTGGAAGGATTCCCCGAAGAACGATGAATACCCCGGAGAGCATCAAGTGAGCAATACCCTGACCCTGTTCCGTTCCCTCCTGGCCGCCGTCTGCGCTGCGCTGCTGGCCGCCTGTGGCGCCGCGCCCGTGCGCGGCACCGGCGACCTGGGCCTGGTCATCGAGCGCGCCTCGGGAGCCGTGCTGGTGGTGGACACCACCGCCAGGTCGGTGCTGGCGCGGGTCGAGGGGTTGGGCGATCTGTCCCATGCCTCCGCCGTGTTCTCGCGCGACGGCCGTTATGCCTACGTGTTCGGCCGGGACGGCGGGCTGACCAAGGTGGACCTGCTACTGGGGCGCATCGACAAGCGCATCATCCAGTCGGGCAACGCCATCGGCGGCTCCATCTCCCAGGACGGGCGCCTGGTGGTGGCCCAGAACTACGAGCCGGGCGGCATCAAGGTGTTCGACGCCCAGACCCTGGAGCTGCTCGCCGACATCCCCTCCGCCTACGGCGACGGCACGCGCCGTTCCAAGGTGGTGGGCCTGGCCGATGTGCCGGGCAACAAGTTCGCCTATGCCCTGTTCGATGCCGGCGAGATCTGGGTGGCCGACGTGGCCGATCCGCGCGCACCCAAGGTGACCAGGTATCGCAACGCCGGCAGCCAGCCCTATGACGGCCTGGTAACGCCCGACGGGCGCCATTACCTGGCGGGGCTGTTCGGCGAGGACGGGGTTGCCCTGGTGGACCTGTGGCGGCCCGAGCAGGGGGTGAGACGCATCCTGCCCGACTACGGCAAGGGACAGGAGAAGCTGCCGGTGTTCAAGATGCCCCATCTGCGCGGCTGGGCCGTGGCCGGGCGCCACGCCTATCTGCCGGCCGTCGGCCGGCACGAGGTGCTGGTGGTGGATACCGCCACCTGGCAGGAGACGGCGCGCATCCCGGTGAAAGGCCAGCCGGTGTTCGTCATGGCGCGCCCGGACGGGCGCCAGGTGTGGGTGAACTTCGCCTTCCCCGACAACGGCTGGGTGCAGGTGATCGACACCCTCGAGGGCCGGGTGGTGCATACCCTGCAGCCGGGAAGAGCGGTGCTGCACATGGAGTTCGCGCCGCGCGGCGAGAGCGTGTGGATATCGGCGCGGGACGACCATCGCGTGATGGTCTATGACACGGCCAACTTCCGCGAGCTGGCGCAGCTGCCGGCGGCCAGCCCCTCGGGCATCTTCTTCACCGCGCGCGCCGCGCGCATCGGCTTCTGATGTTGGACGCGCTGGAGTTCCGCCTGCTCAACGAATTCCAGCGGGATTTCCCGCTGGAGCATGCCCCCTACCGGCGTCTCGCCGCGTGCCTGGGCAGCGATGAGGCGACGGTGCTGGCGGGCCTGGAACGGCTGCGCGCCGCCGGCATGGTGAGCCGGGTCGGCCCGGTGTTCGCGCCGCGGCGCGTGGGCGCCAGCACCCTGGCGGCCCTGGCGGCGCCCGAGGGGGAGCTGGAGCGCATCGCCGCCCGGGTGAGCGCGCGCCCCGAGGTGAATCACAACTACCGGCGCGAGCACCGCTACAACCTGTGGTTCGTGGTGACCGCCGCCGATGACGTGGCGCTCGCCGCCGCCCTGGGGGAGATCGAGCGCGACACCGGCTGCGCCCTGCTCAGCCTGCCGCTGCTGGAGGAATTCCACATCGACCTGGGGTTCGACCTGTCCGGCGTGTGC
>DYIB01000129.1 GCA_020723855.1 Uliginosibacterium gangwonense
GATGAGGCTGGCGTCGCCGTAGCTGAAGAAGCGGTAGCGGTGCTCCACCGCATGGCGGTAGGCGGCGCGCATGGCCTCCATGCCGCCGAAGGCCGACACCAGCATGAGCAGGGTGGACCTGGGCAGATGGAAGTTGGTGATCAGGGCGTCGGCCACCCGGAAGACGAAACCGGGCAGGATGAACAAGTCGGTCTCGCTGGCGCCGGCGCGCAATCCCCCGGGTTGCGCCGCCGCCTCCAGGGCGCGCAGGCTGGTGGTGCCGACGGCGACGACGCGCCCGCCCCGGGCGCGCGCCTGCTCGATGGCGGCGACGGTCTCCGGGGGAATGACATAGCGTTCCCGGTGCATGCGGTGCTGGGACAGGTCGTCCACCCGCACCGGCTGGAAGGTGCCGGCGCCCACGTGCAGGGTGAGATAGGCCTGCTCTATGCCACGGGCCTGCAGGGCCTGCAGCAGCGGCGGGTCGAAATGCAGGCCGGCGGTGGGCGCGGCCACCGAGCCGCGGCTGCGCGCATAGACGGTCTGGTAGCGGGCCTCGTCGGCCTCGCCGGCGGCGCGCTGGATGTAGGGCGGCAGGGGCAACTTGCCGTGGCGCTCCAGCAGGTCGAGCAAGTCCTCGCCGGCGGGAAAGCGCAGATGGAAGAACTCACCCGCACGCGCTACCACCTCTACCTCCAGCGTGCTCTCCAGCAGCAGGCGGCTGCCGGGCCGGGGCGAGTGGCTGGCGCGCACCTGCGCCAGGGCCTCGTGGCGTCCCACCGGGCGCTCGATCAGCACTTCCACCTTGCCGCCGCTGGCCTTGACGCCATGCAGGCGCGCATGGATCACGCGCGTGTCATTGAACACCAGCAGGTCGCCCGGCGCGAGCAGTTGCGGCAGGTCGGCGAAGCGCCGGTCCTCCAGCCGCGTGCCGGCCACCACCAGCAGCCGGCTGGCACTGCGCTCGGGCAGCGGGTGCTGGGCGATCAGCTCTTGCGGCAGCGGATAATCGAAGTCTTGCAGGGTCAGCGGCATTCGCTTGAAGCGTCGGGGGGAATTAGGGATAATGCGCCCTCTTTCGCGGCCCGCAATTCTACGCGGGTTTTGCCTCCCGCGCCGGGATGGCGGAATTGGTAGACGCAGCGGACTCAAAATCCGCCGGTGGCGACACTGTGAGGGTTCGAGTCCCTCTCCCGGCACCACGCTCCAGACCCTTCTCACTTTCTTCCGCTTCACGCTGGCGCGGTGCAGCCACCGCTCCGCCTTCTTTGTCATCATTCTGATGCCATGGCCGGTACCGTCTTCCCCCTTGTCGATCAGTTGGTCTCGACACATTATTTTATTTATAAACTGAATAAAAATATGTGCCCAAGCAAAAAAATCCAGGTATATTCGCAGCCTGTGGGATACGACGAATTCAAACGCCATCTGGGAAAAGCCGGCCTTACGGTGCGGGAGTTCGCCCACTTGCTGAAGCTGCACAGCAACTCGGTATCCAACTACGCCCGTCTCGACCAGGTGCCCTCGCACCTTGTGGTGGTGGCCGCCTTGCTGGGCGAGATGGCGGAGCACGGCCTGGACTTCCGGCCGATCCTGGAGCGGCTGGATATCCAGCCGAAGAAGTCCCGAGGCGCGGGTGCTCCGGGCAAGTTCGGCGGGGACCGGCAGATGGAACTGGAAATGTGATTGAAGCGCGCGGCGCCGGTGCCGCGTCAGGGAGGGCAAAGTGAAGATCGACAACCATGTGACAGTCCTTGGCGATTCGGCGCGGACAGAGGCGTTGCGCCGGCCCAAAGCGCCGCAGGTGCAGCCGGACCCGCCGCCGTCCAGCGTGCTGAACCTGTCCTTGCGCGTGCTGGCGGCCCAGGGTGCCCTGGCCGCCCAGCCGGCAAGCGATCCGGCGCGCATTGCAGCGTTGAAGAAGGCCGTCGCCGAGGGGCAGTACCGGATCGACGCGGAGCGCCTGGCGGACCGCCTGATCCAGGGGGAACGCGCCCGCCTGGCGGCCGCCGGCCGCTGAGGCCGTGGTGCCGCGTCATCTGCCCATGTCCGGGCCATGATCCCTCGACGCTACACCGGCGCAAACACGCGCGACTGCCTGCGCCGCGCCAGGGAAGAGCTGGGCGACGATGCCATCGTCCTGGCAAGCCGCTGCCTCGGCGAGGGCGCGGAACTGCTCGCCCTGCCCCGCGACGGCGTCTGCGGCGCGCCGGCGGCCGCCCCCGACCGGCGCCAGTCGCTGCTGCGTCAGCTCGAGGAAATCAAGATCCTGCTCCAGCGCCATCTGGCGGGCTGCGCCTGGACGGAAATGGGACGCCGCGCGCCCGTCACGCAGCAACTGCTCACGGAACTGATCGAGTGCGGCTTCTCCGTCGACCTGGCCCTGGAACTGGTCCGGGATGTGTCCGCCGCCATGACCCCGGCCCGGGCGCGCGCGGCCGTGCGCGACCGGCTGGGGACGGCGCTGGCGACGGCGCCTGACGACCGCACCATCATCGACGCCGGTGGTGTGTTCGCCCTGGTGGGGCCCACCGGAGTGGGCAAGAGCACCACCGCGGCCAAGCTGGCGGCCCGCGCCGTGCTGCGCTACGGCGCCGGCCGCGTGGCGCTGGTCACCACCGACGGCTACCGCATCGGCGCCCACGAGCAGTTGCGCATCTACGGCCGCATCCTGGGCGTGCCGGTGTACGGGGCGCGGGACGCGGCCCAACTGCGCGCCACTCTGGCTCACCTGCGCGACCGGCACCTGGTGCTGATCGATACCGCCGGCATGTCCCACCGGGATCGGCGCTTGGGCGACCAGAGGATGCTGCTGGACGGTGTCGCCGGCGTGCGCCGCCTGCTCCTGCTCAACGCGGCCAGCCGCGTGGACACGCTGCAGGAAGTGGCGGGCGCCTACGGCGGCCAGGCCCCGGCCGGCTGCATCGTCACCAAGCTGGATGAGGCGGTTTCCCTGGCCCCGGCCCTGGACGTGGCGGTGCGCCGGCGCCTGACCGTGCTCTATCTCGCCAACGGCCAGCGCGTGCCCGAGGACTTGCACGTGCCCAACCGCGCCTACCTGCTGCATCGGGTGTTCAAGCGCCCGCCCGAGGAGTCGGCCCAGCGCCTGGGCGCCGCCGAGGCCGGGCTGGTGCTGGCGGGCCGCGCGCCGATCCTTGCGCGCGCGGCCTGAGCGCCGTCGCGCCGCGTTTCGCTTCAGGAACAGGGCGGCGGCCCGGTTACAATAGCGCGCCTTTGTCCCCAGACATCCATGACGACCCAGCCTTCGCTCGACCAAACCGTTGCCGCCGACCTGCTGACGTCCCGGACGAGCTCGCACCTGGCGGGTTATCTGCTCATCGCCGTCTCGGCGGCCTCCTTCGGTGCCATGGCCATCCTCGGCCGCTTCGCCTACGCCGCCGGTGCCAACACCGGCGGCGTGCTGCTGCCGCGCTTTTTCCTCGCCGCGCTGTGGTGCTGGTGCCGATCATGTTCGCCACGCGCCGGCAGTGGCCGCGCGGGCGGGAACTGGCGGTGGCCTGCGGCATGGGCGGCATCGGCTATGTGGGCCAGGCCCTGTGCTTCTTCTCCGCCTTGCAGTACGCCTCGGCCGGGCTGGTGGCCCTGCTGCTGTACCTCTATCCCACCCTGGTGTGCCTGCTGGCGGCCCTGTTCCTGGGCGAGCGCCTGACGCCCTGGACTGTGTGGCAACTGGTGGGCGGCGCCATGATCCTGGCGGCCGCGGCCCTGCTGGACCGGCCGGGCAATCCCCTTTTCCACGAGCCCGAGCCTGGAGGCCGGCGTGGCGGTGCCGGCGCTGGCCTGACAGCTCAGGCCTGGGAGAGGGCCTCGCGCGGACGGAACCAGGCCAGTTGCCGGTGCAGGCGCACCACCTGGCCGATGACGATCAGGGCCGGCGGCTTGATGCCCTGGGCCTGCACCAGCGCCGGCAGGCTGGCGATGGTTCCCACCACGCTGCGCTGCTGGGGCAGCGTCGCGTACTGGACGACGGCGGCGGGCGTGCGGGGATCCATGCCGTGTTCCTGCAGCTTGCGGCTGATCTCCCCCAGGCCGCCGACGCCCATGTAGATCACCACCGTCTGGTTGGGGCGCGCCAGCACCGGCCAGTCGAGGTTGCAGGTGCCGTCCTTGAGGTGACCGGTGGTGAAGATGCAGGACTGGGCGAAGTCGCGATGGGTGAGGGGGATGCCGGCATAGGCCGACATGCCCGAGGCGGCGGTGACGCCCGGCACCACTTCAAAGGGAATGTGGTGCTGCACCAGCTCTTCGATTTCCTCGCCGCCGCGCCCGAAGATGAAAGGATCGCCGCCCTTCAGGCGCACCACCTGGAGGCCCCGCTGCGCCAGGCGCACCAGCAGCAGGTTGATGTCTTCCTGGGGCAGGGTGTGGGCGCCGGCCTCCTTGCCCACATAGTGCATCTCGGCGTCGGCACGGGCGAGCTCCAATATCCCCTTGCCCACGAGATGATCGTACACCAAGGCATCGGCGGAGCCTATGAGACGGGCGCCGCGCACGGTGAGCAGCTCCGGGTCGCCCGGTCCGCCGCCCACCAGATATACCTTTCCCGGCCGTTCCCTTGAAGTCGCCGGTTGGCGCAGCAGGAAAGCCGTATCGTCGCCGCCGGGCCTTCCCTGATCCGAATCCTGAATGGACATAAAGCTGAGTTCCGACGCGGCGGGCGCTGCCACTGCCTGCGCCGCGCGCGGGGTTGCGCAATTCGACCGGCGAAATCTTACCGCAGTTCAAATGCTTGCGCCGGGTAATCGGGAAAAATTGATTTAGCGCAAATTTTCCTTTCTCGAAAGTGAGACGGTGACGTTTTGTCCATGTTGATTTACATCAATGTAGTACGGGTTAATAAGGTTGATTCTTCACGCCATCGCAGCACGTGCGGGCGGACCGAGTTCGGTTCGATATGTGTAAGTGTAAGCAAACCTGTTAGGGAGGAATCACATGAAGACGCGTAAGCTGTTGTCCGGTGCCGTGCGCCTGGCGGCTCTGCCCCTGGCGATGGCCGGTGCTTTCAATGTCGCCATGGCCCAGCAAGCCGCGCCCGAGATGACGGCCGAGGAGAAGGCAACGGCGAAGAAGATCTACTTCGAGCGCTGCGCCGGCTGTCACGGCGTGCTGCGCAAGGGCGCCACCGGCAAGAACCTGGAGCCGCACTGGAGCAAGAAGCTGCCCGACGGCACCACCCAGGAGGGCGGCACGCTCAAGCTGGGCCAGAACCGCCTCGAGAAGATCATCGCCTACGGCACCGAAGGCGGCATGGTGAACTTCGACGACATCCTCACCAAGGAAGAAATCTCCCTAATGGCGAAATACCTGCAGAACACGCCGGACGTTCCGCCCGAGTTCAGCATGCAGGACATGCTCGCCACCTGGAAGGTGATCGTGCCCGTGGAGCAGCGTCCGAAGAAGCAGATGAACAAGTTCAACCTCAAGAACATGTTCTCCGTGACGCTGCGCGACACGGGCGAAGTGGCGCTGATCGACGGTGACACCAAGGAGATCCGCAGCATCGTCAAGACCGGCTACGCCGTCCATATCTCGCGCCTGTCCGCTTCCGGCCGCTATGTGTACGTCATCAGCCGCGACGGCCGCCTGTCCCTCATCGACCTGTGGATGGAGAAGCCCGCCGTGGTCGCCGAGGTGAAGGTCGGCTACGACGCCCGTTCGGTGGATACCTCCAAGTTCAAGGGCTTCGAGGACAAGTACGCCGTGGCCGGTTCCTACTGGCCGCCCCAGTACGTGATCATGGAAGGCGACACCCTCAAGCCGCTGAAGATCGTCGGCACCCGCGGCATGACCGTGGATGGCGAATACCATCCGGAGCCGCGCGTTGCTTCCATCGTCTCCTCCCAGATCAAGCCGGAATGGGTGATCAACATCAAGGAGACCGGGCAGATCAAGCTGGTGGACTACTCCGACATCAAGAACCTGAAGGAAACCACCATCGAGTCTGCCAAGTTCCTGCACGACGGCGGCTGGGACGCCTCCAAGCGCTACTTCCTGGTGGCGGCCAACGCCTCCAACAAGATCGCCGTGGTGGATACCAAGGAAGGCAAACTCGCCGCCCTGGTGGACACCAAGAAAATCCCCCATCCGGGCCGCGGCGCCAACTTCAAGCACCCGCAGTTCGGTCCCGTCTGGGCGACCGGCCACCTGGGCGCCGACGTGATCACGCTGATCGGCACCGCGCCCAACGACGCCAAGTACAAGAGCAACGCCTGGAAGGTGGTACAGGAAATCAAGCACATCGGCTCCGGCAACCTGTTCGTCAAGACCCATCCCAAGTCGAAGCACCTGTGGGCCGACGCGCCCCAGAACCCAGAGCGCTCGATCGCCGAATCCGTGGCGGTGTGGGACATGGCGGACCTGTCCAAGCCCAAGAAAGTACTGAACGTAGCCAAGGACTCCGGCCTGCCCGAGACCAAGGCGATCCGCCGCGCGGTGCATCCGGAGTACAGCGCCGACGGGAGCGAGGTGTGGGTGTCCCTGTGGGGCGGCAAGACCGACCAGTCGGCCATCGTCGTCTATGACGACAAGACGCTGACGGTCAAGAAGGTGATCACCGACCCGAAGATGATCACCCCGACTGGCAAGTTCAACGTGTTCAATACGCAGCACGACATCTACTAAGAAAGAAGCGCGGGCGCGCGGGGGGCCACAAGCTCCCGCGCCGCTCAACCGCACGGATTCCGTGCGCAGGGAACGGAAAACGAACTAAAAAATGAGCGAATCGGATAATCGGGACACGGGCAAGGGCGGAATTTGGAACACCTTGCGCCGGCCCAGCGCCAAGTACTCTTTGCTGACTCTTCTCGCGGTCGGCTTCTTCGGCGGCATAATTTTCTGGGGCGGTTTCAACACCGCCATGGAAGCCACCAACACCCTGGAGTTCTGCGTCTCCTGCCACGAGATGCGCGACACGGTGTACCAGGAGTACAAGCAAACCATCCATTACTCGAACCGCACCGGCGTGCGCGCCATCTGCTCCGACTGCCACGTGCCCAAGGACTGGGTGCACAAGGTGGCGCGCAAGATCCAGGCGACGGGCGAGCTCTACGGCAAGGTGATGGGCACCATCGACACGCCGGAGAAGTTCGAGGCCAAGCGGCTGACCCTGGCCCGGCACGAGTGGAAGCGCATGAAGGAAGCGGACTCGCGCGAGTGCCGCAACTGCCACAGCTTCGAGGGTATGAACACCGAGGTGCAGAAGCAGCGGGCGCGCAAGCAGCACGAACTGGCGCGCGAGGACAAGCAGACCTGCATCGACTGCCACAAGGGCATCGCCCACAA
>DYIB01000130.1 GCA_020723855.1 Uliginosibacterium gangwonense
CCCTTCTGCTTCACCAGTTCAGCGATCACCAGCCCCAGCCTGACGCGGCGTATCGCCTGCTCGGCAAACCACTCGGGCTGCACCGGCACGTCCTTGACGTTGACGCCGCGGTTGGCCAGATCCTGGCGCGCCGCCTCGGCCAGATGCCGCGTCTCCTGTTCCACCAGCGCCTTGGGCACCTCGATGGGGTTGACCTCCAGCAACGCTTTCATTGCCTGGTCCTTGATGCGGGCCTGTACACGCCGTTTGACCTCGCGTTCGAGATTGGATTTCACTTCGGCACGCATCTTTTCCACATCGCCGTCCTCGATCCCCAGGGAGCGGGCGAAATCGGCATTCACCTCCGGCAGCCGGGTCTCCTCGACGCGCTTCACCGCCACTTCGAAGCTCACCTGCCTGCCGGCCAGGTGTTCCGCCTGATAGTCGGCCGGGAAGGTCAGGTCGAAGGTTTTGGACTCGCCCGCTTTCATGCCGCTCACCGCCTGCTCGAATTCGGGCAGCATCATCCGGCCGGCGCCCAGCATCATCGGGTAATCGGTCGCCTGTCCGCCCTCGAACACTTCGCCGTCGAGCCGCCCCGTGAAATCCACCACCACGCGGTCGCCCGCGGCCGCCGCACGCTCCACGGGCGTGTAGGTGGCGCGCTGCTGGCGCAGGATGTCGATGGTCTTGTCCACCTCCGCATCGCCCACGGTCAGCACCGGGCGCTCGATCTCGGTGCTGCCAATATCGCCTAGTCTTATCTCGGGATAAACCTCGAATACCGCACTGAACTCCAGCTTATTCTCGTCCTGGGCCTGCTTCGGCTCGATGCGCGGATAGCCCGCCACGCGCAGATTCTGCTCGCGCACGGCCTCGCCGAACGCCTTCTCCACCGCTTCGCCGATCGCCTCGGAACGCACCTGGGGACCGTATTGCTGGGCCACGAGCTTGAGCGGCACCTTGCCGGGGCGGAAGCCGGCCATTTTCACGGTACGCGCCAGCTTCTTGAGGCGGTTCTCCACGTCCTTGTCGATGTCCGCCAGAGCCACAGTCATGTCGATGCGTCGCTCGAGGGGGTTCGCATTTTGCTGATTGATTTGCATGAGAGAAGGTCCCAGAACAGATCAGATGGTGCTGAAGAGGTCCGGCGCCTGGGGCCATGGAAGTCGGCGAACAAGCCGGACGCGCCCCGGCCGCCGCGACCGGTTAATAAACCCAAATCCGGAGGCCCGCGCCCCGGAAACGGCGGTCATTCGCGCCGAGCGACGGCGCAACCGCGGCCATCACCCAATGCGTTCATTTAAACCTGAAAACCGCACTTAACGCAAAGGACGCGAAGTAACGCAAAGGACGCAAAGGAAAATCCTGAAGGATGGCCGACACCAAAAAGGTGAGGCTGCGGATCGTTCTTTGCGGCCTTTGCGCCTTTGCGATCTTTGCGTTGAAGGCGGTTCCAACTGCGGTTTCAAGGTTAAGCGAAATTTTACCATATCCCTTGCGCTCTTCCGGACGAGCAGCGTGGCCGATGGAGGGGGAAGCGGGGGAGCGGATGCGACGATGGTGCGAAGGAAGGGACTTGAACCCTTACGCCTTGCGGCGCTGGAACCTAAATCCAGTGCGTCTGCCAATTCCGCCACCTTCGCGGGCGTTGCGAATTCTAGCCGAGACGCGCCTATACTGTCAGCTTTTTTGGCCGCCGCCCCCGCCTGCCGTTGCCCATGCCCGTCGATCACTACGAAAACTTCCCTGTCGCCTCGCTGCTGCTGCCGGCGGCGCTGCGCGCCCCGGTGGAGGCGATCTACCGCTTCGCGCGCACCGCCGACGACATCGCCGACGAAGGGGACCTGGCGCCGGATGAACGGCTGCGCCGCCTGGACCGCATGCGCGCCGGACTGGATGCCCTGGCGGCGCGCGCGGCCACCACGGATCCGATCTTCCTTGCCTTGGGCGAGGCTGTCGACAGGCATGATCTGCCGCTGGTTCCGTTCTACGACCTGCTGGACGCCTTTTGCCAGGACGTGGCCAAGACCCGTTACGCCGACTTCGCCGAGCTCATGGACTACTGCCGCCGCTCGGCCAACCCGGTGGGCCGCCTGCTGCTGCGCCTCTATCGCGCCGACTCGCCGGACAACCTGCGCGCCTCGGACGCCATCTGCAGCTCGCTGCAGCTCATCAACTTCTGGCAGGACGTGGCGGTCGACTGGCGCAAGAACCGGATCTATCTGCCGCAGGAGGACATGCGCCGCTTCGGCGTCACGGAGGAGCATGTCGCCGCCGGGCGCTGCGATGAGGCGTGGCAGGCGCTCATGACCTTTCAGGTGGCGCGCGCCCGCGCCCTGATGCGCGCAGGCAGTCTGCTGGGGTGGCGGCTGCCCGGGCGCATCGGCCTGGAACTGCGCCTGGTGATGGCGGGCGGCCTGCGCATACTGGACAAGATTTCGGCCGTGGGCGGCGACGTGTTCCGCCGCCGGCCCGTATTGAAGCCCTGGGACTGGCCGCTGCTGCTGTGGCGGGCCGCGATCCCGCTTCCGGTCCGCGCCGGCGGGGAATCCCCCGCATGAACCCCGCTGCAACGACGACAGAAGCACAACCCATGACCCCCGACGAGTATTGTCAGCAGAAGGCCGCTGCCAGCGGCTCGAGTTTTTACTACAGCTTTCTGTTCCTGGAGCCGCAGCAGCGCCAGGCGATCACCGCCCTTTATGCCTTCTGCCGCGAAGTGGACGACGTGGTGGACGAGTGCACCGATCCCCAGGTGGCCCAGCACAAGCTGGCGTGGTGGCGCGCGGAGGTGGCGGCCATGTACCAGGGCAAGGCCAGCCATCCGGTCACCATCGCCCTGGCCTCGGCACTGACCCGCCACAACCTGCCGCAGGAGCAATTCCTGGAAATCATTGACGGCATGGAGATGGATCTGCAGCAGAACCGTTACCTGGACTTCAAGGCCCTGCATCTCTACTGCTACCGGGTGGCCAGCGTGGTGGGGCTGCTGGCGGCGGAAATCTTCGGCTACCAGGAGCGCCAGACCCTCAAGTACGCCCATGATCTGGGTATCGCCTTCCAGCTCACCAACATCATCCGGGATGTGGGCGAGGACGCGCGCCGCGGCCGCATCTATCTGCCCCTGGACGAGCTGAAGCGCTACCAGGTGAGCACCCGGGACGTCCTGGAGGGGCGCTACAGCGACGCCTTCCGCGCCCTCATGGAGTTCCAGATCGAGCGCGCGGAGGGCTATTACGAACAGGCCCTGGCCAAGCTGCCGCGCGGCGACCGGCGCGCCCAGCGTCCCGGCCTGGTCATGGCGGGAATCTACCGGGCGACGCTGAAGGAAATCCGCCGCGACGGCTGCCGCGTGCTGGACCGGCGCATTGCCCTGACGCCGCTGCGCAAGCTGTGGATCGCATGGCGCACCTGGTCCAGGGGCTGAACATGCCCCGGGCGCCCGCCCGCGTGGCCGTCATCGGCGCCGGCTATGGCGGGCTTGCCGCCGCCGTCGAGCTGGCCACGCGCGGCATTCCCGTCACGGTATTCGAGGCATCACGCACCCTGGGCGGCCGCGCTCGCGTGGTCGAGCGCAACGGCGTCACGCTGGACAACGGCCAGCACATCCTGATCGGCGCCTACCGGGAGCTGCTGCGCCTGATGGCGCAGGTGGGCGCCGCACCCCACAACCACCTGCAGCGCCTGCCGCTCACCCTGCTCCATCCGGGCCGGCTCAGACTCCAGGCACCGCGCCTGCCGGCACCGCTGCATCTGCTCACCGCCCTGATCACGGCGCGCGGACTGCGCTGGGAAGAGCGCCGCGGCGCCATGCGCTTCATGAGGCGCTTGCGGCGCGACGGCTTTCGCCTGCCGGCCGACACCACCGTGGCCGACTTGCTCGACCGCGCGGCCCAGCCGGACAGGCTGTGCCGCTACCTGTGGGAACCCTTGTGCCTATCGGCCCTGAACACCCCGCCGCAACAGGCCTCGGCCCAGGTGTTTGTGAACGTGCTGCGCGACAGCCTGGCGGCCGAACGCGCCGCGAGCGACCTGCTGCTGCCGCGCACCGACTTGTCGCAGCTCTTTCCCGAGCCGGCGGTGCAGTACCTGACACGCCACGGCGGCGAGGTGCTGCGCACCACCCCCATCCACGCCATCCGGCGCCGCCACGGCGGCTTCGACCTGGACGGCGATCCCGGGCGGCGCTCCTTCGCGGCCGTCATCCTCGCCGTCGCCCCTTATCACGCCCCGGCGCTCCTCGGTAGCCTGCCCGAGGCTTTGTTCCTCGCCCAGGCCATCGCCGCCCTGGCGCATGAACCCATTCTCACGTGCTACCTGCACTACCGCGAGCCGGTGCGCCTGCCGGCGCCCATGGTGGGAGGACGCTTCGCCCACTGGCTGTTCGACCGCGGCCGGCTGGGAGGGCCTACGGGGTTGATCGCGGGCGTGATCAGTGCCGGTGGCGCCCACGAGGCCATGGGACGGGAGCAGATCACGAGCCGCATGCACGAGGACGTGTGCGCCCTGGCCGGGGCGCTGGCGCCGCCCCAATGGAGCCAGGTCATCACCGAGAAGCGGGCCACTTTCCGCTGCCTGCCGTCCCTGGCGCGGCCAGGTCCCGCGACACCCATTCCCGGCCTCTATCTGTGCGGCGACTACGTGGCGTTGGACTATCCGGCAACACTGGAAAGCGCGGTGCGCGCCGGCGTCGAGTGCGCGCGCCTGGCAGCGGGTTGCCCTAGTCGTCCATCAGTTCTCCGCCCCGCAGTTTGAGGATTCGGCCGCAGCGCCGGGCGATGGCCTCGTCGTGGGTGACCAGGATCAGGGTGGTACCCTGCTCGGCGTTCATGGCGAACATCAGGTCGATGATGGCCGCGCCCGTGGCTGCGTCCAGGTTGCCGGTGGGCTCGTCGGCGAGGAGCAGTTGCGGCCGCGCGGCGAAAGCCCGCGCCAGGGCCACGCGCTGCTGCTCGCCGCCGGACAGGTGTTTGGGATAGTGGCCCAGGCGATGTCCCAGTCCGACCCGCTCCAGCATCTGCTGCGCGTCGGCGCGGGCGTCATTGCGGCCGGCCAGCTCCAGGGGCAGCATGACGTTCTCCAGGGCGGTGAGCGCCGGCAGCAACTGGAAGGACTGGAACACGAAACCCAGCAGGCGGCCGCGCAAGGCGGCGCGGGCGTCCTCGTCCAGGGCGAACAGATCCTGGCCGGCGAGCAGGACCCGTCCCGAAGTGGGAACATCGAGTCCGGCGAGCAATCCAAGCAGCGTCGATTTGCCCGAGCCGGAGGCGCCCACCACGGCGACCGCTTCCCCGGCCATCACCTGGAAAGAGATCTGGTGCAGAATTCTCAGCCGCTCGTCGCCGTTGGCGACTTCCTTGCCCAGGCCGAGGGCGGCCACAACCGGCGTTAAGAGGCTTTGTTCGATGCGGTTCATCGTGATTGTGCTGTTGTCCCTGTGGGGTGCCGCCGCCCAGGCGGCCGGCACGGTGCTGGTGGTGGGCGACAGCATTTCGGCGGGCTACGGCCTGAGGCAGAGCGACAGTTGGCCCAGCTTGTTGGCGGCGCGGCTCGAGCGCGAAGGCTTCGATTATAACGTCGTCAATGCCAGCATCAGCGGCGACACCACCGCCGGCGGACGCAGCCGCATCGGTGCGGCCCTGGCTCGGCACCGTCCCGCCGTGGTGATCATCGCCCTGGGCGGCAACGACGGCCTGCGCGGACTGCCGCCGGACAAGATGCGCGAGAACCTGGAAGCCATGGCGCGGGCGGCCCGCGACGCCCATGCCAGGGTGCTGATCGCCGGCATGCGCCTGCCGCCCAATTACGGCATGGCCTATACGCGCCAGTTCGAGCAGGCCTTCGCCGAGGCGGCGCGCAACACCCGCTCGGTCCTGGTGCCCTTCCTGTTGGACGGCTTCGCCGAGCGGCGCGACCTGTTCCAGGCGGATGCCATCCACCCCACCGCCGCCGCCCAGCCCCTCATCCTGGACAACGTGTGGCCCACCCTGAGGCCCCTCTTGACGGTGAAAACCACAAAAAAATGACGGGGCTGTGACCGAATTCACACAATTCGGTTTAGTTCTGATTTATGCTTTCCTCACTCGGGCAGGCCAAGCAACGCGTAGTACCCACGCTCAAACTACGCGCAAACGCGCCGGGCCTTCGGTGAGGCGGCCGATCACGGCAGCTTCCCCGAAGCCGGCGCGATAAAAAATCTCCAGCACGTCTTTCTCCACGTCCCCACTGCATGCCACCAGCAAGCCGCCGCTGGTCTGCGGATCGGTGAGCAGCTTGCGCTGCCAGTCGGCACTGCCCTCTGGCAGATCCACGTCCTTGCCGTAGCCGTTCCAGTTGCGCGCGGAGGCGCCCGTGGCCACGCCCTGGCGCGCGAACTCGGCCGCCGCGGCGATCAGCGGTAGGCGCTCGAAGCGCACTTCCGCCGCCAACCCCGAGCCGCGGCACATCTCCAGCAGATGGCCGGCAAGCCCGAAGCCGGTGACGTCGGTGACGGCATGCACCTCATCCAGCTCCGCCAGCGCCGCACCGGGCGTGTTGAGCCGGGTGGTGTGGGCAATCATCCGGGCGTAGCCCTCGCCGTCCAGGATCCCCTTCTTCAGGGCGGCGCTGAGGATGCCCACGCCCAGGGGCTTGCCGAGAATGAGGACGTCACCCGCCCGGGCCGAGCTGTTGCGCTTGATGCGGTCGGGATGGACCAGGCCCAGGGCCACCAGGCCGTAAATCGGTTCCAGCACGTCGATGGAGTGCCCCCCGGCGATGGGCACGCCCGCCTCGGCGCACACAGCTTCGCCTCCTTCCAGGATGCGCCGGATCACTTCCACCGGCAGCTTGTCCAGGGGCATGCCCACCACCGCCAGGGCCATGATGGGCCGGCCGCCCATGGCGTAGATGTCCGACAGGGCGTTGGTGGCGGCGATGCGGCCGAAGTCGTAAGCGTCGTCCACGATGGGCGTGAAGAAATCGGTGGTGGCCACCAGCGCCTGCTGGTCGTTGAGGCGATATACCGCGGCATCGTCGCTGGTCTCGGTGCCCACCAGCAGTTCCGGCGGCATGGCGCGCAGGGGCGCGGCGGACAGGATGTCGGAGAGCACGGCCGGCGCGATTTTGCAGCCGCAGCCGCCGCCGTGGGAGAATTGGG
>DYIB01000131.1 GCA_020723855.1 Uliginosibacterium gangwonense
CGAAACCCATCTCACCCTGGAGCAGCCGCGATGAGCTTTGCGCTGAAGGAACTCTCTCGGCTCCTTGCGCCGGAGCAGACGGTGGTGGGCGCGGTGCTCGGCATCGACGGGGCCGTGGTGCGCGTGGCCACCGAGCGGGGCGCGGTTGCCGCCCGGACGCTCGATGCCGTGGCCGTCGGCGACCGGGTGCAAATCAAGAACGGCATCGCCACCAAGGCACCGGTGGCCAAGCAGGTGTTTCCCGTCTGACGAACAACTGGAGGAACAGCGAATGAATCGACCGACCACCTTTCTGGATCGGGTGCGGCCCGCAATCGACGCCCTACCCGATGGTCCCGACAAGGACAAGTTGCTCGCACTGGCGGAGTCGCAGGACACCATCGAGCGCGTAAACATCCATCCTAAGGATCGCGCCAACGCGATGCGCAGACTGCTGCAGATCGATACGGCGCAGGTGTCCAACAACGGGCCGCCAGCCAAGGCCCGAGGCAAGATAGCGTAGACCCAATCATCCATTCCCACCCGCGAACCCGCCCATGAGGCGGGTTTCGCTTTTTTGGAGGATCAAACATGCACGAAACCGAAAATCCCGCCCAGGGCGACGACACGCTCCTCATGCGCCGTAACGATTTCGAGGACCTGCTCGACCGCGCTGCCGAGAAGGGCGCCGAACGGGTACTGGCCCATCTGGGCTTGGAGAACGGCAAGGCAGCGCGCGACATTCGTGAGTTGCGCGACCTGCTGGAGGCTTGGCGCGATGCACGCCACACGGCGTGGCAAACCGTGGTGAAGGTGGTGACCACCGGTGTGCTCGCCGCCCTGCTGGTCGGCGCCGCCATCAAGTTGAAGCTCTTGGGAGGTGGACAATGATCGAGACTCTGCTTGGAGGCCTCCTCGGCGGGGCCTTCCGCCTGGCGCCCGAGATCCTCAAATGGCTCGACCGCAAAGGCGAGCGCGGCCACGAGCTGGCGATGCAGGACAAGGCGCTGGAGTTCGAGAAGCTGCGCGGCGCCCAGCGCATGGCCGAGATCGGCGCCGCCGGCGAGGCCGCCTGGAACAGCGGTGCAGTCGAAGCGCTGCGGGAAGCCGTCGCCGCCCAGGGCCAACGGTCCGGCGTGCGGTGGGCCGACGCGCTCTCCAGCAGCGTGCGGCCGGTCATCACCTACTGGTTCATGGCGCTGTACTGCGCGGCCAAGACCGCCCCCTTCGTCGGCGCGGTCGATGCGGGTGTGGACTGGATTCCGGCCATCCAGGCCGCCTGGACCGAGGCGGACCAGGCGCTATGGGCCGGCGTGCTGAACTTCTGGTTCCTCGGCCGCGTGTTCGACCGGGTACGGACGTGATCGAAGCGCCATCGGCTGCGGTCGACCTGGCCAAGCGATTCGAGGGCTTCCATCGTGTTCCCAAGCACGATCCGCAGCGCCGCGCGCGCCCCTATATTTGCCCGGCGGGATATTGGACGATCGGCTACGGACACCTCTGCAAGCCCGACCATCCGCCCATCACCGAGGACGAGGGCGAGATCTACCTGGCCCAGGACCTGCGCACCGCTCTTGATGCCACGCTGCGTTACTGCCCCATCCTCGCCACCGAGCCGGAAGGACGGCTCGCGGCCATCGTGGATTTCACGTTCAACCTCGGCGCGGGACGGCTGCAAACGTCCACGCTGCGGCGACGGATAAACCAGCGCGACTGGTCGAGCGCGGCCAAAGAACTGCGCCGGTGGGTGTACGGCGGCGGAAAGGTGCTGCCCGGGTTGGTAGCGCGACGCGAAGCCGAAGCCCTGCTCGTGTATCGCGTTTGAAGTCACCAGTCGCCCGAACGGCCTCGTTTGACCGCCATTGCCTCGGTCATCCCGCAGACGCTGACGAAGTCGCACTCCACGCAGCGGCGCTTTCCATCACCGCGTTCAGTCGGGCCTCGGTGGAAATCACGATCCCGTATGCGTGATGCAGTCGAGGCGACCTCCTGTTTGGCCTGGGAGAGCGCGTGCTCGTCCAAGGGAACACACAATTCCGATTTCTCCTTATCTTCGGCATCGAGATACCGGACCAGTCCCTGCTCGGGTTGATACTCGAGTTCTTTCTTCGCCGCGACTGCATAGAGAGAGACCTGCAACTTCATCTCCTCCTCGTCGAGCTTTTGATGCCTATCCGAATCCGGATCTCCGGACTTGAAGTCGATAAGGGTGACACGAGGCGGATCATCCTGCCGCACGATGTCGATCGCGCCGGAAACAAGCGCGCCGCCGCTTCCGTCCTCGTATTCAATCAGCGTCTCGAATTCCTTCTCCGGTTCAAACGTCAACCTGCCGAGTTCAACGGCATATCGCTGGACGTAGTCGGCGACAATCTTCAATCCCTTGGCCCTCATGTTCTGGGCAGGGTCGCCGGTCGTGTATCGCAGGTAGAAAAGCCCCTGATCCAGCAGCCTCTGAACCTCTCGCTCCAGTCGCTTCCGATCTGAAGCCAGTGCAGCCCATTTCTTCGGATCGGCATGAACAGCTCGCATCAGGTTGTGAACGCCGCGCCCGTAGCCGAAGGCCTGGTCGATCGTGGGCGCGAAGCCGAGCACCTTGCGCAGATAGAAATCATGCGGGCACTCCAGGTAATAGCGCAGATCGGAGAACGACGTGCTCAACCTGACGTCGCGACGGTGCTCCTTGGGCGCGTACTTGAGCGCGTCAAGCAGTTCATCAGATGTCGAGGTCACCATTCCGCCGATCTCTGCGACGAGAGGCCTCAGCTCCTTGATGAACTTTGAGGTCCTGTTCCCGGAGTGGCTGATGAAGAGGAACCGCTCTGCTCGGGTCATCGCTACATACATGAGACGTCGCTCACCGTCATGGTTCTTGTTATCGGCGAGTCCGACGACATCGAGCCGCTTCACGATGCCTCCATCCAAAGGCAGGTCCGGGATCCTAGTGGCGTAGCTGCTCGGGAAACGTTGGGCGTTCACGTCCGCAAGAAAGACAGCGGGGAACTCCAGCCCTTTGACGGCGTGAATGGTGCTGATGGTGACCGCATCCGGTCGGACCATCAGCGGCTGCTCCTCGACTCGGCCTTCCTCCGCCCCGTACTGACACAGTCCGATGATTTGCCACGCATAGTCCTTCACGCTGGTCCAACCGGGGGTCTCGATTCCCGTGATCAGCGAACTGAGCGCCCCTAAGTGGAACAACGCAGCCTGGCCTCGGCCGGGATCGGCATCCCATACATCGACTTCGGCCTCGGACAACAAGAGGTGGAAGAGCTGCTGCGGAAAAACACGCCGCAGAACGTTGTGGGACTTCAGGAAAGCGCGAAGCCTGGGCGTTCGGAAGATCGCGACCTCGCTTGTGCCGAAGTGTGCGCCCTCGGCGATACGACGTCGAATTGCCCGGGCCGCCAGTAAGACGCGGTCCTCCACGTCCCGGCCGAAACGAAGGCCCGTCTGCCGCAGCGCCCTGGCTGCCTCTCGTAACACCGCTTCCGGTTGCGGCGTGCAACCGAGAACCGAATCGATCCGCCGCGGGAGACTCTTGGGGTTGTGCTCCGAACCGTAGAACTCTTGACAGCCCGCCGAAATCGCAAGCGCAGCAACGAAGAACAGGATTTCCGGTTGTGAAAAGAGATCCGGGCCCGCTCGTACCACGCAGGGGATGCCGGAGGCCTCGAGGGCCCGCATGTAAGTACGAACGTCCGTGGAGGACCGAACCAGGACCGCAACGTCCGAAAGGGTGAGCCCTCGATGGGAGCCGTCCTTCTTATCGTGCAGGGCGCCTTCGGCCTCGGACGGGACCAGTATGCGCACGGCATCGGCGATCCAGCGGGCTTCCTGGGCGCGGTCATCAAAACTCACCAGCGCCAAGTGCGATTGATGCTGATCCTTCCGCGTCTTGTTTCCCGACCTCATGGCCGGAGTTGTCATCGTCCTGACGGGAGAGATACTTTCTGCCCACCTGTTCGCGAGCGCGATGATCCGAGGCGTCGAGCGGAAATTCTCCTGAAGATCGACGACCTGCGCCTCCGCAGACGTCGCGAACCGCTCCCACAGCTCGGCGATGATCTCCACCTTGGCGCCGCGGAACCCGTAGATCGACTGCCGATGGTCACCGACCGCCGTCAGACGCCCGCCCGACTCCGCCAGGAGGTTGATCAGCTCACGTTGCACAGGGTTGATGTCCTGCACTTCGTCGACTACGAGATGGATCCGTCGATCGGCGATCTCCTGACGCCGTTTCGCGTCCGATCTCAAGCGTCGAATGAACTCGGTCTGCGACGTGCTGAAATCGAGAAAGCGGCGACAGCGGAGATACGCGTAGTAGCGGGCAGCCGCGCGCGCAAAGGCCGCCGCATCATCCGTGTCTCCCACGTCGGTCAGCAGTCGCGCCGCCTTGCACCACTCGCTTTCCGTTTCCCCCAGCTCGGCCGGCGGATGCTCCGAGGCGAGCTCGACTTCGAAGCAATCGTTCTCGTGAAGCTGGTCGTAAGCCTGGATGAAACTTTCGAGGGTAGCGTACTGGCCTTTGCGGGTCGCCTCCTTGAGCGACTTCAGGCCCAGCAGGCCGTTGAAGCCGCGCAGGACCAACGCCACACGCGCACCTTCGTCGAGGATGTCGTAGTTGTGATACTCGTCCGGCCAGTACTCCCGGATCTTTGCCAGACAGTAACCGTGGATCGTTCCCACGTACATCCCGCCGAGAGAAACTTCCTCACCGGCCGGTGTGATCGCTTCCAGCCAACTGCGGATGCGGAACTTCATCTCATCGGCGGCACGCTCGGTGAAAGTGAACGCCACGATCGCATCTTTCGGTACGTTCTCAATGCCGACCCACCACGCAATCCGCCTCGCCATGACTTCGGTCTTTCCCGACCCAGCGCCTGCCACGACCAGGACGTGGCGCTTCGAAGAAGTGACGGCCCGACTTTGGGCGTCGGTCAGGCCCTTCCGCAGGACCGAGGAGATTTGTTCGCGATCCATGGTTCCCCCTTCTCAGTCGGCGGGTGCGGAGCGACTTCCGCTACTCGTTCCGCAGACGCCGCCCACCCGCGTACGGACGACCACTGCTCGTATTCGATCGACGACGGACGTAAGGTCGCCTTCCACCTCGTGCTCCCAGTAGCGCAAGACCGTCCAACCGAGCTTAGCCAACGCAATCTCAACTTCCCGATCACGCCGCTGGTTACGCGCAATCTTCTCGGACCAGAACGTCACGTTGGTGGCCGACGCCTTGTAGTGATCGGGGCAGCCGTGCCAAAAGCATCCGTCAACGAACACAGCGATCTTGCACCCGACAAACGCGAGATCCGGTCGCCCCGGGATCTTCGGACGCACTCTGTAACGCAGCCCCGCACGCCAGAGCGCACGCCGGAGGGCCATCTCCGGCCCGGTGTCCGCACCGCGCACACGCGACATCTGCTCCGACTTGGTCAGCGGACGTGGCTTGCGTTTTCGCTTTCGTTGCATCGCATCATCTTTCCCGCCCCGAGCAGGGTCTGTCGGCGCACATTATCTTTACATCTGCGTTACATTCCGATAGGATGCCAGCGATAGGCACGAGGGTCAATCAATGGGCGACATCGAACGCAAGACCGGGACCGTGAACCTGCGGCTTTCCCCGCGGATGAAGGAATTGCTCCGGACTGCGGCCGAGCGTGAGCACAGGACGCTGTCAAACATGATCGAGGCGCTTGTACTCGATTACTGCGAAAGCAGGGGCATAGCGGTCGCTCAGGATGAGAGACCCGCCAGCCGGACTAGAAAGAAACCTGTAACCGCAACAAGAAGGTGAATCAACACGGCGGCCCGTAAAATGAAGAAGAAGTCCAATGTGCGCACGGCAATCGATTTGTTCTCGGGCTGCGGGGGATTGACTCAAGGTCTCCGCGACGCGGGTTTCACCGTCGGTGCGGCCGTGGAGATCGACGCGCTCGCGGCGGAAACCTACGCTGCCAATCACCCTGACGTGAAGCTGTTCAATGCGGATATCCGCCACGTCTCGGCATCCCAGATCATGGAGGCCTGCGCCATCGAGAAGGGCGAGCTCGACCTGCTTGCCGGCTGCCCGCCCTGCCAGGGTTTCTCCCGCATCCGGCTGAACAATAAGAGAGAGCGGATGGACGACCCCCGCAACCGGCTGATTGACGAGGTCCTTCGGCTGATTAGCGAAATGCAGCCGAAGGTCGTGATGCTGGAGAACGTGCCCAACCTCTCGCGCTATACCCGCTACCTCAATTTCAAGAGAGATCTGCGCAAACTGGGCTACGAGGTCGTCGACAAGGTCCTTGATGTCGCTGACTTCGGGGTCCCGCAGCGTCGCAAGCGTCTTGTCGTCCTGGCGTCACGACTCGGGCAGATATTTCATCCCGATCCGGTTGACGGACGCAGGACGGTAAGGGACGCGATCGCGAAGCTCCCGGCGGATATCCTAAAGAACGATCCTCTTCACAATCTGGGCGAGCAGCGCAGTGAGCGTATCCGCCGTTTGATCAAGGCCATCCCGAAGGACGGCGGCAGCAGGACGGCACTGTCCGCCGGGCTGATCCTCAAGTGCCATGAAGAGCAGGATGGGTTCTACGACGTCTACGGTCGGATGAAATGGGACGATGTCTCGCCCACCATCACCGGCGGATGCATCAACCCGTCGAAGGGGCGGTTTCTGCACCCCACGGAAGATCGCGCCATCACTCTTCGCGAGGCGGCGATCCTGCAGAGTTTTCCGCCCGACTATGTGTTCTCGCTGCGTCGAGGCAAGTATGCCGCCGCCGAAATGATCGGGAATGCGCTCCCTCCGCTCTTCTCCAGGACGCAAGCAGAAGTCATCAAGCGACACCTGGTAGAGCGTTCAGTCGCCGTCTGAGGAACCAACCATGGACGCTCCGATGACCGACACCCGGTTTCTCTCTGCGCTTCGCCGCAACCCGTCGGACGACGTTATCCGCGAGGCGATTGCAACTGTCGCTTCGCAATTCCCGAGAAACACTGCCGTTGCGGCGGAGTTGGCAACGATTCTTGCCGCCTCCGGCGAGCGCCTATCCGCCGGCGGCGCGGTTGTCGCCGACGTGGCGTCCACGGGCGGCCCCGCATCGCTGAGCACG
>DYIB01000132.1 GCA_020723855.1 Uliginosibacterium gangwonense
GACCGACGTGCCGGTGGTGGCGTTCTCGGTGGGCGAGGAGGAGCTGCGCGGCGTGGACACCAAGCCCCTGGTGGGCCATCTGGCGGCGTGGAACTACTTCATGTCCCTCAAGAACCCGGAGAACGACAAGTTCATCAAGATGTACCGGGACTGGGCCAAGAAGCAGAAGCTGCCCAACGCCGACAAGGTGGTGACCAACGACCCGATGGAAGCCACCTACATCGGCATCCACATGTGGAAGCAGGCGGTGGAGAAGGCCAAGAGCACCGACGTGGACAAGGTCATCGCCGCCATGGCCGGCCAGACCTTCAAGGCGCCTTCCGGCTTCGTGGTGAAGATGGACGAGAAGAACCATCACCTGCACAAGCCGGTGTTCATCGGCGAGGTGCGCGCCGACGGCCAGTTCAACGTGGTGTGGAAGACCAAGGGCCCGGTGCGCGCGCAGCCCTGGAGCCCCTTCATCCCGGGCAACGAGAAGAAGGCCGAGGTGCCGCAGGGCTAGCGGCGTCGTTCCCCCCTTTGCAAAAGGGGGGCAGGGGGGATTTCAAAAGAGTCGTCGGCGTCAGCCGCTCGGAAGAAATCCCCCTCTTATCCCCCTTTTTCAAAGGGGGACGATACGCAGAGAGATTCATGAGAACGATCGCCCTGCTGCTATGGCTCCTGGCGCTTCCCGCCTGGGCCGCCCTGGATCCCGCCGTGGTACGGCGGCTCGCCGCCGACGACTTCGACGAGAAGCTCGCCGCCATCGGGCAGCTTGCCGCGAGCGGCGACAGGCTGGCGGAGAGGGCGCTGCAGGCCATGGCCGAGGACAACCTTTATGTCGCCGGCGACCAGGTGTTCTACAAGGATGGCGACAAGGCCATGGACGCCGCCAGCGGCGCGGCGCTCCCCGCCGAGCCGGAGGGCGCCGAGGGGGTGGTGGTAAACAACCGCATCCGCGGCGAGCTGGCCAATGCCCTGGCCGGCTTCAGGCTGCTCGATGCCAATCCCGCCGTGCGCCTGGCCGCCGCCCGGGAACTGCAGACCGGCGTCGACGCCCGCATGGCCCCCATGCTGGAGAAGGCGCTCGCCGCCGAGACGGACGCGCAGATCAGGCAGTTGCTGAGTCTGGCCCGGGCCCAGGCCCATCTCCAGTCGGACGACGCCCGCCAGCGCCTGGCCGCGGTGAAGACCCTGGCCCAGAGCGACAACCCCAATGCCAAGACGCTGCTGCTGGAGCTGATGGCGCGGGAACCGGATACGGCGGTGCGCCAGGCCGCCGGCCAGTCCCTCAAGGCCGTCGAGCGGCGCCTGGCGCGCGCCGAGAACATCGGCCGCGTGTTCTCCGGCATTTCCCTGGGCAGCATCCTGCTGCTGGCGGCCCTGGGGCTGGCCATCACCTATGGCGTGATGGGCGTGATCAACATGGCCCACGGGGAGTTCCTCATGATCGGCGCCTACGCCACCTTCGTGGTGCAAGGGCTGTTTCGCGCCTACGCGCCGGCCTGGCTTGATGCCTATGTCATCGCCGCCGTTCCCGCGGCCTTCGCCGCCGCGGCCCTGACGGGCATGGCGCTGGAGCGCCTGGTGATCCGCCACCTCTACGGCCGGCCGCTGGAAACCCTGCTCGCCACCTGGGGCATCAGCCTGGTGCTGATCCAGGGGGCCCGCACCCTGTTCGGACCCCAGAACGTGGAAGTCGCCAATCCCGCGTGGATGTCGGGCGGCATCGAGCTGCTGCCCGGCGTGGTGCTGCCCTGGAACCGCATCGCCATCATCGGCTTCTCCGTGGCGGTGCTGGCGCTGATGTGGGCCCTGCTCAACCTGACGCGCCTGGGCCTGTTCGTGCGCGCCGTGACCCAGAACCGCCCCATGGCCGGCTGCGTGGGCGTGCCCACCGGGCGCGTGGACACCCTGGCCTTCGGCTTGGGCGCCGGCATCGCCGGTCTGGGCGGCGTGGCCCTGTCCCAGATCGGCAACGTCGGCCCCGACATGGGTCAGGGCTACATCGTGGATTCCTTCATGGTGGTGGTCCTGGGCGGCGTCGGCCAGCTCGCCGGCGCCGTGTGGGCGGCGCTGGGCCTGGGGGTGGTGACCAAGTTCCTGGAGGGCTGGACCGGCGCCGTGATCGCCAAGATCGCGGTGCTGGCGTTCATCATCGTCTTCATCCAGAAGCGGCCCCAGGGGCTGTTCGCCCTCAAGGGGCGGTTCGCGGAGAACTGAAGTGCGCACGCCGTTCCTTGTCAGGCTCTACCGGGCCCTGGGCCCCCGCTGGGCGGCCGCCCTGGGCGTGTTCGCGGCCTTGGCCCTGGTGCTGGTGCCGTGGCTCCACCTGGCCGTGCCCCGGGACCACCCGCTGCACCTGTCCGACCACTTCGTCACCCTGGGCGGCAAGATCCTGTGCTATGCCATCGTCGCCGTCGCCATGGACCTGGTGTGGGGCTATGCCGGCATCCTGTCCCTGGGCTACGGCCTGTTCTTCGCCCTGGGCGGCTACGCCTTCGGCATGTACCTCATGCGCCAGATCGGACGCGACGGCTCCTACCAGAGCGACCTGCCCGACTTCATGGTGTTCCTGGACTGGAAGGAGCTGCCCTGGTACTGGACCGGCAGCGACAGCTTCCTGTGGGCGTGTTTCCTGGTGCTGGCGGTGCCGGCGCTGATCGCCTTCGTGTTCGGCTTCTTCGCCTTCCGCTCGCGCATCAAGGGGGTGTATTTCTCCATCATCACCCAGGCCATGACTTTCGCCGCCATGCTGCTGTTCTTCCGCAACGAGACCGGCTTCGGCGGCAACAACGGCTTCACCGACTTCAAGCGCATCCTGGGCTATCCCATCTGGGCGCCGCAGACGCGCGTGGCCCTGTTCGCCGCCTCGGCGCTGATGCTGATTGCCGCCCTGGTGCTGGCGCGCTACCTGGTCGCCTCCAAGTTCGGCCGGGTGCTCGCCGCGGTGCGCGACGCCGAATCGCGCGTCATGTTCCTGGGCTACCACCCCCTGTGGTACAAGCTGTTCATCTGGACGTGCTCGGCCATGCTGTGCGCCGTGGCCGGCGCCCTCTACGTGCCCCAGGTGGGCATCATCAACCCGAGCGAGATGAGTCCGGCCAACTCCATCGAGATCGCCATCTGGGTGGCGGTGGGCGGGCGCGGCACCCTGGCGGGCGCGGTGCTGGGCGCGGTGATCGTGAACCTGGCCAAGAGCTGGTTCACCGTCGCCTTCCCCGAGTACTGGCTGTTCTTCCTGGGCCTGCTGTTCATCGTGGTGACGCTGTATCTGCCCGAGGGGCTGGTCGGGCTGGGGCGCCGCCTGGCTTCCCCCTTTGCAAAAGGGGGACGGGAGGGGGATTTTGCCGGGGCTGCGAGCGCCGCCGACTCTGGAGAAATCCTCCCCGGCCCCCCTTTTGCAAAGGAGGGAGTGGGCGTTGAGGGAGAGCGGGCATGATCAAGCGCTTCCTCATCGATCCGGTGTTCGGCATCGCGCCGCCGGGGCTGGTGCTGCCGCCGCGGGAACGGGCGGCGGCCGCCCCCGGGCAGGGACGCGACGGCGTGTCCACCGGCTTCGCCCACCTGGTGGAGCCGGGCGCGGTGGACCTGTCCCACGGCGTCATCCTCTACCTGGAGGACATCACCGTCAGCTTCGACGGCTTCAAGGCCCTGGACAAGCTGACGCTCGCCATCGACGTGGGCGAACTGCGCTGCATCATCGGCCCCAACGGCGCCGGCAAGACCACCATGATGGATGTCATCACCGGCAAGACGCGCCCCGATTCCGGCAGGGCCTTCTTCGGTCAGACCCTGGACCTCACGCGCCTGTCGGAGGCGCAGATCGCCCACGCCGGCATCGGCCGCAAGTTCCAGAAGCCCACGGTGTTCGGGCAGCACACGGTGTTCGAGAATCTCGAGCTGGCCATGAAGACCGACAAGCGCGTACGATGCAGCCTGTTCGCCGAACTGGACGATCAGGACCGGGACCGCATCGCCGACGTGCTGCGCCTGATCCGCCTCGACGGCCAGGCGCAGCGACAAGCCGGTCTGCTGTCCCACGGACAGAAGCAATGGCTGGAGATCGGCATGCTGCTCATGCAGGAGCCCAGGCTGCTGCTGCTGGACGAGCCGGTGGCCGGCATGACCGACGAGGAGACGGAGCGCACCGCCGAGCTGTTCCTGTCCCTGGCGGGCAAGCATTCGCTGGTGGTGGTGGAGCACGACATGGCGTTCATCAAGCAGCTCGGCGGCAAGGTCACGGTGCTGCACGAGGGCAGGGTGCTGGCGGAGGGGGATCTGGCATCGGTGCAGAACGATCCGCGCGTGATCGAGGTGTATCTGGGGCGGTAACATGCTGATCGTCGAAAACCTCAATCAGTACTACGGCGGCAGCCACATTCTGCGCAACCTGTCCTTCGAGGTGCCCGCGGGCCGGGTCACCGCCCTGCTGGGGCGCAACGGCGTGGGCAAGACGACGCTGCTAAAATGCCTCATGGGCCTGGTGCCCGCCGCGTCGGGTCGCATCGCCTTCGGCGAAGCCGACATCACCCGCGCCGCCCCCCACCAGCGCGCACGCTTGGGGCTGGGCTACGTGCCCCAGGGACGGGAGATCTTCCCGCGGCTCACGGTGCAGGAGAACCTGCAAATGGGCCTGGCGACGCTCCCGCGCGGCGCCCAGGTGCCGGTGCGCATCTTCGAGATGTTCCCGGTGCTCAGGCAGATGCTGCGCCGGCGCGGCGGCGACCTGTCGGGCGGGCAGCAGCAGCAACTGGCCATCGGCCGGGCCCTGGCCATGAGCCCGAAGCTGCTGATCCTGGACGAGCCGACGGAAGGCATCCAGCCGTCTATCATCAAGGATATCGAGCGGGCGATCCGGGCGCTGGCCGCCGAAGGCAGCATGGCCATCCTGCTGGTGGAGCAGTACTACGACTTCGCCCGCTCCCTGGCGGATCGCTATCTGGTGATGGAACGGGGCGAGATCATCATGCGGGGCGCGGGCGGCGACATGGAGAAGGATGGCGTGCGGGAGGCGCTGGCCGTGTGATGCGGCTTACGGAAGCGGTGGCGCAGGCCGGATGGCGCGCCAGGCTGGACTTGCGCTTCGCGCGGCGCGGGCAGGCGACCATCCTGGCGGCGCGCCGCCACGTGGGCCCCCTGGCGCTGCAGAAGCCCCTGTACCCGGAGGGCGAAGGCGTGTGCCATGCCATCGTGCTGCATCCGCCGGCGGGCATCGCCGGCGGCGACGAGCTGGCACTGAACGTGGAGCTGGAACCGGGCGCACGGGCGCTGCTGACCACCCCCGGCGCCGGCAAGTGGTACCGCTCCGACGGCCGGGAGGCGGGGAGCCGCCTGTCCTTCGTCGTGGGCGAGGGCGCGGTGCTGGAATGGCTGCCCCAGGAGAGCATCATATTCGACGGGGCGCTGGCGCGCATGGGCACCGAGGTGGTCCTGGCGCCGGGCGCCGTGTTCGTCGGCTGGGACATCCTGTGCCTGGGGCGCACGGCCGCGGGCGAGCGCTTCGGGCGCGGCCGCCTGCGCCTGGACACGCGCATCGTGCGGGACGGCCGCCCGCTGTGGCGCGAGCGCGGGCTGCTGGAGGGCGGCTCGCCCTGGCTGCAGGCGCCGGCGGGCTTCGGCGGCTGCCCGGTGAGCGGCACCATGCTGGTGGCGGGACCCGCGCCTTCGCCGGAACTGCTGGCCGCCTGCCGGGTGGTGGAATCCTCGAGCGATGCGCGCTGGGGCGTGACCGGCCTGCCCCGGCTCCTGGTGGCCCGCTGGCTGGGCCATTCCGGCGAGGCGGCGCGGGACTACTTCGTACGCCTGTGGCAGCGCCTGCGGCCGGCGCTGCTGGGGCGGGCGGCGCAGCCGCCGCGCATCTGGGCGACATAACAAGGAGACTGCAGTGGAGCTGACACCAAGAGAGAAAGACAAGCTGCTCATCTTCACCGCCGCCCTGCTGGCGGAGCGGCGCAAGGCGCGCGGCCTCAAGCTCAACTACCCGGAGGCGGTGGCCTACGTCACCGCCGCCATCCTGGAAGGGGCGCGCGACGGCAAGAGCGTGGCGGAGCTGATGAGCTACGGCGCCACCCTGCTCACCCGGGAGGACGTGATGGAGGGCGTGCCGGAGATGATTCCCGAGATCCAGGTGGAAGCCACTTTCCCCGACGGCACCAAGCTGGTCACGGTGCACAATCCCATCGTCTGAGGAGCGGCCATGATTCCCGGAGAAATCCTCACCGAGCCCGGCGACATCCACATCAACGCCGGGCGCCGCACGGTCACGCTGGTGGTCGCCAACGGCGGCGACCGGCCCATCCAGGTGGGCTCCCACTACCACTTCCACGAAGCCAACGCAGCGCTGCTGTTCGACCGGGAGGCGGCGCGCGGCATGCGCCTGAACATCGCCGCCGGCACCGCCGTGCGCTTCGAGCCCGGGCAGACGCGCACGGTGGAACTGGTGGAGCTTGACGGCGAGCGCCGCGTCTATGGATTTCAGGGCCGCATCATGGGAGCGTTGAAATGACCATGCAGATCTCCCGTCGCGCCTATGCGGAGATGTACGGCCCCACCACCGGGGATCGCGTGCGCCTGGCCGATACCGAGCTGTGGATCGAGGTGGAGAAGGACTGCACGATCTACGGCGAGGAGGTGAAGTTCGGCGGCGGCAAGGTGATCCGCGACGGCATGGGACAGGGGCAACTGCCCGCCGGCCGGGTGGCGGACACGGTCATCACCAACGCCCTGATCGTGGACCACTGGGGCATCGTCAAGGCCGACATCGGCATCAAGGACGGGCGCATCTTGGGCGTCGGCAAGGCGGGCAACCCGGACATCCAGCCGGGCGTGACCATCGCCATCGGCGCCGGCACCGAAGTCATCGCCGGCGAAGGCATGATCGTCACCGCCGGCGGCATCGACGCCCACATCCATTTCATCTGCCCGCAGCAGATCGAGGAGGCGCTCATGTCCGGCGTCACCACCATGATCGGCGGCGGCACCGGCCCGGCCACCGGCACCTGCGCCACCACCTGCACGCCGGGGCCCTGGCACATCCGGCAGATGCTCAGGGCGGCGGATGCCTTCCCCATGAACCTGGGCTTC
>DYIB01000005.1 GCA_020723855.1 Uliginosibacterium gangwonense
CGTGGCGCTGTCGTCGGCCGGTGCCGCGCCACCATCGTCGGGCAGGGGCGCCAGCAGCACCTGGGGGCGATGGCGCCTGAGCCAGGCGGTCAGCACGGCGCCCACGCGCCCCGGGCGCAGCTCGCCCTGGGCGGACAGCAGGGGCCGCCCGTCCCGGTCCTCCTTGCCCAGGACCACGGGGCGCACGGCGCGGTTGTACAGCAGCTCCTTCAACTGCTGCTCCACCACCGGCCCCTTTTCCTCCACCACCAGGACTTCCTTCAGTCCTGCGGCGAGGCCCAGGGCGCCGTGCGGCTCCAGGGGGAAGCTCTGGCCCACTTTGTACAGGCGGATGCCCAGGGCGGCCAGGGAGTGCAGATCCAGCCCCAGCAGGCGCAGCGCCTCCATGACATCCAGATGGGCCTTGCCCACCGTGACGATGCCCAGCTCGGCCTGGCCTGGCGCGGCCAGCAGGCGGTCCAGGGGGTTGGCGCGGGCAAACGCCCGCGCCGCAGCCAGCTTGTGGGCCAGGCGCGCCTCGATGGCCAGGCTGGGGAAGTCCGGCCAGCGGTTGTGCAGGCCGTCGGCGGGGGGAACGAAGTCCTCGGGCAGCCGGAATTCCCGGCCGACGTCGGGAAGCTCGATGGAGCGGGCGCTCTCCACGGTCTCGGAGATGGCCTTGAAGCCCACCCAGGCCCCGGAGAAACGCGACAAGGCCCAGCCGTACAGGCCGAACTCCAGGTACTCGCCCACCTCGGCCGGGTTGAGCACCGGCATGCTCCATGCCATCAGGGCCTGCTCGCTCTGGTGCGGCATGGAGGAGCTGACGCAGCCGTGGTCGTCGCCGCACACCACCAGCACGCCGCCGTGGGGCGAGGAGCCGTAGGCGTTGCCGTGCTTGAGGGCGTCGCCCGCCCGGTCCACCCCCGGGCCCTTGCCGTACCACAGGGCGAACACACCGTCGACGGTGCGCTCCGGATCGGCCTCCACCTGCTGGGTGCCCTGGATGGCGGTGGCGGCCAGTTCCTCGTTGATGGCCGGCAGGAAGCGGATGTCGTGCTGTTCCAGCAGCGCCCGGGCCTGCCACAGGGCCTGGTCCACCATGCCGAGCGGCGAGCCGCGATAGCCGCTGACGAAGCCGGAAGTGTTGAGACCGCGGGCGCGGTCGCGCCGGCGCTGCTCCAGGAGCAGGCGCACCAGGGCCTGGGTGCCGCTGAGGAAAACCCGGCCGCTCGCGCGGGTCAGGTTATGGTCGAGCTGGTACTCGCGGTCCCAGTCGGCCGCGGGCATCGGTCGGGTCATTTTGTCTCCTCCTGTGTTGCAGAACATGGTAGGAGGGACAAGGGGAAATTTCTTTCCCTTTTTACCCGGCGTTGCCTAGAATCGGGAAAAATTAACCCTCAATGATTGGATAGGCGGAAAATATGGTTATCGACCGACTGGAGCGCAAGATCCTGCACGAGCTGCAGCGCGACGGCCGCATCACCACCCAGGAGCTGGCCGAACGCGTCGGCCTGTCGTCCTCGCCCTGCTGGCGGCGCGTGAAGGATCTGGAGGCAGCGGGGGTGATCAAGCGTTACACGGCCGTGGTGGACCGCTTCCGCGTCGGCCTGCCCACCTGCATGTGGATCCAGGTGAACCTCATTCGCCACCAGGAGGGCGTGGTGGAAGGCTTCGAGAAGGCCATCGCCGCCCGCTCGGAAGTGGTGGAGTGCTACGAGCTGACCGGGGATGCGGACTACCTGCTCAAGGTGCTGACGCCGGACATCGAAACCTACAATGCCTTCCTGCACGGCTTCCTGTTCAAGCTGCCGGGGGTGGCCCACGCCAAGACCAGCGTGTCCCTGCGGGAAGTGAAGTACGAGACCACGGTGCCTCTATGACGGCCGCCGCTACTGGGCTTCGTTGAAGGCCTGGATGCAGGCGCGCAGGGTGTCGCCGATGTTGCCCTGGCTGACGGCGCACTTGCCCCCCGGGGCGACGCCGCCGACGGCTGCGGGATTCTTTGGAGGGGGGGACACGGTGATCCGGGGCAGCGGCGTGAGGCGCGCGTCTTTGTCCCTGTCGGCCGCGGCTTCCGGCTTGGGCGCCGGCTGCTTTTCCAGTTGTTCCCGGGTCATGGACAGGCGCTTTTCGGTCTTGACCAGCTTGAGCTGCTGCTCGAGATAGCGTTTCTCCGCGTCGCTCAGCGCCCGGGTCTTGGCTTCCAGTTCCGCCGACTGCTGTTCCAGCCGGGCCGCCTGGCGCTGGATTTTTTCCGACAGGGCGAGGTAGGCGCTGCCGCCGCCGGCGGCCAGGGCCAGCAGCGCCGCCCCGGCGATCATCAACACCAGCTTCAGGCGCGACCCGGCACCAGCGCCTTCCGGCGTCGTCTCCGCCTCCTCCGGCGCAGAATCTTCTTCGCCGTTCGCGCGGCGCTGGAGGCGGGCCAAGGCGCGCTCGAGCCGGTCGTCCAGGGCATCGGCGAGGCGCGCGAACAAGCTGCGCTTGTCGGCATCCGGGAGTGAAGCGGTGTCGCTCATGGACAGGGGCGGGTTCGGCTGACCCGAAGGTTATCGGCCCGGGGCGGGCGCAACTTGAGCCTGATGGCTCCGGTGTGCCGCTCAAGGCGCAACGGGAAATGCCCTGCGTGACTACTCGCCTGACCGGTTGCCACGCCCCTGTTTGAAGCGGTGCGTTTGCGTCTCACCTGCCCAGCTCGCGCGCGACATGCTCGTACGCCGCCGCCGCCAGGTCGGGACGCAGGCAGTCCAGGGTCGGCAGCGCCATGGCGCGCAGCCAAGTGAGCTGGCGTTTGGCGAGCTGGCGCGTGGCGGCGATGCCCGTCTCGCGCAGGGCGGTGCGGTCGCTGCGCCCTTCCAGGTAGTCCCAGGCCTGGCGGTAGCCCACGCAGCGCATGGACGGCAGCGCCGCGTCGAGGCGGTACTTGCGGCGTAGCATCGCCAGCTCGTCCACCAGTCCCGCCGCCAGCATGGCGTCGAAGCGCCGGGCGATGCGCTCGTGCAGGGCGCTGCGCTGGGAGGGGACCAGGGCCAGGGCAATCACCCGGTAAGGCAGCGGCTCGGGGCTGCGCCGGGCCAGGCTGGCGGCTAGCGGCGCGCCGGTGAGGCGCACGACTTCCAGGGCGCGCTGGATGCGCTGGGCATCGGTGGGTTTGAGGCGGGCGGCGGTGTCCGGGTCCAGCCGCGCCAGTTGCACGTGCAGCGCCGGCCAGCCGTGGCGCCGCGCCTCCTCCTCTATCTCGCGGCGCAGTTCCGGGTCGGCCGCCGGCAGGTCCGACAGACCTTCCCGCAACGCCTTGAAGTAGAGCATGGTGCCGCCGGCGAGCACGGGCACGCGGCCGCGCGCCGTGATGTCTGCCATCAGGCGCAGGGCGTCGGCGCGGAAGCGGGCGGCGGAATAGCTCTCCTCGGGCGTGATCACGTCGATCAGGTAGTGGGGGCAGGCGGCGAGCATGGCGGCATTGGGCTTGGCCGTGCCGATGTTCATGTCCATGTACACCTGGGCGGAGTCGACGCTGATCGCCTCCACGGGCAGGCGCTCGGCCAGGGCCATGGCCACGGCGGTCTTGCCGCTGGCGGTGGGGCCGAGAACAAAGATGGCGGGAGGATGCGCTGGGCTCATGGGATTCGAACGGAAAGCGCGATTTTACGATTGTTGCGCTCGCCGCCCCCGTGGGACAATCGCCCGCCATATGGATACCACGACACTGCGTGCCGCTTTCCGGCGTTTCGCCGCCGCCCTGTTCCTGCTGCTGTTCGCCGCTGCCGCGGCCGCCGGCGACAAGCTGTTCCTGTGGGAAGTGCGCGGCCAGGCCAATAGCGTATTTCTCCTCGGCACCGTGCATTTCTGGAAGGCCGAGGACTACCCTCTGCCGGCGCCGATCGAGGAGGCTTTTTCCCGCGCCCGGGTGCTGGCCGTGGAACTGGACCCGACCCTGCCCCAGGCCCGGGAACTGATCCTGCGCCACGCCCTGTACGGGCCGGGCGACGGCCTGGACCGGCATCTGCCCGCCGCGCTGCTGGCCGACGCCAAGCAGGCGGCGGCGGGCTTCGGTCTGGACGAGCGCTTCGTGCTGCAATCCAAGCCCTGGCTGCTCAGCACGGTGCTGGTGGCCGCCGCCGCGGCTCGTTTCGGCTACAGCGCCGAGGCCGGCATGGATGCCCGCCTGGTGGCCCGCGCACGCCGGGACGGCAAGCGCATCGTCGAGCTGGAGTCGGCCGAGCTGCAGGTGGCGCTGTTCGAATCCCTCTCCCCTCAAGAGCAAAGCCTGTTCGTGCGCCAGGCGGTGGACCTGCTGCGGGAGAACGGGGCGGCCCGGTTGTTCGACCGGTTCGCCGCTGCCTGGAGGCAGGGCGATACGGAGGGGCTGGAGGCGCTCGAGCGCCTGGGCCTGCAGAACGAGCCCCTGGCGGATGGCTTCCTGCAACGCACCGTGGTGGACCGCAACCGGGCGATGGCTGAGAAGATTGCACAGCTCTTGGAAAGCGGCGAGCCCGCCCTGGTGGCCGTGGGCGCCGCCCATCTGGTGGGCAAGGGCAGCGTCGTGGAGCTGCTCGGGGCGCGCGGCTACAGCGTGCGCCAGGTCGAGCGCTAACGCCCGCGCAGGAACAGCCGATCCAGCTCCGCCAGCGACAACTGGGTCCACGTGGGCCGGCCGTGGTTGCACTGGTCGGCGCGCTCGGTGGCCTCCATTTCCCGTAGCAGGGCGTTCATTTCCGGAATCGTCAGGGTGCGACGGGCGCGCACCGCGCCGTGGCAGGCCAGGGTGGCGAGGAGCTCGTTGCGCTGCTCGGCGCCGGCGCGGCTGTCGCCGACTGTGGCCAGGTCCGCCAGGAGCGCCCGCACCAGGCCGGCGGTGTCGGCCCCGGCGAGCAGCGCGGGCACGGCGCGCACGGCGAGCTCGGCGGGACCGGCCGGCCGCACGTCGAAACCCATGCGCTGCAGGTCGGGCTCATGCTCGGCGGCGGTGGCCATTTCCGCGCTGCTGGCCGCGAACACCACCGGTATCAGCAGCGGCTGCACCGCCGGCGCGTCTTCGGCGAGCGCCCGTTTCAGCTTCTCGTAGAGGATGCGCTCGTGGGCGGCGTGCATGTCCACCAGCACCAGTCCCGCGTCGTTCTGGGCGAGGATGTACACCCCGTGCAACTGGGCCAGGGCATAGCCCAGGGGCGGCGCCTTGGCTTCCTCGGGCGCGCCGGGCGCGGCAAGTTGGTCGGCCAGGGGTTCGCCGAAGGCCCGCGCTGCGGCGGCGACATAGGCCTGCACCGGCTCTTCCATGGCCAGGGGTCGCTGGCGCGGCGACAGCAGGGCGTCGTTGAGCGATTCGCTCGGCGCCGTGACGAAGGGCAGGGGTGAGGTGCTGCGCCCGGCGCCCGGCTGCGCCAGCGCCCGCTGCAGGGCGTGGAACACGAACTGGTGTACGCCGCGGGAATCGCGGAAGCGCACCTCGATCTTGGCCGGATGCACGTTCACGTCGACGCCGTAGGGGTCCAGCTCCAGGAACAGGACGAAGGCGGGGTGGCGGCTGCCGTGCAGGATGTCGGCATAGGCGGCGCGCACCGCGTGGGCCAGCAGCTTGTCGCGCACGAAGCGGCCGTTTACGAAGAAGAACTGGGCATCCCGTGCGGCGCGCGAATAGGCGGGCAGGGCGGCGTAGCCGGACAGGCGCAGGATGCCGGCGGCGGCCTCGATTTCCCGCGCCTGGTCGCGGAACTCGCCGCCCAGGATTTCGCCCACCCGGCGCGTGAGGCTCGAGGCCGCCAGGCGTGCCGCCACCCGGCCGTTGTGGGCGAGCTGCAGGGCGACGTCGGGCCGCGCCAGGGCGGCGCGGCGGAACACTTCCTCGCAGTGGGCGAACTCGGTCGCCTCGCTCTTCAGGAACTTGCGCCGCGCCGGCGTGTTGAAGTAGAGGTCGCGGACTTCCACCACCGTGCCGCCGCCCAGGGCCGCCGGCGCCACCCGGCCGGAAGCGCTGTCGATGCGATAGGCATGGGCGGCGCCGCGGGCGCGGCTGGTCAGGGCCACCTGCGCCACGGCGGCGATGGAGGCCAGGGCCTCGCCGCGGAAGCCGAAGGAGGTGACGTGCTCCAGGTCTTCCAGGGTGGCGATCTTGCTGGTGGCGTGGCGCGCCAGGGCCAGGGGCAGGTCGTCGGGCGCGATGCCGCAGCCGTCGTCGGCGATGCGGATCAGCTTCACGCCGCCTTCGGCCATCTGCACCTGCACCTCGCGCGCGCCGGCGTCCAGGCTGTTCTCCAGCAGCTCCTTGAGCACCGAGGCGGGCCGCTCCACCACCTCGCCGGCGGCGATCTGGCTGATCAGGAGGTCGGGCAGGGGCTTGATCGCAGGCATGGCGAATTATAACCGCCGCGCCGGACGCCCCCGGCGATCCGGTATCATGGCAGCCTTTGCCCGCAACCCCCATGGAACTGATCGTCACCTTCTGGGACATCGTGGTGCACCTGGACCGGCACCTGGCGGCCCTGCTCGCCCAGTACGGCACCTGGATCTACGCCATCCTGTTCCTCATCATCTTCTGCGAGACGGGCCTGGTGGTGACCCCTTTTCTCCCCGGCGATTCGCTGCTGTTCGTGGCCGGGGCGCTGGCCGCCACCGGCGGCATGGACATCGCCGTGCTGTGCGCCGTGCTGCTGGCCGCCGCGGTGATCGGCGACAACACCAACTACTGGATCGGCCACCACATAGGGCCCACGGTGTTCCGCTGGGAGCAGTCGCGCTTCTTCAATCGCGCCGCTTTCGACAAGACCCACGCCTTCTACGAGAAGCATGGCGGCAAGACCATCGTCATCGCGCGCTTCATGCCCCTGGCGCGCACCTTCGCCCCCTTCGTCGCCGGCGTGGCACGCATGACTTACCCGCGCTTCCTGGTCATCGACTTCTTCGGCGGCTGCCTGTGGATCTTTTCCCTCACCCTGGCGGGCTACTGGTTCGGCAACATCCCGCTGATAAAGAACAATCTTTCCCTGGTGATTCTCTCCATCGTCGCTCTCTCCCTGACGCCGGCGCTGATCGGCTATCTGAGGCATCGGGCGACAGCTTAATTACAAAGATTCAATAACTTGGCGCCGAAATGGGCCTTTGCGCTATCATGGGCCATGCTCAGGCTAGCGCTCCTCTCGGCCTGCGTGGCGGCGCCGGCCGGCTGCGCGGCCTCCGGATCGGTGCCCAATCGCACCGTCAGCAGCGGATTCTCCGCAGGAAGTCCGATCGAAACGGATATCGATCGCGCATCATTGCCGACAAGGCCGATCGCACCGTGGTGAAAGTCGTGCAAAGCCTGGCCACCGCGGTATTCCTGCCAGTGAAATAAGCGAATGAAATCCATCGTCATCCTCATCTCCGGACGCGGCAGTAACATGGAAGCCCTGCTGGCCGCCGGGCTGCCGGCGCGCATCGCCGCCGTGATCGGCAACCGGCCCGACGCCAAGGGCCTGGCCACGGCTGCCGCCCAGGACGTGGCCACCGCCGTGGTGGACCACAAAGCCTACGGCACACGCGCCGAGTTCGAGACCGCCCTGGCGGCGGAGATCGACCGCCACCGGCCGGACTTGGTGGTACTGGCGGGCTTCATGCGCGTGCTGGGCGACGATTTCGTGCGCCGCTACCAGGGGCGGATGATGAACATCCATCCCTCGCTGCTGCCCGCCTTCCCGGGGCTGCACACCCATCGCCGCGCCCTGGAGGCGGGTGTGCGCATCCACGGCTGCACGGTGCATTTCGTCACGCCCTCCCTGGACAATGGCCCCATCATCATTCAGGCGGCAGTGCCGGTGCGGGCGGACGATGACGAGAAAAGCCTGGCGGCACGCGTTCTGGCCCAGGAGCATGTCATCTATCCCCAGGCGGTACGCTGGTTTGTCGAAGGGCGTCTGTTCCTGGGAGCCGACGGCCGCGTGCTCCTGGACGGCGCCGGGATCCCGGAAGGCGCGCTGCTGGTGCCGGCACCCGAACAGTCGGGGGCAACCCTGCGCGCCCTGGCGGAGAGCGGTTGACGCCTGTCCATCGCGCAGCCATGCCGGACCGGCGCTTGTTGGCGGCCCTGGCCGCGTCCCTGGTACTGCATCTGATAGTGGTGGCGCAACCCGGCTGGGACTGGCGCCAGCCTCGCGCTGAAGGGGCCACCGAGTTGCTGGTGACCCGGCTGGTGAGGGTGCCGACGGCGCCCGTGCCGGCGGCCCGGCAGCCGCAGCCGGAACGCCCGGCGCGGCCGCGCCCCCGGCCGCAGCCGGCGGCCCGGATGCCGGCGACGCCCCAGGCCCAGGCCGCCGCTGCGCCGGCTGAAGCGCCGCCCGTGGAGGCGACGCCCGCCGAAGCGGCACCGGTCGAGCCGGGGGCGGCGCAGGCAACGACATCCCCGGCGCCGACCGACGCCGCCGAGGCCTACGGGCCCGGCGCGTCCGCGTCCGCGGCGGCCGAGCTGCCGGCCGAGGGCTGGATGCGGTTCGGCGTGACCCGGGGCGAAGGCGGGCTGATCGTGGGCCAGGCGATCCACCGCTGGCGCCGCGACGAGAACGGTTACGCCATCGAGGCGGTCACCGAGACCATCGGCCTGGCGGCGCTGATCCGGCCGATCACCTTCCGGCAGACCAGCGCGGGCGCGGTCGCCGCCGCCGGGCTGGTGCCGCGGCAATATCAGGCGGAGCGCAACGGCCAGGTCACGGAAACGGCGCGCTTCGACTGGGAGGACGGGCGGGTGATCCTGACCAGCAAGGGCGAGCAGGAACAGGCGACGCTCGTGCCCGGCTCCCAGGACGTGTTGAGCCAGCTCTACCAGGTGGGGCTGGGGCGGCGCGAGGACGGGCGCCTGGAAATGGCCATCGCCACCGGAAAGAGCTACAAGAGTTACGTCTTCCGCAGCCTGGGCGAGGAGACGCTGGAAACCCGGCTCGGGCCCTTGCGCACTTTGCACCTGCGCAGCGCCGGCGAGCCGGGCGAGCAGGTCACAGAAGTGTGGATCGCGCTGGAGCACCACAACCTGCCGGTGCGCATCCGCCACCGGGACCGCAAGGGCGAGATTTACGACCAGACGGTCGAGGAGCTGCGCTACGAGGGCATGGACCGGCCCTCCTGACAGAACAACAAAGGGAACAATGCGAATTACCCAGAAACTGATCGACGCGGCGGCCGCGGCCCTGGAGCGGATGCTCGCTTTCGAGTACCCGGCCGACGCTGTACTGTCCGGCTATTTCCGGGAGCAGCGGGTGCTGGGGCATCGGGATCGCGGTTTCATCGCCGAGACCACCTTTGCCGTGCTGCGCCGCAAGCGCCTGCTGGGGCACCTGGTGGGCGCCGGGGCCAGCCCGCGCCAGTTGGTGCTGGCGGCCCTGGTGCGGCTGCAGGGCATCAGCCAGCGGCAACTGGCGGGCGTCGTCTCGGAACAGGAGGCCGAGTGGCTGGCTGCCCTCAAGAGCGCCACGCCCGGCGACATGAGCCTGGCGGAGCAGACCGACTTCCCCGACTGGCTGGTGGAGCGCCTGCTGGCGCGCATGGATGCGGTCGCCCTGCTGGAACTGGCGCGGGGCCTCAACCAGGGCGCGCCCCTGGACCTGCGCGTCAATCCCCTCAAGACGACCCGCGAGGACGTGCTCAAGCGTCTGGCCGAGGACGGCATCGCCGCCGGGCCGGGCGCCTTGGCGCCGCTGGCCATACGGCTGAAGGACAAGCCGGCGCTGCAGCGCCACCCCCTCTATCTGGAGGGGGCCGTCGAGGTGCAGGACGAAGGCAGCCAACTGCTGGGCCATCTGCTGGCGCCCAGGCGCGGCGAGATGGTGGTGGACTTCTGCGCCGGCGCCGGCGGCAAGACCCTGCTCATCGGCGCCCTGATGCGCTCCACCGGCCGGCTGTACGCCTTCGACGTGGCCGACAAGCGGCTCGCCAAGCTGCGCACCCGGGTCGCCCGCGCCGGGCTGTCCAACGTCTTTCCCGTGGTCATCTCCAGCGAAAACGACGCCCGGGTCAAACGTTTGGCGGGCAAGATCGACCGGGTGCTGGTGGATGCCCCCTGCAGCGGCCTGGGCACGCTGCGCCGCAATCCCGATCTCAAATGGCGCCAGAGCCCGGAGAGCGTTGCAGAGCTCACGCGCAAACAGCACGACATTCTCAAGGGCGCCGCCCGGTTGGTGAAGCCGGGCGGGCGCCTGATCTATGCCACATGCAGCATCCTGCCCGAGGAGAACGAGGAAATCGTCGACGGCTTCCTCGCCACCCACGCCGAGTTCCGGCGGGTGCCGGCGGGAGGCGTGCTGGCCGAGCAGGGCATCGTCCTGGACACCGGCGACGACCTGCGCCTGTATCCCCACCGCCACGGCACCGACGGCTTCTATGCCGCGGTGCTGGAGCGCAGCGCCAGCGCCAGGCCGGCCAGGCCGGCGCGCTCGCGCCCGGCACGCCGGGCGGCCGCGTCCCCGCCCGAGGGAGAAGGGGGAGCGGGCGATTCTTGATGCGGGTCATAGGGCCGGCGGTGCCGGCGCGCTAGGCTGGATCTCCCCATCCAGGAGACTGTCATGCGCTACCCGGAATTCTTCGACCAGGTCCCCTCAATCACCTTTTATGACCCGCTCGCCGAGTTTCTCGGCGCCGCCGAGGGCGGCCGCATGGAGTACCGCTACGCCGATGCGGTGAAGCTGGCGGGCCATTCCTGCCCCACCATCGCCTCGGCCTATCTCATGACGGGCAAGGCCCTGCAGGCCCTCTATCCCGATACCCTGCCGGAGCGCGGCGCGGTGCGGGCCCGGTTCCGCCAGGCCGCCACCGCCGGCGTGACCGGCGTCATCGCCAACGTGGTCACTCTGCTCACGGGCGCCACCGCCGACACGGGCTTCAAGGGCATCGCCGGCCGCTTCGAGCGGCGCAACCTGCTGTCCTTCGGCGCCGACATCGGCGGCGAGATCCGCTTCACCCGGCTCGATTCGGGCGCCGCCGTCGATGTTTCCGCCGATTTGAGCAAGATCCCCGCCGCGGCCGAAATGCGCAGCCTCATGGGGCTGTGCCTGAGCGGTGAGGCCACGGCGCAGCAGGCCCAGGAATTCGGCCGCCTGTGGCAGGAGCGCGTGCGCTCGCTGCTGCTGGATTTCCGCGACGACCCCCAGGTCATCGTCGTCCGCCCCGTCTGATGCCGCTCTGCCGGGAGCTTCCGGTTTTCGCGTTGACACATACCGTACTAAAACAGTACTATTTGCCCGTACTATCCCGACCACAACAGAGTGAAGAAGGAAATGGAAGCCAACAAACCGATCGACCGGTTCCTGGTCTTGTCGGCCAAGTATCTGGGTCTTGCCGCGGCGGTTCACCAGACTGCCAAGGCGCAGGCGCAAGTGCCGGGCCATGGGCCGCAGCGGGATGTGCCGCGGCTGCCCGCGGCAGGGAACGACCGACCGCTTTGTTGCGCTTGTTTTGAGTAAGGAGTCCCGATGCTGCGCATCAGCAAGCTCGCCGACTACGGCACCATGGTGCTGGCCTACATGGGCCGGCGCCCGGACAAACTGTGCAGTGCCGCCGAGATCGCCGATGCGCTGCATCTGGGCCAACCCACCGTCAGCAAGATATTGAAGACCCTGGCGCGGCGGCACCTGCTGCTCGCCTTCCGCGGCACCAACGGCGGCTATACCCTGGCCCGGACGCCGGAACTCATCTCCATCGCCGAGATCATCGATGCCATGGAAGACCAGCCCTTCGGCCTCACCGAATGCAGCGCGCTGGAGGGGCTATGCATACAGGAAGAGAGCTGCCTGATCCGGGCCAACTGGAAGCGCATCAACGTGGTGGTGCGGCACGCGCTGGAGGGGGTATCCCTGGCGGACATGATCGGCCCGCCGCCGGCATCCGGCGGCAAGGCCACGGTGGTGCCCCTGCGGCGGCAGGCGGGTTGATTTTATGACGACAACAGAGCAGCAGGATTAGAGACAAGCTATGGGAAGCGTTACCGACAGGCTCGACCAGTTTTTGACTCGCGACTACGCGGCCGGCTTCGTCACGCCGCTGGAAGCGGAGATGGCACCCAAGGGCCTGAGCGAGGACATCATCCGGCTCATCTCGGCCAAGAAGAAGGAGCCCGAGTGGCTGCTGGAATGGCGCCTCAAGGCCTACCGCCACTGGCTCACCATGACGCCGCCGCGCTGGGCCCACGTGCATTACCCGCCCATCGACTACCAGGACATCTACTACTACGCGGCGCCCAAGGTGAAGAAGGCGCCCAGGAGCCTGGACGAGGTGGATCCCGAGCTGCTGCGCACCTACGAGAAGCTGGGCGTGCCGCTGCACGAGCGCGCGGCGCTGGCGGGCGTGGCGGTGGACGCGGTGTTCGACTCGGTATCGGTGGCCACCACCTTCAAGGAGAAGCTGGCCGCCCAGGGCATCATCTTCTGTTCCTTCTCCGAGGCGGTGCTGGAGTATCCCGAGCTGGTGCGCCAATACCTGGGCAGCGTGGTGCCGCCGGGCGACAACTTCTACGCCGCGCTCAACTCGGCGGTGTTCTCCGACGGCAGCTTCTGTTACATCCCCAAGGGCGTGCGCTGCCCCATGGAGCTGTCCACCTATTTCCGCATCAACGCCCAGAACACGGGCCAATTCGAGCGCACCCTGATCATCGCCGAGGAGGGGGCTTACGTCTCCTACCTGGAAGGCTGTACGGCGCCCAAGCGCGACGAGAACCAGCTCCACGCCGCCGTGGTGGAACTGGTGGCGCTGGAGGGCGCGTACATCAAGTACTCCACGGTGCAGAACTGGTATCCCGGCGACAAGGAAGGCAAGGGAGGCATCTACAACTTCGTCACCAAGCGCGGCGAGTGCCGCGGCGCCAACTCGCGCATCTCCTGGACCCAGGTGGAGACCGGCTCGGCCATCACCTGGAAATATCCCAGCGTGGTACTGCGCGGCGACAACTCGGTGGGCGAGTTCTACTCGGTGGCCCTGACCAACAACTTCCAGCAGGCCGACACCGGCACCAAGATGATCCACATCGGCCGCAACACCCGCAGCACTATCCTGTCCAAGGGCATTTCCGCCGGGCGCGGCAGCAACACCTACCGCGGCCTGGTGAAGGTGCTCAGGGGCGCGGAAGGGGCGCGCAACTACACCCAGTGCGACTCGCTGCTGATCGGCGACAAGTGCGGCGCCCACACCTTCCCCTACATCGAGGTGAAGAATCCGACGGCGCGGGTGGAGCACGAGGCGTCCACCTCGCGCATCGGCGAGGACCAGTTGTTCTACTGCATGCAGCGCGGCATTTCCGCGGAGGATGCGGTGTCGATGATCGTGAACGGCTTCTGCAAGGAAGTGTTCAAGGAGCTGCCCATGGAATTCGCCGTGGAGGCCCAGAAGCTGCTGGGCGTGAGCCTGGAAGGCAGCGTCGGTTGAGGAAAAGAGAGACATGAGCCTATTGACCATCAAGAATCTTCAGGCCGCGGTGGACGGCAAACAAATCCTGCGCGGCATCGACCTGGACGTGCAGCCGGGCGAGGTGCACGCCATCATGGGGCCCAACGGCTCCGGCAAGAGCACGCTCGCCCAGGTGCTGGCGGGGCGCGAGGACTACCAGGCGGTGAGCGGCGAGGTGCTGTACCAGGGCAAGGATCTGCTCGCGCTGTCCACCGAGGAGCGGGCGCGCGAGGGCATCTTCCTCGCCTTCCAGTACCCGGTCGAGATTCCCGGCGTGTCCAACGTCTACCTGCTCAAGGCGGCGGTCAATGCCATCCGCAAGCACCGGGGCCAGCCGGAACTGGACGCGGTGGAGTTCCTGCAACTGGTCAAGGCGCGCATGAAGTCCATGAAGATGGGCGAGGAATTCCTCTACCGCTCCGTGAACGAAGGCTTCTCCGGCGGCGAGAAGAAGCGCAACGAGGTGCTGCAGATGGCCCTGCTGGAGCCCCGGCTCGCCATCCTGGACGAAACCGACTCGGGCCTGGACATCGATGCCCTGAAGATCGTCGCCGAGGGCGTGAACAGCCTGCGCAGCCCGGAGCGGGCCATGATTGTCATCACCCACTACCAGCGCCTGCTGGAATACATCGTGCCGGACTATGTGCATGTGCTGTCGCGCGGCCGCATCGTGAAGTCGGGCGGGCGCGAGCTGGCCCTGGAGCTGGAAGAGAAGGGCTATGCCTGGATCGAGGGCGGCAAGGCCGGAGCAGCGGCTGGAGCGGTGCGATGAATGAAACCATAGAACGCTACGTCGCGGAATTCCGGGCGCAGGCGACGCGCCTGCCCGGGGCGCGGCTGCCGTGGCTGGCCGCGGCCCGCGAGGGCGCCATCGAGCGTTTCGCCCGGCAGGGCTTCCCCACCTTGCGCGACGAGGCCTGGAAATACACCGCCCTGGGGCCGATCGAGAAGAAGGTCTTCCCCTTGGCCCAGGCCGACCTGGGCAAGGTGAGCGAGGTGGGCGCGTGGCTGCTGGAGGACGTGCCCCACCGCCTGGTGTTCGTGGACGGCCGCTATGCGCCGGCCCTGTCGCGCGTGGGGGCGCTACCGGCGCCGTCCCTGGCAGACAGCCTGGCCGAGGTGCTGGCCCGCGCTCCCCATCTGGCCGAGCCTTACCTGAGGGAGGCCCCGGCGGCGGGTGCCTTCGTTGAACTGAATACCGCCTTCATGGCCGACGGCGCCTTCGTGCAAGTGGGCGAGGGCGTGATCGTGGAAGAGCCCATCCACCTGCTGTTCGTGAGCACGACGGCGGGCTGCGTCAGCCATCCGCGCAACCTGGTCGTGGCGGCGGACGGCGCCGCCGTTACGGTGGTGGAGCACTACGTGGCCCTGGGCGGGGGCGGCTACTTCACCAACGCCGTGACCCAGATCGCCGCCGGCCGCGGCGCGCGCGTCGAGCACTACAAGGTGCAGCAGGAGAACGTGAAGGCCTTCCACATCGCCACCGTCGTCGCCCGGCAGGAGGCCGGCAGCCGCTTCGACTCCCATTCCCTGTCCCTGGGGGCGGAGCTGGCGCGCAACGACATCGCCACGCGCTTCGACGGCACCGGTTGCGAGACCACCCTCAACGGCCTGTACGTGGTCGCCGGGCGCCAGCACGTGGATCACCACACGACCATAGACCATGCCCGGCCCCGGGGCACCAGCCGCGAGTTCTACCGGGGCATCCTGGACGACAGGGCGCGCGCCGTGTTCACGGGGCGCATCGTGGTGCACAAGGACGCCCAGAAGACCGATGCCGGGCAGATCAACCACAACCTGCTGCTGTCCCGGGACGCGGAAGTGGACACCCGGCCGCAACTGGAGATCTACGCCGACGATGTCAAGTGCAGCCACGGCGCCACCGTCGGGCAGCTCGATGACAACATGCTGTTCTACCTGCGCACCCGCGGCCTGGAAGAGGGCCATGCGCGCGACCTGCTGACTTACGCCTTCGCCGCCGAGGTGCTGGAGCGCATCCGCATCCGCAGCCTGCGCAACCGCACCGAGCGGCTGATGGTCGAGCGCATGGCCGAAGCCGAGAGACTGAAGGAACTGGTATGAGCGCGATACATGATGAGGTGCGCCACCTGCAGGCTCCGGCGCTGGACGTGGAGACGGTGCGCGCCGATTTCCCCATCCTGGCGCAGACGGTGCGCGGCAAGCCCCTGGCCTACCTGGACAACGCCGCCACCACCCAGAAGCCCCTGGCGGTGATCGAGGCGGAGCGGCGCTACTACCTGGAATACAACTCCAACATCCACCGGGGCGTGCACCTGCTGTCCCAGAAGGCCACCGACGCCTACGAGGCGGCGCGGGAGAAGGTGCGCCGCTTCCTCAATGCGCGCCACGCGGAAGAGATCGTATTCGTGCGCGGCACCACCGAGGCCATCAACCTGGTGGCCCAGAGCTGGGGCCGCAGCCAGCTTAAGCCCGGCGACGAGATCGTGCTGTCCCTCCTGGAACATCACTCCAACATCGTGCCCTGGCAGTTGCTGGGCCAGCAGACCGGGACGGTGCTGAAGGTGGCGCCCATCAACGACGCGGGCGAGCTGATGTTCGAGGAGTTCTTGCGCCTACTGGGGCCGCGCACCCGCCTGGTGGCGGTGGCCCACGTGTCCAACGCCCTGGGCACCGTCAACCCGGCACGGGCGATCGTCGAGGCGGCCCACGAGCGTGGCGTGCCGGTGCTGCTGGATGGCGCCCAGGCGGCGGCCCACGGGCCGGTGGACGTGCAGGCGCTGGACTGCGATTTCTACGCCCTGTCCGGCCACAAGCTGTACGCCCCCACGGGCATCGGCGTGCTCTACGGCAAGCGCGAGCTGCTGGAGGCCATGCCGCCGTGGCAGGGCGGCGGCGACATGATCCGCACCGTGAGCTTCGACAAGACCGAGTACAACGTCCTGCCCCACAAGTTCGAGGCGGGCACACCCAACATCGCCGGTACCATCGGCCTGGGGGCGGCCCTGGACTATGTCGCCGGCATCGGCCTGGAGGCCATCGCCGCCCATGAGGCGGAGCTGCTGCGCCATGCCACCGAGGAGGCGCGGCGCATTCCGGGCATGCGCCTGGTGGGCACGGCGCGCGACAAGGCGGCCATCCTGTCCTTCGTGCTGGAAGGCATCCATCCCCACGACGTGGGCACCATCCTGGACAGCGAGGGCGTAGCCATCCGCGCCGGGCATCACTGCGCCATGCCGGTCATGACCCGCTTCGGCATCCCCGGCACGGCGCGCGCTTCCTTCGCCGTCTATAACACCCACGCCGAGGTGGATGCCCTCATGGCGGCGATCCGCAAGGCGCAGAAATTCTTCGGCCGGTGAGATATATGAGTGATACGGGCGATCTGCGAGAGCTTTACCAGGAAGTCATCTTCGACCACAACCGCCATCCGCGCAATTTCGGCAGGCTGGCCGATGCCAACCGGGTGGCCGAGGGGCACAACCCGCTGTGTGGCGATAACGTCACGGTGTATCTCAAGCTGGAAGGCGGCCGGGTCGCCGACGTGAAGTTCGAGGGCCAGGGCTGCGCCATTTCCACCGCCTCGGCTTCCCTCATGAGCGAGGCGGTCAAGGGCCGGCCGGTGGAGGAAGTGGAGAAGCTGTTCCGCTCCTTCCACGCCATGATCGTGGACGACAATGTGGCACCCGAAGACCTGGGCAAGCTGGAGGTGCTATCGGGCGTCAAGGAATTCCCCGTGCGCGTGAAGTGCGCCACGCTGCCCTGGCATACCCTGCACAACGCGCTGCTCGGCAAGCACGAGGCGGCGACCACGGAGTGACCGGCCATGCGTGATGTCGAAGAAGTCATCCTCACGCGCGACGTGCCCGCCGCCCTGGTGCCCTGGGGCACGACCGTGACCCTGAAGGCGGGCGACCCTGTGCAGATCACCCAGCAACTGGGCGGCAGCTTCACCGTGGTGTGCGAAGGCAGCATGTACCGCATCGAAGGCAAGGACGCCGATGCCCTGGGCAAGGAGGTGTCCACCCGCGAGGAAAATGCCGGCGAGGTGGACACTACGCTGGAGGAAATAGAGGCCGCCGCATGGGCCCAGATGGCCAGCTGCTACGATCCGGAGATTCCCATCGACATCGTCGAGCTGGGCCTGGTCTACGAGTGCATGGTGACGCCGCTGGAAGAGGGCAAGCGCTACCGGGTCGACGTGAAGATGACCCTCACCGCACCCGGTTGCGGCATGGGCGCTTTTCTCACCCAGGAGGTACGGGACAAGCTGCTGTCCATCCCAGGGGTGGCCGAGGCCAACGTGGAATTGGTGTGGGAGCCGCCCTGGAACCGGGATATGATGAGCGAAGCCGCCAAGCTGGAAGCGGGGATGCTGTAGTCAGTCCGTTATGACCGAGCCGACGGAATGGATAGACGTGGCCGCCGAGGGGGAGATCCCTCCCGGCGGCTTCTGTACCGTGGATTGGGGACGCACCTCCATCGCCGTGATCAACGCGGACGGTGCCTACTACGCCATCGAGGACTTGTGCACCCACGAGGAGGAAGTCCTGACCAACGGCGACATCGAGGGCGACGAGATCGTCTGCTGCCGCCACGGGGCCCGCTTCTCCCTCAAGACCGGCGCCGCCCTGACGCCTCCCGCCTACGAGCCGGTGCAGACCTTTCCCGTGCGCGTGCGCGACGGGCGGGTGGAGGTGGGGGTGCCCGAATAGGCTAGAATCGCGGCTTTCCGTTACGTGATGCCGCCTTGAGCTTCCGCCTGCCGCGCCCGGCCGTCCTGTTTCTTGCCCTGTCCCTGTGGGGTGGCGCCCGGGCTTTCGACGCCCCGCCATCGAGCGCCATCAAGGCCACGGGCACGGTGGAAGTCGCCTTCTCCCCTTGGGACGATCCGGAAGCCGCGCTCATCCGGCTGATCCAATCCGCCAAGCGCTCCATCCGCATCCAGGCTTACCTGTTCACCAGCCGCCCCCTCGCCCGCGCCCTGCTGGATGCCCACTCGCGCGGCGTGGCGGTCGAGGTGCTGGCCGACGCAGAGCAGACGGCGCGCGGCGACAACAGCCAGATTCCGCTGCTCGCCATGGCCGGCATCCCGGTCCATGTCGAAGTGCGTTATGCGGCGGCCCATAATAAAATCCTCATCGTCGATGCGGAATTGCCCGGCGCCGCGGTGGCCACCGGCTCCTTCAACTTCACCTATTCGGCCCAGGCGCGCAACGCGGAGAACCTGCTCATCCTGCGCGGCAACCGCAAACTGGTGCGCACCTACCTGGACAACTGGCAGCGCCATCGCCTTGACGCCGTACCCTATGCCGAAGCGGTATTGACGAAATAACGTGCAAAACCACGAGTTGCGCAATCTGCTGAGCGTATTCATCACCAACTTTCAGCGCGTGGACGTGCTGTGGCAGCTCGCCGCCCTGGCGTTGTGCCTGGCGCTCGCCTGGCTGCTGACGCGGCTGCTGCGCCGCAAGCACCTGCCCGTGGGCGGCGCCTGGGAGGCGGGGCGGCGCGGCCTCAACCGCGTGCTGTTCCCCCTGATTGCGCTGCTGCTGCTCATGGTCGCGCGCGAAGTGGTGCGGCAACGCTACCAGGTGAATCTGCTCAATATCGCCGTGCCGCTGCTGATCTCCTGGGCGGTCATCCGCATGGTGGTGTTCGCCCTGCGCCACGCCTTCGCACCGTCCGGCTGGCTGGCGGCCTTCGAGCGCATCATCGCCCTGGTGGTGTGGGCCGTGGTGGCCCTGCACATCGTCGGCCTGCTGCCGGAGATCATCGACGGGCTGGAGGCCATCACCTTCTCCGTAGGCAAGCAGAAGCTGTCGGTATGGCTGCTGCTGCAGGGCGCTTTCGTGGTCCTGACCACGCTGCTGGTGGCCCTGTGGATCGGCGGCGTGCTGGACGACCGCCTGATGCGTGCCGAGGGCATGGACGCCAGCCTGCGGGTGGTGCTGGCACGCCTGGGCAAGGCGGTGCTGATGCTGGTGGCCATCCTCATCAGCCTGCCCATGGTAGGCATCGATCTCACCACCCTGTCGGTGTTCGGCGGCGCCTTGGGTGTGGGCCTGGGCTTCGGCCTGCAGAAAATCGCCAGCAACTACGTTTCCGGCTTCATCATCCTGCTGGACCGCTCCATCCGCATGGGCAACATGATCACCGTGGACAGGTATTCCGGCCAGGTCATGCAGATCACCACCCGTTACACGGTGCTGCGCGCCCTGAGCGGGGTGGAAGCCATCGTGCCCAACGAGGTGCTGGTGAGCAGCGTGGTGCAGAACGAGACCTATACCAATCCCCAGGTGCGCCAGTCGGTGCAGGTGCAGGTGAGCTATGCCGCCGACCCGGAGCGCGCCATGGCCATTCTGGTGGAGGTGGCGCGCAGACATCCGCGCGTGCTGGCGGACCCGGAGCCCAAGGCTTTCCTGGTGCGCTTCGCCGACTCGGGCGTGGACCTGGAACTGGGCTTCTGGATCGGCGATCCCCAGGAGGGAACGCTGGGCGTGCGCTCCGACCTCAACCTGGAAATCTGGCGCGCCTTCAAGGCGGCCGGCATCGAGATTCCCTTCCCTCAGCGTGACGTGCGCATCATTCGCGCCCGCGCCAGGCAGGAGAGCGAGACCTGATCCATGGTCGAATGCATTCTGGTCCTGAACGCCGGCTCGTCGAGCCTCAAGTTCTCCCTCTTTTCCCAAGGTGACGACGCGGATCTGGTACTGACCTGGCGCGGCCAGGTGGAAGGCATGGGCACGCGCAGCCATTTCATCGCCAGCAACGCGGCCGGCGAAGTGGTGGCGGAGCGGCGCTGGCCGGACGACCGGCCGCTCGACCACGAAGCGGCGACGGACGTCGTGCTGGAATGGCTGAGCCGCCACGACGGCCAGGCCCTGGCGGGCGTGGGCCACCGTGTGGTGCACGGCGGCACGGTGTACGACCGGCCGGTGCGCATCGACGGCGAGGCGGTGCGGCGGCTGCAGGATTTCATTCCCCTCGCGCCCTTGCATCAGCCCCACAATCTTTCTCCCATCAAAGCCATTCTGGCGCGCGCACCGGAACTGCCCCAAGTGGCGTGTTTCGATACTTCCTTTCATCGTGCCCAGCCTGAAGTGGCCCAGTCCTTCGCCCTGCCGCCGGACATCACCGGGCGCGGCGTGCACCGCTTCGGCTTTCACGGGCTGTCCTACGAGTACATCGCCGCCGCGCTGCCTGGCATCGACCCGCGGGCGGCGCAAGGCCGCACCGTCGTCGCTCACCTGGGCAACGGCGCCAGCATGTGCGCGATGCGCGACTGCAGGAGCGTGGCGAGTACCATGGGCTTCACCGCCCTGGACGGCCTGCCCATGGGCACCCGCTGCGGTGCCCTCGATCCGGGCGTCATCCTCTACCTCCTGGACGAGCTGCACATGTCGCCCCGGGAGATCGAGCATTTGCTCTATCACCGCTCGGGCTTCCTGGGCGTGTCGGGCGTGTCGAGCGACATGCGCACCCTCCTGGCCAGCGCCGAGCCGGGGGCCGCCCGCGCCGTGGACCTGTTCGTCCATCGCATCGGCCGTGAGCTGGGCTCGCTGGCGGCGGCCCTGGGCGGCCTGGATGCCCTGGTGTTCACCGCCGGCATCGGCGAGCACGCCGCCCCCATACGCGAGCGGGTATGCCGTGACGCCGCCTGGCTGGGGGTGAAGCTGGACGCGGCAGCCAACCGCGCCGGCGGGCCGCGCATCAGCACGGCCGATTCGGCGGTGTCGGTGTGGGTCATTCCCACCAACGAAGAACTAATGATCGCGCGCCACGTGCGCCAACTCCTCGCCTAGCGCGACCCCGGCGGCAATATTCCGCCTTTTGCGCCCCTTGCGGGTTCGTTTGAACGCCGCCGCTGTCGAAGCGGGAACGTGCCCGTCTTGTGCGAAGCAATAATCGGCACAAACGCAAGAATATTCTTCTTCAAAGGTTTACACTTCAAGTACAATCTGTTGCAGTTTCTTTTTTAAGGCAGTTATGTACACCGGTTTCATCGATCTTCCCTGGTGGGGTTATGTCCTGGTCGCCCTGGGCCTGACACACGTCACCATCGCCTCCGTCACGATTTTCCTGCACCGCCACCAGGCCCACCGCGCGCTGGACCTGGCCGCGCCCGCCAGCCACTTCTTCCGCTTCTGGCTGTGGCTCACCACCGGCATGATCACCAAGGAGTGGGCGGCCATTCACCGCAAGCACCACGCCAAGTGCGAGACCGAGGAAGATCCCCACAGCCCGCAGATCCTGGGCATCAACCGCGTCCTGTGGGGCGGGGTGTTCCTGTACGTGAAGGAGTCCCACAACCGCGAGACCCTGGAGCGCTACGGCCACGGCACGCCCGACGACTGGCTGGAGCGGCGCATCTACACGCCGCTGCACAAGTACGGCATCCTGGTCATGGCAGCCATCGACGTCGCCCTGTTCGGCGTCGTGGCCGGCGCCCTCATCTGGGGCGTGCAGATGGTGTGGATCCCCTTCTGGGCCGCCGGCGTCATCAACGGCATCGGCCACTACTGGGGCTACCGCAACTTTGACTGCGCCGATGCCTCGACCAACATCGTCCCCTGGGGCATCCTGATCGGCGGCGAGGAGCTGCACAACAACCACCACGCCTTCGCTACTTCGGCCAGGCTGTCGGCGCGCTGGTACGAGTTCGACATCGGCTGGATGTACATCCGCCTGCTGCAGGCGCTCAAGCTGGCGACGGTGAAGAAGGTGATGCCCAAGCCGCGCTTCGCCGCAGCCAAGCCGGTGGCGGATTTCGACACCCTGCAGGCCGTCATCACCCATCGCTACGACGTCATGACGCGCTACATGAAATCCCTCAGGCAGATCTACCGGGAGGAAGTGCGCAAGCTCAAGGAAAGCCGCCACAGCCTGGCGGACGTGAAGTCCCTCAGGGCGGTCAAGCGCTGGCTGCAGCGGGACGAGGCCCAGCTCAGCGCTCCCGAGAAGGAGAAACTGCACTCGGTGCTGCAGCAGAGCAGCCGCCTGTCGACGGTGTACGCCATGCGCCGCGAGCTGGCGGCCCTGTGGCAGCGCTCGGCGGCCTCCCGCGAGCAGCTCGTCAAGCAGTTGCAGGACTGGTGCCAGCGTGCCGAGGCGAGCGGCATACGGCAGTTGCAAGAGTTCTCGCTGCGCCTGCGCCAGTACGCCGTGTAGGCGCATTGCGCCGGCGGGTTTTTCCGTCTACCAGGCGACCGGCCGGCGCTCCCGGTGGATCAGCAGGAAGGCGGTGTTTACGGTGCATTCCGGCGAGCAGGCATAGCCCCAGTTCTTGTTGAACAGGTAGAGGATGTGGGCCTGCTTGTCCTGATTCACCGCCACGATTTCCAGCGCCCGGAGGTCGGCCGGCGATTTCGCGGCGAACAGGGCGCCGATGGGCTGCCACTTCTCCAGCGCCTCCTTCGGGGGCAGCTCGCGCACGCGGATTTCGCGGAAGTGATCCCGATGGCCGGAATCCCCGGGGCTGGACTGCACCATCTGGGCCGGGAAAAACACCGGGCTGATGCCGCCGGGCTTGGTCCACAGCCAGCCGGCGGCCGGCGCGAGCATGTGTCCCCACTTGGTGCAGGCCACGCGCACCAGCTTGTCGGCGGGCGCCGGCACGGCGAGCACCGCTTCCCGGGGCGCGCCTTGACAATCGTCGTCGGCCAGGACGGACAAGGGGCTGAAGACAGCCAGCAGGGCGAGAAGGCGCAGAGCGGTCATGGTTTGGGGGACAAAAAAAACCCGCCGCAGCGGGTTTCTTGGAGAGGGGCAAGCTCACTTGAGCTTGGTCTCTTTGTAGATGACGTGCTTGCGCGCCTTGGGATCGTACTTCTTGATCTCCATCTTTTCCGGCATGGTGCGCTTGTTCTTGGTGGTCGTGTAGAAATGGCCGGTGCCGGCGGTGCTCTCGAGTTTAATCTTCTCACGCATGACAGATCGCTCCTAAAGGCGCCTCAGATGCGCTCGCCGCGCGCGCGCAGCTCGGCCAAGACGGCGTCGATGCCCTTCTTGTCGATGGTGCGTAAGCCCGCGTTGGACAGGCGCAGGCGCACCCAGCGGTTCTCGGACTCGACCCAGAGGCGGCGGTACTGCAGGTTGGGCAGGAAGCGGCGCTTGGTCTTGTTGTTGGCGTGGGAAACGTGGTTCCCCACCATGGGTGACTTTCCGGTAACTTGGCAGACGCGAGCCATATTACGCTCCAGGGATTCGCAAAGCCAATCATTTTACCGGATTTTTCCACGGCAATTCAAGCGAGTTTTATAACAGGCCGCGCTCGGCGAAGGACAGGGGGCGGCCGCTGCCGGCGACGATGAAGTGGTCCAGCACTTTCACGTCCACCAGCGCCAGGGCGTCCTTGAGGGCACGGGTCAGGACGGTGTCGGCGGCGCTGGGCTCGCACAGGCCGGAGGGATGGTTGTGGGCGAAGATGACCGCCGCGGCGTTGCGCTGCAGAGCCAGTTTGACCACCTCGCGCGGATAGACGCTGGTCTGGGTCAGGGTACCGCGGAACAGCTCCTCGGCGCCGATCAGGCGGTTCTGGGCGTCCAGCAGCAGCACCATGAACACCTCGTGGGCCAGGGCGCCCAGGGTGAGGCGCAGGTAGTCGCGCACCGCACCCGGGGAGGACAGGGCATCGCCCGTGGCGATCTCCTCGCGTAGCGCCCGTCGCGCCATTTCCAGCACCGCCCGCAACTGCGCGTACTTGGCGGCGCCCATGCCGGGCACCGCGGCGAATTCGGCGGCAGGCGCGGCAAACAGTCGGTTCAGGCTGCCGAAGTGGCCCAGCAGGTCGCGCGCCAGATCCACCGCGCTCTTGCCCTTGACGCCGACGCGCAGAAAGATGGCCAGGAGTTCCGCGTCGGACAGGGCATGGGCACCCTTGGCGAGCAGGCGCTCGCGCGGGCGTTCTTCTTGCGGCCAGTCGGTGATGGGCATGGGTTTGGGCTAGAATCGTTCGAATGGAAACCCCGGATTCTATCCTAGCGTCATGAGCGAGTTGAGAAAAAAGCGCATTGTACAGGGTGTGACGGGCGGCATCGCCGCCTACAAGGCGGCGGAACTGACGCGGCTGCTGGTGAAGGGCGGTGCCCGGGTGGACGTGGTGCTGACGGCCGGCGGCGCCCGCTTCGTGACGCCGGTGACCTTCCAGGCCCTGTCGGGGCGGCCGGTATGGAGCGACCTGTGGGACGCCCGCGCCGACGACAACATGGCCCACATCGAGCTGACCCGGGGCGCCGACGCGGTGGTGGTGGCGCCGGCCAGCGCCGACTTCCTGGCCAAGCTGGCCCACGGCCTGTGTGATGACTTGCTCACCACCCTGTGCCTGGCGCGCGACTGCCCGCTGCTGGTGGCGCCCGCCATGAACCGCCAGATGTGGGAAAACCCGGCTACCCGGCGCAACCTGCGCCAACTGGCCGAAGACGGCATCCACGTGCTGGGGCCTGCCAGCGGCGACCAGGCGTGCGGCGAAACGGGCATGGGCCGCATGCTCGAGGCGGAGGAACTGTACGAGGACATCGTCGCCTTCCTGGTGCCCAAGCCCCTGCGCGGCTGGCGCGTGCTGATCACCGCCGGCCCGACCTTCGAGCCCATCGACCCGGTGCGCGGCCTCACCAACTCGAGCTCCGGCAAGATGGGCTTCGCCCTTGCCCGGGCGGCGCGCCACGCGGGCGCCCAGGTGACCCTGGTGAGCGGCCCCGTTTCCCTTCCGACCCCCCGCGGCGTCAATCGCGTCAACGTCACCACCGCCGCACAGATGCGCGAGGCGGTCATGGCGCGCGTGCGCGACCACGGCATTTTCATCGGCGTGGCCGCGGTCGCCGACTACCGCCCGGCCCAGTCGGCCGAGCACAAGATCAAGAAAGGCAAGACCCAGCTTACCCTGCAACTGGAACCCACCGCCGACATCCTGGCCGAGGTCGCTTCCCTGGATCAGCCGCCCTTCTGCGTCGGCTTCGCCGCCGAGAGCCAGAACCTGGAGGAGTATGCGGAAGCCAAGCGCCAGGCCAAGAAGCTGCCGCTGGTGGTGGGCAACCTGGTGCAGCACGGCATGGGCGGCGACGAGAACACGGTGATCCTGTTCGACAACCAGGGCAGGCATCCCCTGCAGGCCGGCCCCAAGCAGGAGCTGGCACGCCAGATCGTCGCCCATCTCGCACAACTGCTGCGCACCTGAGACAGCCATGCATCGCATAGACATCCGCATCCTCGATCCGCGCCTGCAGGACAATCCGCCCCATTACGCCACGCCCGGCGCCGCCGGCCTGGACCTGCGCGCCTGCATCGAAGGCCCGGTCAAGCTGCACCCGGGGGAGACCCAGCTCATTCCCACCGGCATCGCCATCCACCTGGCCGATCCGGGTCTGGCGGCGCTGATCCTGCCGCGCTCCGGCCTGGGCCACAAGCACGGCATCGTGCTGGGCAATCTGGTGGGCCTGATCGATTCCGACTACCAGGGCGAGATCTTCGTCTCCACCTGGAACCGGGGCAAGGAAACCTTCACCCTCAACCCCCTGGACCGGCTCGCGCAACTGGTGGTGGTGCCGGTGCTGCAGGTGGCCTTCAACGTGGTGGACCAGTTCGTGGAGTCCCGTCGCGGCGCCGGCGGCTTCGGCAGCACGGGACACAACTAGTGCTAATAAGCCCTTAACGATATTTGATCAATGATGCGCCGGCCCTTTGCTAGCATCCCCTGAAACAAAGACGGAGGATGGGAGATGAGAAGGGCGTTATGGGCATTGGGCTTGGCGTGGGCCGCTGCGGCGGCCGCCGCCGACGCCGACCTGGAGCGCGCCAGGAAGATCGTTTCGGGCCGCTGTTTCCTGTGCCACGGTTTTGAAGGGGAGAGTTCCAGCGGGCTCTATCCGCGCCTGGCCGGGCAGCATCCGGAATACCTCGCCAAGCAACTGCTCGACTTCAAGAGCGGCCGGCGCAAGAGCCAGATGACGGAAATGGTGGCGGATCTCGACGACGCCGAGATCCGCGCCCTGGGCGTTTACTTCAGCAAGCAGAAACCGGCGCCCCACGCGCCGTCCGACCCCGAAATAACAGCCGTGGGCCGCTACGTGTATCACCGCGGCAACGTCTATAGCGGCGTGGCCGCCTGTGCCAGTTGCCATGGCCCCGACGGCGCGGGCACGCCGCAACTGCCGCGCCTGGCGGGCCAGAACGCCCTCTACACCGAAACCCAGTTGAAGCAGTTCAACAAGCGCGAGCGCACCAACGACAACGCGGTGATGCACACTATCGCCTCCAAGCTCACGGAGCTGGAGATCAAGGCGGTGGCCGAGTACATCGCCGGCATGGAGTAGCCTCATTCGAAGGTGCGCAGGAGCTGGGTGCGGAACCAGCGGTTGGCGGGATCGCTGTCGGCGTTGGCATGCCAGTAGAGATAGGCGTCCATGGCCGGTCCCTCCAGGGGGAAGGGCAGAATCTGGTTCTTGAACTGGCGGTTGGCGATCCGGGCGTAGCGCTCGGGCATGGTGAGCAGCAGGTCGGTGCGGCTCACCACGTGGCAGGCGGCGAAATAGTGCTGGCAGCGTAGCCGCACACGCCGCTGCAGCCCGTGCCGGCTGAGTTCCAGGTCTTCCAGTCCCGGTCCGCGGCGCCTTGACGTCACCAGGATGTGCTCCTGGCGCAGATAGGTGTCCAGATCCAGATTCCCCTGCACCTGTCGATGATCGCGGCGCGCCAGCACCACCAGCGCCCCCGAGGCGATGAGGGTATGGCGCAGGCCGCCCGCCGCCGGCAGCAGCACGTCGATCGCCGCATCCAGGGTTCCCGCCGCCAGCTCCGACTCCAGGCTGCGCCTCTCGGCCAGCACCGTCGAGACATCCACGAAGGGTGCCTCCTCGGTGATGTGCTGCATCAGGGGCGGCAGCACCGTCGGTTCCAGCACGTCGCGCAACCCCAACACGAAGCGCTTCTGGGTGGTGGCCGGGTCGAAGCTGCCGCTCTCGTGCAGCGTCACCTCCAGGGTGCGCAGCGAGCGCCGCACCGGCTCGATGATGCTGCGCGCCAGGGGCGTGGGCACCATGGCATGGCCCTGGCGCTCGAACAGCGGATCGCCGAACAGCTCGCGCAGCCGCGCCAGGGCATGGCTTACAGCCGGCTGGGTGAGATTCAGCTTCGCGCTGGCCCGGGTGATCCCCCCTTCCGTATAGATCGCGTCCAGGGCCACGAAGAGGTTCAGATCGATGCGGGATATATGCACAGTTTTGATTGGACAATATTAGAACTATTCATTTGATTGATTGTAACGCTGCCTCTAGTCTTTGCCTACCGCGCAATTACCAGGGGGAATGCAAATGGAATTCGAATACTCGGCCCGCACCAAGGAACTGATCAAGCGCGTGAGCGCCTTCATGGACGACCACGTCTATCCCAACGAGCAGCGCTTCCACGAGGAAGTGGCCCAGGGCGACCGCTGGCAGCCCACCCGGCTCATCGAGGAGCTCAAGGAGAAGGCCAAGGCCCAGGGCCTGTGGAACCTCTTCCTGCCCGAGTCCGAATACGGCGCCGGGCTCACCAACATGGAATACGCGCCCCTGTGCGAGATCATGGGGCGGGTGCAATGGGCGCCGGAAGTGTTCAACTGCTCCGCGCCCGACACCGGCAACATGGAAGTGCTGGTGCGCTACGGCACGCCGGAGCAGAAGAAGCAGTGGCTGGAGCCGCTGCTCGAAGGAAAGATCCGCTCCTGCTTCGCCATGACCGAGCCGGGTGTGGCCTCCTCGGATGCCACCAACATCGCCAGTTCCATCGTGCGCGACGGCGATCACTACGTCATCAACGGCCACAAGTGGTGGTCCTCCGGCGCCAACGATCCGCGCTGCAAGGTGTTCATCTTCATGGGCAAGACCGACCCGGACAACCCCAACCGGCACCGCCAGCAGTCCATGATCATCGTGCCGCGCGACACCCCCGGCGTGACGGTGGTGCGCCCGCTGCCGGTGTTCGGCTTCGACGATGCGCCCCACGGCCACGGCGAGACGCGCTTCGACAACGTGCGCGTGCCGGTGAGCAACATCCTCTTGGGCGAGGGCCGCGGCTTCGAGATCGCCCAGGGGCGTCTCGGCCCGGGCCGCATCCACCACTGCATGCGTCTCGTCGGCCTGGCCGAGCGCGCCCTGGAAAAGATGTGCCAGCGCACCCTCAAGCGCGTGGCCTTCGGCCGCGCGGTAGCGGATCAAACCGTGACGCGCGAGCGCATCGCCGAGGCGCGCATCATGATCGACCAGGCGCGCCTGCTGGTACTCAAGGCTGCCTACATGATGGACACCGTCGGCAACAAGACCGCCGCCAAGGAAATCGCCATGATCAAGGTGGCCGCCCCCAACATGGCGTGCAAGGTGATCGACTGGGCCATCCAGGCCCACGGCGGCGCCGGCGTGGCCGACCCCTTCCTCGCCCACGCCTACGCCAGCGCCCGCACCCTGCGCATCGCCGACGGCCCGGACGAGGTGCACCGCAACCACATCGGCAAGCTGGAGCTGGCGCGCTATCTGTAAGGGAACGGAAGGTGGTGGTCCGATCCGCCGCGGAAGTTGCGGCGGCGGGCGCATGGCACACTCGTGCTGGGTACGAGAGGTACTTCCTGCAGCATCAACGTGCCAGGAAACCGGCCCGTCCAAGCGGCCCGCGGCGCCACTTAACGAATCCGGGTTGAGCAAGGGGTTGTGGGCATTCGAGGGCTTATCGAAGCTAACCGAGTCCGCTCTATGTGGCACCGCACAATCGAAAGTTTCGCAAATGCATTGACACAGATCAAAAATATAACTATCGTTACTTCGCAGATTAGCTAGGAACTCATACATCTCCCGCGCGCGCCAATGACGTCGCGCGCGGGACAGGCAAAGAAGCCCCGAGGAGCGCGACGCGCTGCTTGGGGTTTTTTTTTTGCAGTTTGCGAGCGAATACATCGCCGGGACCGCCAACGATGTCGGTCTCCGGGGAATGGCAAGGATGCCCTGTGCGGCGCGTGCGCTGCGTAGGGTTTTTTTTTGCTGTCGCACCGCAAGCGTGCCGGGCGGCCGCCGCTTTCCGGTGCCGATTCCGACGGCTGATCTGGAGCAGGCACAACACGGTTGAGTTGCGTAACCACTGGCGGAGGTGGAGCGTTCCGGCCGCCGAGGGGCAGCACGGGCTGTCCTGTGCCGGTGGTACGCGCTTTCCGAAGATCGGATGTTTGTTTCACACCTGAGAGGAGGGTAATGATGAGTGGAATCACACGCCGTCGCTTCATTCAGATCGGAGGCAGCCTGGTGGCCGCCGGTGCCGTCCCGGCCGCGGGCCTGTGGCCCAAGATCGGCTACACCGCCGACACCGTGCATCTGGGCCTGCTGCACTCGCTGACCGGTACCATCGCCATCGCCGAAGCCGCCCTGGTCGACGCGGAAAAAATGGCCATTGATGAAATCAATGCCGCTGGCGGCGTGCTCGGCCGCAAGATCGAACCCATCGTGGAAGACGGCGCCAGCGACTGGCCAACCTTCGCCGAGAAGGCGAAGAAGCTGCTTCAGCGCGACAAGGTGCCGGCCATCATCGGCTGCTACACCTCGGCCTCGCGCAAGGCGGTCCTGCCGGTGCTGAGTCAGTCCAAGGGTCTGCTCTACTATCCGACCTACTACGAGGGCCAGGAGCAGGACAAGCACGTGATCTACACGTCGCAGGAAGCGACGCAGTCGGTGATCGCCGCCATCGAGTGGCTGGCCAAGGAGAAGGGCAAGACATTCTTCCTGGTCGGCTCCGATTACATCTATCCCCGCACCTGCAACAAGATCGCCAAGCCCACCATCGCCCGGGTGGGAGGCAAGGTGCTCGGCGAGGAATACGCACCGCTGGGTCACACCGAGTTCTCGTCCATCATCAGCAAGATCAAGGCCGCCAAGCCGGACTGCATCTACAGCACGGTGGTTGGGGGCAGCAACGTCGCCTTCTACAAGCAGCTCAAGGCCGCTGGTCTCGACGGCACCAAGCAGGTGCTGCTGTCGACGGTCGTGTCGGAGAACGAGATCGATGGCATAGGCAAGGACAATGCCGTGGGCTATTACGCCTGCATGGGTTACTTCCAGAGCATAAAGAGCCCGACCAACGACCGCTTCGTCAAGGCGCTCAAGGCCAAGTACGGCCAGGAGCGCGTGGTGGGCGATCCCATGGAGTGCGCCTACAACTCGGTGTACCTGTGGAAGATGGCGTGCGAGCGTGCCAAGTCGTTCGACGTGGACAAGGTCATCGCCGCTTCATCCGAGCTGGAGTTCGAGGCGCCGGAAGGCAAGATCAAGATCCACAAGACGAACCACCACGTGTGGAAGAAGGTGCGCATCGGCAGGGCGCGCGCCGATGGCCAGTTCGACATCGTGCACGAGTCGGGCATGATCGAACCGAATCCGTTCCCGAAGCTGTAACGCGTTTCCCGCAGTCCTTGCGGAGCCCGGGCGGGGGTGGCGAGCGCCACTCCTGCAGGGCGAGGCTTCGGTCTTCAACCAGAACGGACGGCAGTATGTCATTCGATATCGCGGTAACGCAGCTCTTCAACGGCGTTAGCCTGTTCACCATCCTCCTGCTGATGGCGCTGGGCCTGGCCATCGTGTTCGGCCTGATGGGCGTCATCAACATGGCGCACGGCGAACTGATGGCGCTGGGTGCCTATACTACTTACCTTACGGCCAAATTCTTCGAGGAACACATGCCGTCCCTGATGAACGTGTACCTGTTCTTCGCCATCGCGCTGGCCTTCGGCGTGACCTTTGTCTTCGGCTACGTTCTCGAGCGCGGCTTCATACGCTGGTTCTACAACCGTCCGCTGGACACGCTGCTCGCCACCTGGGGCCTCAGTCTGGTGCTGCAGCAGACCTACCGCTCGGTGTTCGGCGCACAGGAAGTCAGCGTGCCGCTCGCCACCTGGCTGTCTGGAGCATGGACGGTGAGCGAGGGCATCCAGCTTCCGCTCAACCGCATCTTCATCATCGGTCTCACCGCGCTGGTCGCCGCGGGCGTGTATCTGATCCTGCACAAGACGCGGCTCGGGCTGCGCGCCCGTGCAGTCACGCAGAACCGTGCGATGAGTTCCGCTGTGGGTATAGACACCAACCGGGTTGACGCCCTGACCTTCGCGCTGGGCTCCGGTCTGGCGGGCATCGCAGGCAGCGTATTCACCATGATCGGCTCGACCAATCCGGGCACCGGCCAGCTTTACATCGTCGACTCGTTCATCGTGGTCGTCTTCGGCGGCGTGGCCAGCCTGATCGGCACTGTCTTCTCCGGATTCGCCATTGCGCAGGCGCAGACCACGCTGGAATACCTCATGAGCGGGTCGATGGCGAAAGTCTCCATCCTGCTGCTGGTGATCGTTGTCCTCTACTTCCGGCCCAACGGGCTGTTTGCGCCCAAGATGAGAAGCTGACCATGACTCTCGTGCAAAAACATGGCGAGGCGGCGGGCCACGCCGCCACCGCCATCGCCCTGCTGGGGATCATCCCCCTCGCGCTCGATGCGTTCTGGATCAACCTGGTGGGCAAATATCTGGCGTTTGCCTTCGTGGCCATCGGCATTGTGCTGTCGTGGGGCTATTGCGGCATCCTCAGCCTGGGACAGGGCATCTTCTTCGGCATCGGCGGTTATGCCATGGCGATGTTTCTCAAGCTGGAAGCCTCCGCGCCCGAACTGCCCGACTTCATGGTGTGGAGCAGCGTCGAGCAACTGCCGTTGTGGTGGGAGCCGTTCAAGAGCCTCGGATTCACGCTATTCACCATCCTCGCGCTGCCCATTGCCGTGGCGTTTCCGTTCTCCTACGCGATCTTCAGGAAACGGGTGAGCGGCGTGTATTTCGCCATCGTCACCATCTCGCTCGCCCTCACCGTGAACGTGCTGCTGGTCGGCAGCCAGGGTGAGACCGGCGGCGCCAACGGCATCACCGACTTCAGGACTCTCCTCGGCTGGGACATCCTCGGCGATGGCTCCAAGCGGACGCTGTACTTCGTCGAGGCGCTGCTGCTGCTCGCGGTCATGGCGCTGGCCGCGGCGCTGGTGCATACGCGCTTTGGCAAGCTTCTCATAGCCGTACGCGATCGCGAGGACCGCGTGCGCTTCTCCGGCTACGACACGGCGATGATCAAGGCCTTTGTGTTCTCGGTGGCGGCGGTGCTGTCGTCCATTGGCGGCAGCTTGTACACCCTGCAGGTAGGCCTCATCACGCCGGGGCTGATCGGCGCCGTCGCTTCCGTCGAGATGGTCATCTTCGCCGCGGTAGGCGGCCGCCTGTCCATCGTCGGCGCCGTGCTTGGGGCGCTGCTGATCGGCTTCATGAAGTCGTACCTGTCGGAGCAGTTTCCGGAGTTCTGGCTGTTCTTCCTCGGTGGGCTATTCATCTTCGTGGTCGTAGTCATGCCCAACGGACTGGCGGGCACGTTGCAGCGGCTCGTCCGGTTCAAGGCGTGAAACGGGGAATGCGCATGAACGACATAGTACTGGATGCCCCCAGCCCCTTGGCGGTCGCATCCGATTTCGCCCGCGCACGCGAGAGCATTCTTACCATCAGCCACCTCACGGTGTCGTTCGACGGCTTCAAGGCGGTGGACGACCTCTCGATGACCATAGAGGAGAACGAGCTGCGCGTGGTGATCGGTCCCAACGGCGCCGGAAAGACCACGCTGCTCGACATGATTTGCGGCAAGACGCGGCCCACTGCCGGAAGCATTCGCTTCCGCGGCGAGGAGCTGACGCGGCTGTCCGAATATCACATCGTTCGCCGCGGCGTCGGACGCAAGTTCCAGAATCCGTCGATTTACGAGGACCTTACGGTCTCGGAAAACCTTGAGATCTCCATTCCGCAGGCGCGCGGCGTGTGGGGATCCGTCTTTTTCCGCAAGACCAAGGCGATCCGGGAGCGCATCGAGCGCGTCGCGGAGGAGGTGATGCTCGCCGATCACCTGCGCATGAAGTCCGGCAAGCTCAGTCATGGCCAGAAGCAGTGGCTGGAAATCGGCATGCTGCTCATGCAGGACCCGCAGTTGCTGCTTCTCGACGAACCGGTGGCAGGGTTGAGTCCGCGCGAGCGCGAGCAGACGGCGATCCTTCTCAAGAAGATAGCAGCGGGAAAGTCGCTCGTGGTGATCGAGCACGACATGGATTTCGTGCGCTCGATTGCCAACAAGGTGACGGTGCTCCACCAAGGGCGGCTGCTGAGCGAAGGCACCGTGGACGAAGTGCAGGCCGACCCGCGCGTCGTGGAAGTCTATCTCGGGCACTGAGGCGACCATGCTTAGCGTATCCAAACTCAACATTTACTACGGTGAGAGCCATGTGGTGCATGACGCCGGCTTCGAGCTGGGCGAGGCCGAGTCGCTGGCTCTGGTCGGTCGCAACGGCATGGGCAAGAGCACCCTGCTCAAGGCGCTGATCGGCATGATCCCGGCGCGCCGCGGCACGATCCTTTTCGACGGGGCAGACCTGAAGGATCTGCCCAGCTTCAGGCGTGTGGCAGCGGGCCTTGCCTTTGTGCCGCAGGGTCGCATGATCTTCCCGCAACTCACCGTCGAGGAGAACATCCTCACCGGCCTGGAAACGGGACGTTATCGGAGCATCCCCTCCTTCATCTACGAATTCTTCCCGGTGCTCCGGGACATGAAGAACCGCCGGGGCGGCAACCTCTCCGGCGGCCAGCAGCAGATGCTCGCCATCGCGCGGGCACTGGCCTCGCGCCCCAAGCTGCTGATCCTCGATGAGCCGACGGAGGGTATCCAGCCATCGATCATCAAGGACATCGCCAGATCTCTCAACGAGCTGAAGAAGGAATTGAATCTCGCCATCCTGGTGTCGGAGCAGGTTCTCAGCTTTGCGCTGGAAGTAGCGGACCGGTTGATGGTCATCGACCGGGGGCGGATTGTCCGCGAAGCCCATAAGGACAGTCTGAATATCGATGAAGTGCGGTCTTACCTGACCGTGTAATGGAAGTTTGTAGCCACTGCATAGAAGGAGCACGTAATGAGACACGGAGACATTTCGAGCAGCAATGATTGCGTTGGGGTGGCGGTCGTCAACTACAAGATGCCGCGTCTGCATACCAAGGCCGAGGTGCTGGACAACGCCCGCAAGATTGCCGACATGCTGGTGGGCATGAAGCAGGGCCTGCCCGGCATGGATCTCGTGATTTTCCCGGAGTATTCCACCCATGGCATCATGTACGACGCCAAGGAGATGTACGAGACGGCATCCACGATCCCTGGCGAGGAGACGGCGATTTTCGCCGAGGCCTGCCGCAAGGCCAATGTGTGGGGCGTATTCTCGCTTACCGGCGAGCGCCATGAGGAGCACCCGAAGAAGGCGCCGTACAACACGCTGATCCTCATGAACAACAAAGGCGAGATCGTGCAGAAGTATCGCAAGATCATGCCCTGGGTGCCGATCGAGGGCTGGTATCCGGGCAACTGCACTTATGTGTCAGAGGGCCCGAAAGGCATGAAGATCAGCCTCATCATCTGCGATGACGGCAACTATCCCGAGATCTGGCGCGATTGTGCCATGCGCGGCGCCGAACTCATCGTCCGCTGCCAGGGTTACATGTATCCGGCGAAGGAGCAGCAGGTGATGGTGGCGAAGACCATGGCGTGGATGAACAACGTTTATGTCGCGGTGGCCAACGCCGCCGGCTTCGACGGCGTGTATTCCTACTTCGGACATTCGGCCATCGTCGGCTTCGACGGGCGCACGCTGGGCGAGTGCGGCGAGGAAGAGATGGGCATCCAGTACGCCGAGCTGTCGCTGAGCCTGATCCGCGACGCGCGCCGCAATATGCAGTCCCAGAACCATCTGTTCAAGCTTCTGCATCGGGGCTACACCGGCAAGATCAACTCCGGCGAAGAGGCCGCTGGCGTGGCGGCCTGCCCGTATGAGTTCTACTCCAAGTGGATCAACGATCCGGAAGGCACGCGCAAGATGGTGGAGTCGATCACGCGTTCTTCGCCAGGCACGCCGGAGTGCCCGATAGAAGGCATCCCGAACAAGGCGGCGGTGCACCGTTAGCGCACGTCTCGGCCACGCGGGCGGGCGACGGTTCCGCCCGCGCCTCATGCTGCAAGGTGAAGGAATATGCACGGTATCGTCGAGCAGTACCTGATCAAAACAGAGCCCTACTATTGTCCGAGCGGCAAGGAGATTGATCTGTTCAAGTCGGCGTATCACCTGCGCCTGCCGATGATGCTCAAGGGGCCGACCGGCTGTGGCAAGACGCGCTTCGTCGAGTACATGGCATGGTTGCTCAAGAAACCCCTGATCACCGTGGCGTGCAACGAGGACATGACTGCGTCGGATTTGGTGGGCCGGTATCTGCTAGACCCGTCGGGTACCGTGTGGCACGACGGACCACTCACGACCGCAGTGAGATACGGCGCCATCTGCTATCTGGACGAGATCGTCGAGGCGCGACAGGACACCACGGTCATCATTCATCCCCTGACGGATGCGCGGCGGATCCTTCCTCTGGACAAAAAGGGCGAAATTGTCCACGCCCACCCGGATTTCCAGCTCGTGGTGTCCTACAACCCGGGCTACCAGAGCATCTCCAAGGATCTCAAGCAGTCGACGAAGCAGCGCTTCGGGGCCATCGATTTCTACTACCCAGACCCGGAACACGAGGCGACCATCGTCGCGCACGAAGCGTCAGTAGGCCACGAAGTGGCCGCCAAACTGGTAGGCATTGCTGCCAAGTCGCGTGCGCTCAAGGGTCGGGGCCTGGAGGAGGGGATCTCCACGCGCATGTTGGTGTATGCTGCGGCCTTGATCCGTGACGGGATGCGCGCAATGGATGCCTGCCGGCTTGCCATGACACGGCCGATCACCGACGACGAGGCGCTGCACAAGGCGCTCGACGGATTCATCGAAGCGCATTTCGCCTGATCATCCCGTTCCACGGACGCCCGGCTGTGGACACTCCGACCCCGACATCCGCACACGGATCGCTCCGCGCTGAAGTGCAGGTGCCGTCAGCCGGGCGCGAAGAGGCGGCGCTGGAGGGCATACAGGACCCGCTGGTGCGCGAGCAACTGGCGCGCAAGCTGCCGGCCCTGCGGCGCCATCTTGGCCGTGCTGAGGAGCATCGCGCCCTGCTGGAGCTGTGCGAGGAGCTCGACGAGCTTGATGCTGGCGACCGCCTGGCGCTCGTCGCCAACCTCGATTACCTGCTGGAACGCTTGTCGGTCGACGCGCTGCGACGCTGGATCATCACCGGCATGCGCGCCTGCGAGGAGCAGCCGGAGCGCTTGACCAGGTATCTGCGCCTGGAGGATGAGTTGGCGCGCGCCAGCCTGGCGTTTGAAGCGAGCGGCAACGGTCTCGAAACCTTTAGGGCGCCGCTCCAGTTTTACGCCAACGGTCTCGCCGGTCGGCCGCTGGAGCTGAAAAACCGACGAAACGCGGTGCTGAATGGCCCGCCGCTGCGCGCCGTAATCACCGCCAACAGCCTGCTGCTGCCCGAAGGCTATTCGATCGTCGATGGTACCGACCACTTCCGGCTCTATTGCGCTGCGGTTGCTCACGCCGTGGCGCATCTGAGATTCTCTCCGATGCACCAGGACGCGGGCAGCCTTAAACCGATGTCGATCGCCATCATCTCGCTGATCGAGGATGCGCGCGTAGAGTATCTGCTGGCGCTGGACCATCCGGGCCTGCGCCGGCTGTGGGGTCGCTTCCACGCACCCGCACGCAACGAGACGGCACTCACCTTCCGCGCGCTGACCCGGCGCCTGGCGTGCGCCCTGCACGATGGGCGTGTCGAAGACGAGAACTACTGGGTCAATAAGGGCGTGCAACTTTTTCGCGAGCGCCTGGCCGACCCTTATGACTACCGCGCGTTCCGCGAGATCGGATCCATTCTCGCCAATGACCTGGGTCAGATGCGGGTGCGCTTCAACCCACAACAATACGTACCGGAGCCGGCGTATTGCGACGACAACTCTTTTCTGTGGAATTTCGGCGAACCGCAGCCGCCGCCGCAGCAGCAGGAACAGCTCTTCGTGCAGGGCGTGCGCGTGGAGCGCGTCGAGCGTGAGGATGGCGGCGGCGAGGGGGGCGCAGGGACCCTGGTCGAAGTCGAGCAGCGCTTCAGTTACCCCGAGTGGGAATACCGCACGCAGACCGAGAGGCAGGACTGGGTGACGCTTATCGAAAAGCCGGTGCAACTCGGTGGCAGCCCGCGCATCGAAGTGACCATACCGCGCCATCGCGTCCGCCAGTCGATATTCTCTCTCATCAAGGCCAACCAGCTCAGCCGCAGCGCCAAACTGCGGCGGCAATGGGAAGGCGATCAGCTCGATCTCAACGGCACGATCGCGGCGCTGGTTGACTACCGGTCGGGCGTGCAGCCCGACCCGAGGGTTTTCACCAAGCCGGGACGGCATGCGCCCAAGCCATCGGTGCTCGTTCTGCTCGATCTGTCGGAGTCGACCAACGATCGCATTCCTGGCCGCTACGACAGCGTGCTCGACGTCGCCAAGGGTGCCACCATCGTGCTCTGCGAAGCCATCGGCGAGGCGGCCGAACGCTTCGCGGTGCACGGCTTTTCGTCCAACGGACGGCACGAGGTCGAGTATTTCCGCGTCAAGGACTTCGACGAGCCCTTCGGCGAGGCGCAGGCGCAGCGCGTTCTTGCCCTGCGCGGCGAGCACTCAACGCGTATCGGCGCGGCGCTGCGGCACGCCTGCGGCCTGGTGTCGGAGCAGCCGGGAGATCACAAGGTGGTGCTGGTGGTGACCGATGGCGAGCCGTCGGACGTCGATGTTTTCGATCGTGACTATCTCATCGAGGATGCCGCGATGGCCGTTCGCGTGTTGCGCGGGCGCGGCGTGATATCTTTCTGCCTGACGCTGGATCCCAAGGCCAAAGGCTATGTGTCCCGTATATTCGGCAACGACTTCCTGATAGTGGATGAACTGGTTGAGTTACCCTTTCACCTGTCCAAGGCCTTCGTGAAACTTCTCAATAGATGACGGGTCTCGGTTCGTTGATAAAATGAACGTATCGAAAGATTCGTTCACCCAATCGACCAGATCAAGGCGATTACCGGAAGAGGACAGGAAATTGGCTAATCACGATCCCATTCGCGTTGGCGTGTTATTCTCGAAAACAGGCGTCACCGCTCTGATCGAGCAATCACAACTGAGCGGCACCATGCTGGCGATCAGCGAAATCAACTCCGCCGGAGGCATAGATGGACGCGAGGTGGTCCCCGTCTACTACGACCCACAGTCGAATCCTGCGTTGCACAGTGTTCTCGCTGAGCGCCTGGTGCTGACGGACAAGGTGAACGTGATATTCGGATGTTATATGTCGAGCACGCGAAAGACGGTGCTGCCGGTGGTGGAGAAGTGGAACCGCCTTCTTTTCTATCCCACGCTGTACGAGGGATTCGAGTTCTCCAACAACGTCATCTACACGGGGGCCGCCCCGAACCAGAACAGCGTGCAGTTGGCCGATTTCATGACGACCAATTTCGGCTCGCGCATGTACATCGTCGGTTCGAACTACATCTATCCGTATGAATCGAATCGCACGATGACCGAGCTTGTCCTGCAGCGCAATGGCGAGAAGGTCGGCGAGCGCTATGTCGCGCTCGGCGCCACGCAGGAAGAGTTCGATCCCATCATCGCCGACATCAAGAAAAAGAAACCCAGCTTCATTTTCTCCACCGTGGTGGGCAACTCCACGCAGTATCTGTACAAGGCCTACGCAGAAGCGGGTCTCAACGCCAAGGAAATGCCGATAGCCAGCCTGACCACCAGCGAGGCGGAAATCCGCGAAATGGGCGCGGAGCTCGCCGCCGGACACTACACCGCCGCGCCGTATTTTCAGTCGCTGGACAACGAGGTCAATGCAGCCGTTCTCGCCTCATACCGCAAGTTGCTCGGAACCGACGACGTTACTACGAACATGTGCTGGGAGGCGGCCTACTTCCAGGTGCATTTGTACGCCAACGCGTTCCGCGCGTCCGGCTCCGACGAGATCGAGGCGCTGCTGCCCCACCTGCTCGGCTCGGAATTTCTGGCGCCGCAGGGCCGTGTGCGCATAGATCCGACGACTCACCACACCTGCCTCTACCCGCGCGTGGGTCGCGCCAACGCCAAGGGGCAATTTACCATCGTGCGTGAAGCCAAGCGGGCGGTGCATCCGGATCCGTACCTGGTCACCTACTCGCTGGGTGACTGGACCGCCAGGATAGATGCGCTGGACGTCTGATCGTCGAGAATGGTACGGCCACACAGAATCAGGACAACTCCGGAGTTACTCAAGGATCTACGCACGCTACGCGTGGGGGTGTTCTGCCCCAGGGATCATAACGGCGAGGAGCTGATCCGCCAGTTGCAGCGCATCGGCTGTCAGGTGCAGGCGTTCTGGCCACCGCCGTCGGAGCTGTCCGAGCCGTTCGAAGTGGTGTTCCTTGCCGTCAAGCCGGAGACAATCAACCTCGATCTGCCGTGGACCAAGGGCGATGGCGGGACCACTCTGCTGGCGGTAGTCAACTACGAAAACCCGACGATCGTCGACGCGGTACTGTGCTTCGGCGCGACGGGAGTGGTGGCCGAGCCGATACGCTCGTTCGGCGTTCTGTCCTCGCTCATCCTCGCGCGCCGGCTCACGGCGCAACTGCGCCAGCAGAAGCGCCGCATCGAGAAGCTCGAATCCAAGCTTCTGTCGGCGCGGCAGATCTCAGAGGCCAAGGCCATCCTGATGAGCTCCAAGGGTGTTTCGGAACACGAGGCCTATGCAATCATCCGGGAGCAGGCGATGACCAAGCGGGTGGCCATAGAGGACATTGCCACCGCCATCATCAATGCGAATGAAATCCTGACGGCCGTCGGCAAGCCGAGGACCACGGCGTGAAGTGGGGTATGCCCGGAAAATGAGTGCGCCACCGCGATTGGGCCGTACGTTGTCGCGGGTGGTGCTCGCAGGATTTTCTCAGGTGTATCTGGTGAACGGCGCGCTATGCGGCAAGGGTGTTGGCATGGGTATCCGGATTTGAGTGTGTTCAGCCACAAACGCAGGATGAGATGGCGGCCGCTCGAAATTGGCGCCATTGGTTCATCAAAAAACAAAGGCCGCATCACGCGGCCTTTGTCGTCCGTCGGCTCCCGCTCAGCCCAGCGTGTCCGCCCAGATGTTCTTCGCCCAGGCCAGGGCGATCTTGCCTTCCAGTTCGCTTGCCGCCTGGGACACGCCGCCGGAGCCGGGCACGGTCTTGAAGGTTTTGTCCTTCGGGTCGTAGGCGTGCACCGAAGAGACGTGCATGGCGTTGTCGGCGTTCACGAAGCTGTAGCAGGTGTTCATCACCAGCGGGCTGTCGTTCACCGGCTGGCCGGCGAGCAGGTTGACGATGGCCGCGGCCGTCACCTTGGCGTGCTGGTTCGCCATGTGGCCGGACTTGGGCATGAGCGGCGCCGACAGGGTGGCGTCGCCCAGCACGTGGATGTTCTTCTGGGCCACCGATTCCAGCGTCAGCCAGTCCACGCCGCACCAGCGGTTGTTGGCGGTGATGAGGCCGGCGTGCTTGGCGATGTCGCCGGCGCGCTGGGGCGGCACCACGTTGAGGACGTCGGCCTTCACCCGGTCGAATTCGAGAATGGCCGTCATGGTCTTCGCGTCCACGTCGCGCAGCTCGTGCTGCGGCCGGTACTCGATGATGCCCTTGTAGAGATTGTTCCAGGCGGCCATGAACAGGCCCTTCTTCGACACCACGTCCTCATTGGCGTCGAGGATCAGCACCTTCGACCTGGGCTTCTGCGTCTTGAAGTAGTGGGCCACGGTGCAGGCGCGTTCGTAGGGGCCGGGCGGGCAGCGGTAGGGGGCCTTCGGGATCGAGATGGCATAGACGCCGCCGTCGGGCATGGCTTCGAGCTGCTTGCGCAGGGCCACGGTCTGGGGACCCGCTTTCCAGGCGTGCAGCACCTTGGCCTGGGCGTCGGCGTTGTTGAGGGCGGGCACCTGGTCCCACATGAAGTCGATACCGGGCGACACCACCAGCCGGTCGTAGCCGATGGTCTCGCCGCTGGTGAGGCGCACGGTGCGCTTGACCGGATCGACGGCCGCCGCCTCGCCCTGCACCACGCGCACGCCCTGGCGGCGCAGGCCGTCGTAGCTGACGGTGATGTCGTCCATGGTCTTCACGCCAGCCAGCACCAGGTTGGAAATGGGGCAGGAGACGAAAGTCGGGTTGCGCTCGATGAGCGTGACGTCGATGCCGCCGTCGCTCCACATGCGGATGTACTTGGCGGCGGTGGCGCCGCCGTAGCCGCCGCCGATCACCACCACGTGACCAGAAGGGCGGGCGCCGCCGGCGCAGCCGTAAAGGGCGCTGCCGGCAGCGGCGGCGCCGAGAGCCTTGATGAAGTCGCGTCGCTTCAGTGCCATGATCGTCCCCCCTTATTTCTGCGCCGCGAAATAGGCGGCGATCAGTTCGATCTGCTGGTCGGAATAGCCCTTGGAAATCTGGTGCATGATGGTCGCGGGTTTGGCGCCGGACTTGAAGTCCTTCATCTTCTGCACGATCGTGTCCTTGGCGATGCCGGCCAAGGGCTCGATGCCGCCCAGACTCTTGCCGTTGGTGCCGTGGCAGTTGGCGCAGGTGGCGGCGAGGTTGCGGGCGAGGTTGGGATCCTGGGAGTGCACGGCGCCGGTGGCGGCAACCAATGCGACGGCAAGCGCAGCAGCGTGATACCTCATGGGTTTCCTCCTCTCAAGTGGAACGTCGGGATTGTTCTGCGTTGGGGTTTCTTCTTGTGGCATCTGGGCGCCCTGACAGGCCGTGCCGCCCGACCGGTCGGCACGGATCAGGGAAATTTACGGAGCTATTATCTGCCAAGCCAATAGAATTTGTTATTGCGCGCATTACTAACCATATGCCCGGTCGCTTATATACAGCCGGCGCGGCGATGCTGCGGCGGCAGGAGCGCGCGGCGGCTTGACGCAGGCCATGTACCGGCGCCCGGCTTTGTGTCAGGCTTGGCCCTGGTCTGCACCCAGTCACCCGCGCCATAATGCTTCCTCGCACCGCGCAGCACGCTTATCGGGATTTCCCCGGCCGCCGCTGGCTGATCGTCGCCCTGCGCGGTCTGCATCTGGCCGGCATGGTGGGATTCGGTGCCGAGTTATTGGCTGGGCGGCCGGGGCTGGCCACGCCTTACGTCTGGCTGCTGGCCGGCACCGGCGTGGCGATGATGGCCCTGGACGCCTGGGCCAACCCCCTTTACCTGCGGCAGTACTGCGGTGCCGCCATGCTGCTCAAGCTGGCTCTGCTGGTGTGGCTGGCGGCCGACGCCGAATGGCGCCTGGCGGCCTTCTGGGCGGTGCTGGCCCTGTCGGCACTGGTCGCCCACGCACCGGCGCGCCTGCGCCACCGCCGGCTGTTTTCGCGCAGCGTGTAGGCCGGCCTACATGCTTCCCTCGCTCTGCCACAGGGCGAGCGCGGCACCGGCGGGATCGATGAACACGCTCATCCAGCCGTATTCGCCCACCTTCATCACGTCCTGCACCACCGTGGCGCCCAGCTCGCGCGCCTTGGCGGTGGCGGCGCGCACGTCATCCACGCCGACATAGGCCAGCCAATGGGGCGGAACATTGGGATCGGTATTCACCATCATACCGCCGCCGGTGCCTTCGCCGGGGCTGATCATGGTGTAGGTACCGCCCCCGCCCGGCATGGGCAAGTCCTCCAGCTTCCAGCCGAACAGCTTCGAATAGAAATCCTTGGCCCGGGCCAGGTTCTTGGTGTGCAGTTCCACATGTACAAAGGGGTTTGGCATGGCGCATCTCCTGTCGTTGGGGGCTGCAGGGCCCATGCCGTCGTTATAGACCGTGGCGCGCCGATTTACCGTGCCGGTCAGCGGGTGGCGGCCTTTTCGTAGAGCGGCATCACCTCGGGCAGGTGGCGCTCGATGTCCCGGATGCGGTCGTCGCCGGAAGGATGGGTGGACAGCCACGGCAACGGGGCGCCGCGGCTGGCGGCGTTCATCTTGCGCCACAGGGAGATGCCGGCGCGCGGGTCGTAGCCGGCGCGGGCGGCCAGTTCCAGGCCGACGGCGTCGGCCTCGCTCTCGTCGTCGCGGGAGAATTTCAGGGTGAGCAGGTTGCCGCCCACCTGGAACAGGTCGGCGTAGCGGCCCTTGCCCACCAGCTCACCCAGCAGGCTGGCGCCGAGCTGGGTGAGCTGGCTCTTGGCGATGCGCTCGCGTGCGTGCTCGCGCAGGGCATGGGCGATCTCGTGGCCCATCACCACCGCCACCTCGTCGTCGCTGAGCTGCAGGTTGTCGAGGATGCCGGTATAGAAAGCGATCTTGCCGCCGGGCATGCAGAAGGCATTGATCTGGCGCGAGCCGATCAGGTTGATTTCCCACTCCCACTCGCTGGCGCGCCGGTTGAAGCGCCCGGCATGGGGGATGATGCGGGCGGCGATGGCGCGCAGGCGCCGCACCTGGGGATGATCGGCCGGCGCCAGGGCGCGCCTGGCGGCGGCCTGGCGCTTGATCTGCTCGTACTGCATGTCTGCCTGGCGTTCCAGTTCCTCGGCGGGAACCAGGTTGCGCAGGGACGAAGGCTTGCCCACGTCGACGCCCTCGCGCACCGCCTCCCGGGCGGGCGCGGCCGAGGGCAGGGCGAGGACGAGCGCCACGGCGGCGTGCCCGAGCCGGGCGCGCCACGTACAAAACAAAGATCGCTGGTTCGGTCTGTCCATGGGATGTTCGTGCCTGACTTGCGGCAGGAGCCGGCGGGAAACGGTTCAAAGCGGCGCAATTCTATTGCTTTTCCGCCGCGGCGCGCAGGGGGCGCGGCTTGCCAGGGCAGCGGGCCACCTTGCCGCCGGCGTAAGGCTCGGTCTTGGCACAGCCTTCGCCTCAGGGAAACTCCAGGCCTTCCAGGGCGGTCTCCTCCTTTACTTCCCGTATGGCCGCCGCCAGCGGCGTTTCCCCCGGCTCGAGCGTTCCCTTGGGGAAGTCCCAGTTGCGGTAGGCGCGCAGCACGAGGATGCGCCACCCGCCATTCCCGTGCCGGCATGCCATGCAGCCGGCCGACAATTTCTTTGCGCGAATCATGGTGGGAGTATAGGCGGGCGGCGCACTTCGGGGCCGCCCGGTGTTACTATCGCCGGACGCTAAGGCATTGTTATGGCGAACATGTTGACCGTGCCGAACTGTATCACCCTGCTCCGGGCGCTGCTCATCCCGGTGCTGGTCTATTTGCTCCTGACCGACAACCATCGCGACGCTTTCATCGTGTTCGCCGGCACCGCCCTGGGCGATCTGGCGGACGGCTACATCGCGCGCCGCTTCAACCAGGTATCGCGTTTCGGCGCCGCCCTGGACCCCATCGTGGACAAGCTCACCATGCTGGCCGTGGCGCTGTTGCTGGCCTGGCAGGAACTGTTGCCCGCCTGGCTCGCCGCCGCCATCGTGCTGCGCGACGTGGTGATCGTCGCCGGCGCCGTCGCCTATCACTTCCTGGTCGGGCGCCTGGAACCGGCGCCCACGCTGCTGTCCAAGGCCAATACCCTGATGGAGTTCGCCACCCTCGCCGCCGTGCTCGCCGATACCGCCGCCGTGGTGGAGTTCAGCCCGTGGCTGCCCGGGCTGTTCGCCCTGGTGTTCGTCACCATCCTCATGTCGGGCCTGCATTACGTGTGGACCTGGGGCTGGAAAGCGCTCCACCACACCCGGCGCGCCCGTTCCTGACCCGCCTGGCCCGGCGCGGCTGGCGCCGCGGGAAGGTCGGCAGGGTGAGGGGGGTGCCCGGGGGCCGGCAGTGATGCCGCGCCGGGCGGCGGGGCCGGCTTACGCGGGGCGAACGGCGAAGACGGTGTCTTCCAGGATGCCCTCGTGGCGCAGCATTTCCGCGCACCAGACGGCGGCGGCAAGCAATTCCTCGGGCGTCTTGTCCCGCAACGCCTCATGGATCAGGGCTTGAGCGGGACGGCGGCAACGGTCTGCTGCGCATGGGCCGCACGAAGAAGCAATAGCCGTGCTTCTGACCGAAACCGTTGAGTGGGCCGCGCGTGCTCTCCTCGCAGGTGATCCAGCCGGCGTTGCGTCAGGTCAGGCCGCCCGAGCAGTTGACGATGGTGTTGCCGTCCTGGTCCTGGGTGGGGTAGAGGCGGCCGTAATCGCTGCGGCCGCCGCCCTCCTCGCCCGCCCGGGCGCTGTGGGCCGAGAGGACGGCCAGGGTGGCGGAGGTGACAACGCCGCCGGTCAGGTAAAGGGCCGAGCGCTTGAGAAAAGCGCGACAGGCGGTTTCGAGGTTCTGTTCGGGTTGGGAACGCGTCTGTTCCATTTGGTCTTGTGGCTCCGTCAGGGTTGAAGGCGACTGCGCAAGCGCAGGCGGGGCAGGACGCACATTAGCGGCTGCCGCTGACAGGCTCGTGACCGATTTGTTACGGGTTTGGGACGCCGGCCTCAGGCGCCGGGTCGGGGTTCGAACAGATAGGCATCCATGGCCAGCGCGCCATAGCTCACTTCATTGTGTACGCGCCGGGCGCGGGACCGCTCCCCGGCCGCCCCCAGGGCGGCGAACAGGGGCGCCAGATGTTCCTCCGTGGGATGGGCGCGCCGGGCGCCGGGCGCCCGGCGGCGGTAGTCCAGCAGGGCGGCCACGTCTCCTTCCGCGAGCCGGTCGTGCATCCAGGCACGGAAGTCCCCGACATAGGGCACTGCCTCGGCCGCGGGCGCATCAAAGGCGAGATCGCCCAGGTTGTGGGTCATGCTGCCCGAGCCGATCACCAGCACGTCTTCGTCGCCCACAGGGGCGAGGGCGGCGCCGAGCCGGTGGTGATGGGCGGCGCCGCGCCCGGACTGCAGCGACAACTGGGCCACAGGGATGTCCGCCTCGGGGTACATGAGCCGCAGGGGCACCCAGGCGCCGTGATCCAGGCCGCGCTGGGTGTCGAGGGCGGCGGGCAGGCCCGCCGCCTGCAGCAGGGCCTGGACGCGCCGCGCCAGCTCGGGCGCGCCGGGCGCCGGGTAGCGGATGCGGTACAGGGCCTCGGGGAAGCCGTAGAAATCGTGCAGGGTGGCGGGCGCCGCGGCAGCGGAGAGCCGCGGCGCCGCCGTGTCCCAATGGGCCGAGATCATCAGGACGGCCCGCGGCCGGGGCAGGGCGCGGGCCAGGGCGGCAAGCGCCTCGCCTGTCTTCCCCGGCGCCAGCGCCAGGGTGGGCGCACCATGGGAGACGAACAGGGTGGGCAGGCTTGCCATGATCCGAGAAACCGCAGTTGGAACCGCCTTCAACGCAAAGATCGCAAAGACGCAGAGGCCGCAAAGAACGATCCACAGCCTCACCCTTTGGGTGTCGGCCATCCTTCAGGATTTTCCTTTGCGTCCTTTGCGTTGCTTCGCGTCCTTTGCGTTAAATGCGGTTTTCAGGATGATGCTTCCTCGCCGGGATTACGCCGCCCGCAGTCCGCCGCGCTGCGCGGGGGCGCGCCGGGCCAGGGCAAGAGCGCCGTCGCCAAGCAGCGCCTGGACCAGGGCGGCGGCGATCAGGAACACAGGATACTCCCAGCCGCCGTTGGGGGCGCTGAACAGCCAGCCGTTGCCGGCGTGCACGAAGGCAGCGCCGGCCAGCACGGGAATCAGGGCGGCGGCGACCCAGCGCGTGCGGTAGCCGAGGATCAGCAGCACGCCGCCCAGCACTTCCGCGCCGGTCACGGGATAGGCGCTCCATGCCGGAAAGCCCTGGGAGGCGAAGAATTGGGCGGTGCCCGGCAGGGTGAATACCAGCACCTTGAGCAGGCCGTGGGCGATGAACATGGCGCCGAGCGCGATGCGCAGCACCAGCGCGGCATAGGGGGCGGTTTTCTCGTCGATCATGAGTTACTCCTCGTCTGGGTTGATCATTGACGCCCGCAGTTTGGCATTCGGCGGAAATCGGAAAAATATGATTCCATGAAATTGTTTTTCCCGAAAAGCGGGATAATGTTTCATGCTTGCATCGCTCCAAGCCGCAACGGAAGGAGAAGAAAATGGATCGCTTCCTGGCCATGGCCGTATTCACCAAGGTGGTCGAGACCGGCAGCTTCACCAAGGCGGCCGAGCGCCTGGACATGTCCACCACCGCCGTGTCGCGTCACGTGTCCGAGCTGGAGCGGCATCTGCACGGCCGCCTGCTCAACCGTAGCACGCGCCGCCTCAGCCTCACCGACACGGGGCGGGCCTTCTACGAGCGCAGCGTGCAGATCCTCGCCGACCTGGACGAGGCGGAGGCCCTGGCGGGCGCCGCCGCCTCGCGTCCCACCGGCGTACTCAGGATCAACATGCCGGTGTCCTTCGGCATCCGGCACCTGGCGTCCCTGGTACCCGACTACCTGGCGCGCTATCCCGAAGTGTCCCTGGACATGAGCCTGACCGACCGGGTGGTGGACCTGGTGGAGGAGGGCTACGACCTGGCGGTGCGCATCGGGCGCGAGCTGCATACCTCCCTGGTCGCCCGCCGTGTGGCGCCGGCGCGCGTGGTGCCCTGCGCCGCACCCGAGTACCTGCGGCGCCACGGCACGCCGCGGGTGCCCGAGGACCTCGCCGACCACGTCTGCCTGGTCTACACCTACACGGGCGAAGAATGGCAGTTCGACGGCCCCGGCGGCCGCCACACGGTGCGCGTCAAGGGCGCCGTCCGGGCCAACAACGGCGACATGCTGGCGCAGGCGGCCCTGGCCGGCATGGGCATCATCCTCCAGCCCACTTTCCTCGCCGGCGACGATCTCGCCAGCGGCCGCCTGGTGCCCCTGCTGCCCGGCTACGACGCGCCGCCGTTCTGGATCTACGCAGTCTATCCCAGCCGCCGCCACGTCTCGGCCAAGGTGCGCACTTTCGTAGACTTCCTGGTGGAGCGCTTCGGCGACGAGCCGGCCTGGGACGCCTGGTGCCATGCCCCTGGCAGGGAAGGGAGGCGGCAGGCTAAACTGCGCTCATGATGAAGTTCATGCTGCACGAGTTGGCCGCGGCGATCCGCTACGTGCGGCAGGACCGGCTCGATCCCTGCTTCAAGATCCTGGCGCGGGTGAAGCAGATCCAGTTCCAGATGTTCGAGCAGTGGTCGGTGCTGGAAACCCTGACGCCTTCCGAGTACATGCAGTTCCGCCATGTGCTGGGCCATGCCTCGGGCTTCCAGTCGCCCCAGTACCGCACGCTGGCATTCCCGCTGGGCAACAAGAACGCCGCCCTGATCGAGGTGTTCCGCCACGACCCGGCCGTGTACGCCGACCTGGAGGCGGCCCTGCATGCGCCTTCCCTATCACTAAGGGACATCGATATAAACGGATATACGCGCCGCGCGCCGGTGCCGTGTGGGCGAAAGCGAAAGGATGCGGGATGTTCCATAAAAGAGGCGCGACCTGGCTCGCCGTCGCAGGCGGCTTGTGGTTCGGCGCCTGGCTGGTGCCGGTGGCGGCTTGGGCGGGTGTCCAGGCGCAGCGTGCCATCGCCGCCGTAAAGCAGCTCGTCGCTGGCGGCGAGGTCCGGGCGGGCGCCGTGCTGCGGCTCACGGTCAAGCAGGGCAATACAATGTCTCGCCCCGGCAATTCCGCGGCGGCACCCTGGTCGACAAGATGCGGCGCTGCCTGGAGGAAAATCGTCTCCCGCCCGGCTGCCTGCAGATCGAGATCACCGAAGGCCTGCTGATACGCAACGCATGGGCACAGGCCTGAGCCTGAGCATCGTCGCCGAGGGGGTGGAGACCCGGGAACAGTTGGCATTCCTGGTCGAGCAGGGATGCGACGTGATCCAGAGCCATCTTTTCGGCGAGCCGCAGCCGGCGGAGCAGTTTGCGCAGCGCTGGTTGGCCCGGATGGCTGCCTTATAAACCTTGAAACCGCAGTTGGAACCGCCTTCAACGCGAAGATCGCAAAGACGCAAAGGCCGCAAAGAACGATCCGCAGCCTCACCCTTTGGGTGTCGGCCATCCTTCAGGATTGTCCTTTGCGTCCTTTGCGTTGCTTCGCGTCCTTTGCGTTAAGTGCGGTTTTCAGGATAAAAGGAGACGGCGCTCCCGGAAGCGCCGTCTTCCTGCTGGCGACTTTTTCAGTTGAGCTTTTCGTACAGGGGCAGGGTGAGGAATTCCACGAACTGCTCGGAGGTGGACATGGTCTCGAAGATCTCCGCCGCCTGCTTGTAGGGCGTGCGCTGGAACGCCTCGTCGCCGTGCTCCTTGCGGATGCCTTCCAGCACCTCGGGGATCATGGCGCGCACCATTTCGGCGGTCACCTTGCGGCCGTCGTCCAGCTTGCCCTTGGGCGAGCGGATCCACTGCCACACCTGGGAGCGGGAGATCTCGGCGGTGGCGGCGTCTTCCATCAGGTTGTGGATGGGCACGCAGCCGTTGCCGGCGAGCCAGGAGCCCAGGTACTGGATGCCCACGTCGATGTTCAGGCGCAGGCCCTGCTCGGTGATGGGCTGCTCGGGCTGGAAATCGAGCAGGTCGGCGGCGCTGACATTCACGTCGTCGCGCTTCTTGTCGATCTGGTTGGGCCTATCGCCCAGCACCGCCTTGAATTCCTCCATCGCCACCTGCACCAGGCCCGGGTGGGCCACCCAGCCGCCGTCATAACCGTCGGTGGCGTCGCGCCGCTTGTCGGCGCGCACGCCGGCGAGCGCCTTTTCGTTGGCCTCCGGATCGTTCTTGATGGGAATCAGCGCGCTCATGCCGCCGATGGCCGGGGCGTTGCGCTTGTGGCAAGTCTTCAGCAGCAGCAGGGCGTAGGCGCGCATGAAGGGCACGGTCATGGTGATGAGGCCGCGGTTCGCCAGGCAGAAGTTCTTGTCGGCCCTGAACTTCTTGATGCAGGAGAAGATGTAGTCCCAGCGGCCGGCGTTCAGCCCCGCGCTGTGTTCGCGCAGCTCGTACAGGATCTCGTCCATCTCGAAGGCGGCCAGGATGGTCTCCACCAGCACCGTGGCCTTGACGGTGCCGCGCGGGATGCCCAGCTCGTCCTGGGTCATGCAGAAGATGTCGTTCCACAGGCGCGCCTCCAGGTGCGACTCCATCTTGGGCAGATAGAAGTAGGGGCCGCTGCCGCGCCGAATCAGCTCCCTGGCGTTGTGGAACATGAACAGGGCGAAGTCGAACACGCCGCCGGAGACGCGCTTGCCGTCCACCAGCACGTGCTTCTCGTCCAGGTGCCAGCCGCGCGGGCGCACCACCAGGGTGGCCACCTTGTCGTTGAGCTTGTACTGCTTGCCGCCCTGCTCGAAGTCGATGCGCCGGCGGATGGCGTCGTAGAGGTTGATCTGGCCCTGGATCTGGTTGTTCCAGTTGGGCGTGTTGGAGTCCTCGAAGTCCGTCATGTAGGAGTCGGCGCCGGAATTCAGGGCGTTGATGATCATCTTGCGCTCCACCGGCCCGGTGATCTCCACGCGGCGGCACTGCAGATCCTTGGGGATCGGCGCGATGGTCCAGTCGCCCTCGCGGATGTGCCTGGTCTCGGGCAGGAAATCGGGACGCTTGCCGGCATCCAGCTCCTTCTGGCGCTCGACGCGCCGGGCCAGTAGCTCCTGGCGCCGGCCCTCGAAGCTGCGGTGCAGCTTGGCCACCAGGGCCAGGGCTTCCGGCGTGAGGATCCTGGCGAATTCCGGGGTGACGGGTGCCTTGATTTCGACTCCAGCGGGTAGTGTCATGGGTGCTCCTTCAAAGGTTGGTCTTATGGAAATAGTAGGCGCTGGGGACCACGCCCACCAGCATGATCAGGGGGCGAGCCGGCTGCGCACGAAATCCACCACCTCGGTCAGCCGGCGGCCCTCGACGGTGGGCGTCACGCCCAGTTCCTCCAGGGGCTGCCCGCTGCGGTTGATCCAGAAGGTGGTATAGCCGAACCAGGCGGCGCCGCACACATCCCAGCAGTTGGACGACACGAACAGGATGTCCCGGGCCGGCAGCTTGAAGGTGTTGGGACCCAGCCGGTAAGCCTCGGGCGCCGTCTTGTACCTCTGCACGGCATCGACCGAGAGGATATGGTCGAACAGCCCCGCCATGCCTGCGCTCTTCACCGCGATGTCCAGCATCTGCGGCGTGCCGTTGGACAGGATCGCCAGTGGCAGGCCCAGGGCCTTCAGCTCCTTGAGCGCACCGAGGTTCTCAGGGAAGGCCGACAGGCAGGCGTATTGGCTCATCAGGCGCTTGCGGGCGTCATCGGCGAGCGCCAGTGCCAGCTTGCGCGCTGCGAACACCAGGGCGTCTTCCGTCACCTCCCAGAACGGCCGGTAGCGCCCGGACAGGGTGCGCACGCGCGTGTATTCGATCTGCTTGTCGCGCCACAGGCCGGCCAGCTCGGCGCCCTTGCCGGGAAACAACTGTTCTGCCAGGGCAGCCACCGAGTAGACGTCGAACAGGGTGCCATAGGCGTCGAAGGCGATGGCTCGAATGCTCATGGGGCAATCCGGTTCCTTGGGGAGTTTGCAGTTTATTCTTGCCCGGGACAAAAAATAAGCTAGGATTTGATCTAATGATTTTTTACTTTCGGTAAGGGATGGATGCGTTCAAGCAAATCAGCGCCTTCGTCAACGTGGCGGGAAAGGGCAGCCTGTCCGCCGCCGCCCAAGCGGAAGGGGTGACGCCGGCGATCATCGGGCGCCGGCTGGACGCCCTGGAGGCTCGCCTGGGGGTGAAGCTGGTGGTGCGTACCACGCGCAAGTTGTCTCTCACTTTCGAGGGCCAGGCCTTCCTGGAAGACTGCCAGCGCATTCTCAACGATCTGGCCAACGCGGAAGCCTCCGTGTCCCTGGGCGGGGTGAAGGCCAGCGGCCACCTGAAGATTTCGGCACCCGCCGGCTTCGGCCGCAAGCATGTGGCGCCGCTGGTGGGCAAGTTCCTGGAGGTCAACCCGGAGGTGACGGTGAATCTCGATCTCACCGACCGCTTGGTGGATCTGGTGAACGAGGGCGTCGATTGCGCCGTGCGCGTGGGTGAGCTGACCGACTCCAGCCTGGTGAGCATGCGCCTGGCGGAGAACCACCGGGTGGTGGTGGCCAGTCCCGAGTATCTGGCGCGCCACGGGGCGCCGCAGCGCCCGGAGGATCTGGCGCGCCACAACTGCCTGTCCCTGGGCCAGCAGCGCGGCTGGACCTTCCGCAACGGCGACCGGACAGTCGTCATCAAGGTGTCCGGCTCCCTGGAATGCAACGACGGCGCCGTCCTGCACGAGTGGGCGCTGGAAGGCAAGGGCCTCGCCTGGCGCTCCATGTGGGAAGTGGGAGCGGATCTGGCGGCGGGGCGCCTGGTGGCGGTGCTACAGGACTACGCCGCGCCGCCCAACGGCATCCATGTCGTCTTCCCCCAGCGCAAGCACCTGCCGCTGCGGGTGCGGCTGTTCATCGACTTCCTCAAGAACAGCTACGGCAATCCGGCCTACTGGGGAGATATTCATCCTTGAGGCAGGGGATGCGCGAGCGCTAACGGGCGAACGCGCCAGGGATATCCGGCTGCCCGGCCAGGGTGCCGCCCTGGCGCGGCGCAGCCTGGCGATCAGCGACGGCATCAGCGCGGTTCGGGCCGGCGCCGATCGGCCTCCGGCAGGGCCAGGTCGGCGAAGTGGCTGAGGGCCGCCTCCCGGTCGGTCCAGTGCAATATCCGGCGCAAGCCGTCTTCATCCATGACGGCGGCCAGTTGTGCCCCGTCTGTATGGTCATGGCATACGGGCACCGACACCACCAGGCGACGGAAGTCCATCCTGCACACCGCGTACTTCTCGGTGTCGGACTGTTTGACCAGTGCCACTGCCGCCTCCCTGCCCTGGGGGCGCTCCATCACCAGATCGACACCCGGTAGCAGGGAAACGGCATGGGCTGCAGAAGAGATTTTGTGTGGCATGCTGACGACGTTTCCCGTTTCCTACGAATCGATTCTAATGATCATGCCCGGGTGCCCCTCCGGTGACAAAAGTCACATGGTCTGGAGCGCTGGCGCGCACAGGCCGCGCATGATGAATGACGAGAGAATGGGAGTCAAGCCTTGGCTTGGCGGAACCTATAGGGTCAAAAAAAGAAGGCCCGCGCGGGGCCTTCCGAAAGGGCGATCCGGAAACGAATCAGCCGTGGGCCTGCTTCTTGTCGAAGAACTGCTCGTCTTCGGTGGAGCCCTTGAGGGCGGCCGTGGAGGCTTCGCGCTCGATGGTGGTGGTGACGGCGTCGAAGTAGCCGGTACCCACTTCGCGCTGGTGCTTCACGGCGGTGAAGCCCTTCTCGGCGGCGGCGAACTCGGCTTCCTGCAGTTCCACGAAGGCCTTCATCTGCTCGCGCGCATAGCCGTAGGCCAGGTTGAACATGGAATAGTTCAGGCTGTGGAAGCCGGCCAGGGTGATGAACTGGAACTTGTAACCCATGGCACCCAGTTCCTTCTGGAACTTGGCGATGGTGGCGTCGTCCAGGTTCTTCTTCCAGTTGAACGAGGGCGAGCAGTTGTAGGCCAGCATCTTGCCCGGGTGCACCTTGTGCACGGCCTCGGCGAATTTCTTGGCGAACTCCAGATCGGGCGTGCCGGTCTCGCACCAGACCAGGTCGGCGTAGCGAGCGTAGGCATTGGCGCGCGCCACGGCCTGCTCCAGCCCCTTGCGGGTTTTGTAGAAGCCCTCGACGGTGCGCTCGCCGGTCAGGAAGGGCTTGTCCGTCTCGTCGTAGTCGGAGGTCACCAGGTCGGCCGCCTCGGCATCGGTGCGGGCGATCACCAGCGTGGGCACGCCCAGCACGTC
>DYIB01000133.1 GCA_020723855.1 Uliginosibacterium gangwonense
GGCTCCTGGAAGTCGTCATGGTAGGCCCCTCACACAAAAATCCTGACACCCTCTTACCGAGACGATCTATGCCCTGGCCGCTGGGAATGGTAGGCTGGCTCCGTGGATCCCCACCGAAGTTCATCTGATCACCACAACGCGCGGCGCCGACAACGCCAGGCTGCAATTGCTGCACCCGATCAGCGGTTGGTTCCATCGTCTGCGACAGGACTACGGCCTGCCCCCCATTCATTTCGACGAGAGCCTGATCCACCTCATAGAGCGACCCGACGGGACTGCGCTGGACGACATCCGCGACGATGAGGATAACCGCCTTGCGGCCGACGCCATCACCCAATGGGTACGTAGGCTGACGCAGGACCCCAACAGCGCCGTGCACGCCAGCATCGCGGGTGGACGCAAAACGATGGGTTTCTTTCTCGGGTACGCGATGAGCCTGTACGGGAGAGCGCAAGACCGCCTTAGTCATGTGCTGGTCAGCAGCCCTTACGAGTCTTCCCCCGATTTTTTTTATCCAACACCGCGGTCGCAGGTTATCCGCCGTCCTGGCAGTAGCAACGAAGTGCTCGACGCCGCCCAAGCACGCGTATGGCTCGGTGACATTCCCTTTGTTCGGCTGCGTGCCGCGCTGCCCAGAGAGATGCGGGAGCGTGCCGACATCGCTTTTGCCGAATCTGTCCGTGCCGTACAGGCCAGCGTATCCCCGTCAATCGTGTTGGAGAGGGGGCAGCGCCTCGCGCTGGTTGGTGGGGTACCGATCCAGCTGGCACCGGCCGATCTGGCGTTTCTTGCCTGGGCACTTCAGCGTCACCTTGAGGGGCGCCCCTTACATCGACACGTGCGGCTCAACCAAGCCGAAGCCCGTGCCGACGCAGAGGAATACCTGGCGCAGTATGCGCTGCTTGGTAGCGATCCCGCCGACACAGATACGCGCACTCACGCTCGACTTGCCAAGGATCGCGGACTTCTGATGGGGTTTTTCGACGAACGGCGGTCCCGGGTCAAGCGTGCCTTCACCACCGCACTCGGGGAGGGCCGGGCTCAGGCCTATCTGCTGCAACGCTGCGGTCCACGCGGCAGCAGCGAATATCGCTTCACGCTCGATCCGTCCTGCATCACCCTACGCTGACTACAATGGCTACTCTCATCTCTTTCCTCGGCAAAAGCCAGCTCGACAACCGACAGGGCTACCGCACCGTGCGCTACCGTTTTGCTGACGGTCGCGAATATGACACGTCCTATTTCGGCTTGGCTCTGGCCGACTGCTTGCAGGTCCGGCGTGTGCTCCTGCTGGGCACGCCTTCCAGCATGTGGGATCTGCTGGTGGAATCCACTGTTGGCGATGACGCCGACGAAGCATTGCGTCTGGAGCTGATGGACGCCGTGCGTTCCGGCAGCGTCGGTGAATCACTGCTGCAGGCACTGCAACCTGCATTGGAGGCAAAACTCGGCAGGCCGGTCCTGCCGCTTCTCATCCCCTATGGCACCGGCTTCGAGGACCAGCAGGCACTTTTGCGGCTGTTGGCCGACCGACTGGACCGCGGTGAGCGCGCCGTGCTGGACGTGACGCATGGGTTTCGCCACCTCGCGATGCTGGGGTTGACCGCGGCGCAGTATTTGTCCCAAGCGCGCAGCGTTGTGGTGGAGGGTATCTACTACGGTGCACTGGAGATGACTGCCGACGGCTTGACGCCGGTGATCGAACTCACAGGGCTGGCGCACGTGCAGGAATGGGCGGAGGCCCTCGCCGTCGTCGAGGCCAGCGGTGACGTGACGCGGTTGGCGCCATTGTTGGAGCGTGACGGGCTCGCCCCTGAATACGTCAAGGCACTCAAAATGGGCTGGCAGTACCTCAGCGTCATGAACGTAGTCGACGCGGCCCGGACCCTGCGTCCCGTGATGCGGGCTCTGGACCAACCGTTGAAAGGAGCGGCACAGCTTTATCAGGATCAGCTGCGGCGTCAGCTGCGCTGGGTGCAGGCTGATGCCCTGCATGAGCAGCTGCGGCTGCTCGCGCAACAGGCCCTGCGTCGTGGCGATCTGCTGCGTGCCGCGTTGTTGGGTCTGGAGAGCTTTGTTACGCGGGAAGTGGCAGCTGCCGGAGGCAACCCGCTGGACTACCAAGCACGGGAACGTGCCGCCGAGAAATTCAAGCAGGAGCTGCGCGAAGGTGAGCACCCCGACTGGAAGCGCAGGGCCTACTGGCTGCTCAACAATGTGCGTAACGCACTGGCACATGCCGCGCGCCCAACCTACCCCCCGCACGCGCAGCTGATGCAAAACCCCGAGCGGTTGGGCCGCGAACTGGAGGCGACGCTCAACCGGCTGACCAACGCGCCCGGCTGATGGGAAGCCCCAATCTTGGGAGTCACCTGCCGCTCACCCCAAATGGATAAGGTAAGCCCATGACCGCACTGACCGCCCTCAACTCCGCTGAGCCGAACCATGAGGCGCCCACCCGCATGAAAACCTACAGCTTTGAACTTCGGTTCCTGACCCCGGCGTTCCTCGGTGATGCGGAGCAAAACGCTCGTTGGCGGTCCCCGCCTTTCAAGGCGCAGCTGCGCCAATGGTGGCGGGTGGCCTATGCCGCGCACGCCGGCTTCAAGCCGAGCCTAGAGGCCGTCATGCGCCAGCAGGAGGGCGAGTTGTTTGGCAACGCCTGGCTGCAAGACGGATTTAGAAAAAGCCTCGTGCGCCTGAGGCTGGATCGTTGGCAGGAAGGCAGGCTAAGAAAATCCCAGTGGTCACCACTTGCGGCTGTTAGGCACCCGGAGGTGCGTCAGCCGGTTACAAGTGATCTCTACCTTGGCTATGGACCGGTGGTGCTGCCTCGGGGTGAGCAGCGGGTGACCTTGAAGGCTAACGCTGCGATCCAAGCCAATGAGACTAATGCTTTGTCACTCGCGGTGCCACAGGACAAGGCTGAACTCATCGAACAGGCGCTGGCGCTGATGCACTGGTACGGTACGGTGGGCGGTCGGAGCCGAAACGGTTGGGGTTCCTACGAGCTCTTGCCGCGGGCAGGAACGCCAGCGCTGAAGGTTGCTCTGCCGGTGCGGGATTGGACCATGTGTCTGAACTGGGACTGGCCGCATGCGATTGGAGAAGACGAGCGAGGCCCACTCGTCTGGCAGACCGAACCCCATTCTGATTGGAGGGCGCTGATGCACACATTGGCCAACCTCAAGATCGGGTTGCGGACGCAATTTCGATTCAATAGCGGGGACAATGTACCAAATCCAGAGTTTCGGCACTGGCTGGCGTATCCCGTCACCCGACATTCGGTGAGCACGTGGGGAAGGGGCTTGCGGTTGCCTAATCAGATGCGCTTCAAGGTGCGTGTAGCAAATAACGGCCAGTTGATCGGTGTGATTTTCCATATGCCTCACTTGCCGCCGCCGTCCTTCAAACCGGATCGTTCAGTCATTGAGCAGGTTTGGCGAAGAGTTCATGCTTTTCTTGACGCGCCTGCTCACAAACTTTCTCGCATTCAAGGCGCCCAGCCATGACCGATGTAATGCATGAGCCACTGCTGTGGCAAACCAAACTTGCCGCCCGCATCCACGACCCGGCGGAAAAGGCCTTGGTCCTTCTGCGCGACCCCGCCGGGCACGAGGGCGGGACCAGTCGAGCGCTTCAGCGTCTGCTCGGTCTTGAACAACTCACCGAGCGCATCGATCCGGACAATGATGAAGCGATCTCAGTCACGCTTTTCAAAAATGGGTTGCCCCGGCAAACCTACCTTCATGTACAGCGGGCGGACTGGTGGTCAGCGGCGGCCGACCGGCCGCAGTGGCCAATGGAGGCGGTGTCGATCCAAACAACGTCCGGCGAACAAAAAACCTTGGCGGTTGCTCCATGGGCGCAGGTGCATTGGGCGAAACATCCGGTGTTGGTCCATCCACTCACCGGAGCACAAGTTGATCTCGGCAGCCTTTCGGACACCGATATCAACGACCTCAAACAGTGCAGCTTCGATCATTTTTCCCGGCTGCTCGGTGCCCTGGGTGCCCAGGAAACCAATGCTGAGCCGGACTGGCGCAAAATCCTGCTTGCATTCTGGCGCTTCGGTCCTGAGCTGGCGGAAACAGACGACGACGGCAAGCTTGGTGTCCTTTGGCCGTTGCTGCCGGCCGACACGCGCGTACCCGATCACTCGATCTGGGACCACCTGGATCTGACCAGCGCCTTCGCAGGTGCTTTTGCCGCCGACCCCCATGGCGAAGCTGCGCTGCTAGCGCTGTCCATCGGCCCGGTGCAGGGCTTCATCGCCACCGCACGCTCTACGTCCGACCTGTGGGCCGGCTCGCATCTGCTGTCGCGCTTGGCGTGGGAGGCGATGCGCCCGATCTGCGAGGCACTGGGTCCTGATGCGATCCTTTTCCCACGTCTGCGCGGGATACCGCAGGTCGACCTGTGGCTGCGGGACCACATGGGGCTGCCGCCAAAACTGTTCAGCGACTGCGAGTGGCGCAAGGCGGTCACGGATGCTAACCCGCTGTTTTCAGCGGCACTGCCCAACCGGTTAGTGGCGGTGGTGCCTGCCAGCCGAGCCCGAGACATCGCTGAAGATGCAACTAAAGCGGTACGCAAGTGGTTGGCAGGACTAGGGGAAGAGGTGGTGCGCCGTTTGCTGGACGCTGCTGGGGTCGAGCCGAATGCTACGCCCACGCCGTTTGAGCAGATGCGCGAGCAGCTGGCCGGCTTCCCAGAGGTCTATTGGGCAGCGGTGCCGTTTTCTCTGATCCGGTGTCGCGACGAGACCCGCCAGCGTGACCTGGACCCTGCGGGGTTGTTGGCAGCCATGGCGCCCATGTATGGAGCTGCGCCTGGCCAGCCTTGCGGTTTTCTCGATACGCCAGCCTGGAAGGTTTTGGCGCGGGACATTGCATGGAGTGACGACATCACGTTTTTCTCGCCGAACCCGGGGGTGCTGTACCCCGCGGTTTACGACCTGGCCGAGCGGGTGATGGCGGCGGCCAAGGCGACGCGAGCCTTCGACCAAACCCGACAAGAGGGGTGGCGGGACTCGCTTTCAGGCGAAGTCGAGTGGCTGACCACCGATCGCGCCCAGCTTAACCTGCCCCCAGGTATGCGACGCGACACCCTGTGGACGCGTATCGCCAAGTGCAAACCGGCATGGGCCAAAGAAGGTGAGCACCTCGGGGCGCTGTCGGCCATCAAGCGTCTGTGGCCCTCGATATTCGCAGAAGAGGTGAGTCAGGCAATCGACAAGGAGGTCGGGCGTTTTGTCGTTTCCACGCACACTATGGCGCTTGCAAGTCAGCTCGATCTGTGGCTCGAACGAGGTGGGCACACTGCCTCTGGCGCTGCCGAATCGCTGAAGGCGGTCGATCCGGTAGCGCTTCCCCGCAAGCTCACGCGCCGCCACGGGAAAAACCCGGCGTTGGCAGATGCCAAGCGCTTGCCCGCTCTGCTGGAAGCCGCTCGCGGTACGGGTGACGAGGAGGCTATGGCCAAAGCACAGCGCCTGCTCAAGCAGACGTTTGGAACCGCGCTCGGTCGTGAAGAGGTCAAACTGGAGGCCTATTACGCGCTCGTCCTGATGGACGGCGACCGTATGGGCGCCATCCTCTCAGGCGACGATGAGACTTCGATTACCTATTACCAAAGCTTCCACCCGCGTGTGCAGCGCGGATTCGACCAGCACGCCCAGCGCTTGCCACTGATTCAAAGTTATGGTCAGCAGAAGCGCCCGGTTTCGCCCAATCGTCACCTGGCTATCTCCGGGGCTCTGAACGACTTTTCTCAGGCGGTGGCGCGCCACGTTGTTGAGGAAGAGCATCTGGGGCGCGTCATCTACGCTGGCGGCGACGATGTGTTGGCGATGCTGCCGGTGGCGGACCTGCTGTCCTGCATGCAGCGGCTTCGCCACGCCTACTCGGGCACGCTACCGGAGGACGAAGCCAAAGATTGGGGTGATCTACGCAAGGATCCTCAGGCGCTGCACTGCAAGAGCGGCTATGCCTGGTTACGCGGCCGGCTCATGCGCATGATGGGGCATCATGCAACGGCCTCCGCTGGAGCGGTCATTGCCCACCACCAGGCCCCCCTGGCCGCGGTACTGCGAGAGTTGCGCCTTGCGGAAAAACGCGCCAAGGGTGAGGGCGGCAGGGATGCCTTCTCGATTACCGTCATCAAGCGCTCGGGCGGTGCGCTGAACCTGACCGCCAAGTGGGGCGAGCCGCTTGCTCTGCTCGGTAACTTGATCGACTTTCTCCGTCATGAGTCAACCTCGCGCCGCGCCGTCTACCACAGCCTGCAGTGGCTGCACGATCTGCCACAGCCCACGGACGAACCGGCAATGCTGGAAACGCTGCTGGCTTACCAGCTCGCTCGTCAGTCCGGCAGCGAAGCCCGAGGGCAAGCGCCGGCACTGGCCGCGCGGCTGACCGCCCTAGCGGTGCAGCACGGCACCGACGGTCGCAGCTGGCTAGCCAACTTTCTCTCCGTTGCTGAGTTCCTTGCACGCGAAACCCGGGGCAAGCTCCAGTCCACATTCCAACCGGAGAGGCAAGCCGCATGAGCACTGCTGCCTTTTTCGAGCCGCTGGATGTACTGTTCCTACGCGGCAATAAGCTGTTTGGAGATCCAGGCAGCTTTGGGGAATCGCTCGTGCCCCCGTGGCCGTCGGTGGCGGCGGGTGCACTTCGCACGCGCATGCTGGTTGATGCCAGCGTGGACCTGGCGGCGTTTACCTGTCAGGTCCCGGACGATTGCGTGGCACTTTTATGAAAAGTTCCGGTTTTTCTT
>DYIB01000134.1 GCA_020723855.1 Uliginosibacterium gangwonense
CGATCCCACCGCCTCCATCCCCACGCCCCAGCCGGTGCACTACCGCCCCATGTTCGGCGCCTTCGGCGGTGCGCTCGGCACCTCGCTCACCTTCGTTTCCCGGGCCTCCCTGGAGAGCGTGGCGCAGCTCGGCCTGCGCAAGCCGGTGGAGGCGGTGCGCGGCTGCCGCACCATAGGCAAGCGCCACATGGTGCACAACGGCGCCACGCCCCGCATCGAGGTAGACCCGGAAACCTATGCGGTGCGCGCCGACGGCGAGCTGCTGGTGTGCGAGCCGGCCCAGGTGCTGCCCATGAGCCAGCGTTACTTCCTGTTCTGACCATGATGCTCTGCCACCGACGCGCCGACCCGTCCGCCGCCGCCACCGAAACCCTGGTGCTGCCCTTCGAGTCGCGCCGCAAGAGCCGGCTGCGCACGCTTCTCGCGAGCGGCGAGGAGCTGGGCTACGTGCTGCCGCCCGGCTCCGTGCTGCGGCAGGGCGACAAGCTGCTGGGCGAGGACGGGCGGGTGGTGGAAGTGGTCGCCGCGGAAGAACCGCTGCTGGAAGTGCGCGCCGCCGACGCCACCCAGCTCGCCCGCGCCGCCTATCACCTGGGCAACCGCCACGTGGCGGTGCAGGTGGGCGAGGGCTGCCTGCGTCTGGCACCCGATCACGTGCTGCAGGCCATGCTGGCCGGCCTGGGCTGCCAGGTCACGGAGGTGGTCGCGCCCTTCGACCCGGAGCAGGGCGCCTACGGCCATCACCATCACGGCGACGGCGTGGAGCACGGCCACGCCCGCATCCACGAGTATCGGCCAAGGCCATGAGCCTGTCGCCGAGCCGCCTCAAGACAGGCTCATACCCCCTTGGGGGGGTTGGCGCGTAGCGCCGGGGGCACACCATGACGACGTCGTTCCTGCCGCGCCTGCTCGCGCTGGCCAGCCCGGCGCTGCCGGTGGGCGCCTTCAGCTACTCCCAGGGGCTGGAGTGGGCGGTGGAGGAGGGCATCGTGGTGGACGAAGTGACGGCCCTGGGCTGGATCGGCTCGCTCCTGGAATTCAATCTCGGGCGCTTCGAGGCGCCCTTGCTGGCCCGGCTGATGGGGGCGTGGGCCGGGCGCGATTCTGCCGCGCTGGCCGAGGCGAACGACACCTATCTCGCCAGCCGCGAGAGCGCCGAGCTGCGGGCGGAAACGGTGCAGATGGGATATTCCATGGTGCGCCTGCTGGGCGACCTGCCCGACTGCCCGCAGGAGGTGCGCGCAGCGCTGGCGCGGCTGTCCGAACCCAGCTTCCCTGCCGCCTGGAGCGCGGCGGCCGCCGCCTGGGGCATCCCGGCCGAGGAGGCGGTGACCGCCTATCTGTGGGCCTGGGCGGAGAACCAGACCATGGCGGCCCTCAAGGCCGTGCCTCTCGGCCAGAGCGCCGGCCAGCGCATGCTGTATGTCCTCGGGGAGCGAGTGCCGCCCATCGCCCGCCGAGCCCTGGCGCTGGAGCCCCGGGCCTGGAGCAACCTGGCGCCGGGCTTCGCCATCGCCAGTTGCCGCCATGAGACCCAGTATTCGCGGCTGTTCCGGTCGTAACCAAGGAGACGAACACATGACTGACACCCAGCGCCCCCTGCGCGTCGGCATCGGCGGCCCGGTCGGCTCCGGCAAGACCGCCCTGACCCTGGCCCTGTGCCGGGCGCTGCGCGACCGCTACAACCTGGCGGTGGTCACCAACGACATCTACACCGCCGAGGACGCCCAGTTCCTGGTGCGCCACGAAGCCCTGGATCCTTCGCGCATCATCGGCGTCGAGACCGGCGGCTGCCCGCACACCGCCATCCGCGAGGACGCCTCCATCAACCTGGAGGCAGTGGCCCGCCTGGAGGCCCGCTTCCCCAGGCTGGAGCTGATCCTGATCGAAAGCGGCGGCGACAACCTGGCCGCCACCTTCAGCCCGGAGCTGTCGGACCTGACCATCTATGTCATCGACGTGGCGGCGGGGGACAAGATCCCGCGCAAGGGCGGGCCGGGCATCACCAAGTCCGACCTGCTGGTGATCAACAAGATCGACCTGGCGCCCCTGGTGGGCGCCTCCCTGGAGGTCATGGACCGGGACGCGCGCCGGATGCGCGGCGAGCGGCCCTTCGTGTTCAGCAACTTGAGGACCGGCCAGGGGCTGCCCGAGATCATCGCCTTCATCGAGCAGCAGGGCCTGCTGGCGGCGGGCGCAACGCTGCCGCCAGCGGCGTCCGGGCGGTAAGAGCCTTTCCGCTGCGGCGCATACAACTCCATGTACGACAAAGCCTTGCGGTCTTGGCACACTTTCTGTTAGGAACATTCTGAAAATCTTCATACGACGAGAACGGTCATGGAGCCCTTGCCTACCGATTGGCCCGCGCTGATGCTGCTGGTCTTTGCCCTGGGACTGAAGCACGGCGTGGACGCCGACCACCTGGCCACCATCGACGGCCTGACGCGCTATAACGCCCGCGACAACCCGAGGCTGGCGCGCTGGTGCGGCTTCCTGTTCTCCCTCGGGCACGGCACCGTGGTGGTGGCCATCGCCCTGGTCGTCGGCAGCCTGGCGCGCACCTGGCAGGTACCCGGCTGGATGGAAGACGTGGGCGCATGGATCTCCATCGGCTTCCTCACCCTGCTCGGTGCCATGAACCTGACGGCAGTGCTGACGGCGCGCCCCGACGAAGTGGTGCGGCCGGTGGGCGTCAAGGGCCGGCTGTTCCGCCGCCTGCAGCACAACAGCCATCCCCTGCTGATCGCCCTGGTGGGCGCCTTCTTCGCGCTGTCCTTCGACACCATGAGCCAGGCCGCCCTGTTCGCCCTGACCGGCACCCGGTTCGGCGGCTGGGGCCATTCCCTGATCCTGGGCCTGCTGTTCATGCTGGGCATGATGACCATGGATGGCGTCAACGGCCTGTGGATCTCGCGCCTGATCCGCCGCACCGACCAGCTCGCCCTGGTCGCCTCGCGCATCATGGGGCTGGTGGTCGCCAGCCTGTCCCTGCTGGTGGCCCTGTTCGGCGCTCTCAAGTACTTCTCACCGGCGGTGGACGGCTGGAGCGAGGGCAAGGAACTCGCGTTCGGCATCGGTGTGATCTTCGCCGTCGCCTCGAGTTTCCTGCTAGCCCTGCGCTTGGCGCGGGGAGCCGCAAGCCGGCCCCGTTCGGCGCATGACTTTTTTTGGCACGAGGTATGAAAAAATGAAAAAACATCTTACGCATGCCGTCGCCTGGCTGGTGCTGGGGCTGGCCATCCCCGCCGCCCGCGCCGGTGGCATACCGACCCTGGAGGTGGTCGAAGTCAGAGACGGTCGCGACGGCCTGGTGGGCAGCGCCGATTCTGCGAACGTGGGAACGGTGAACCGGGCTCGACTGGAAGCCCACCCGGTGTATCGAGTGGGAGAGGTGCTGGAGGAAGCCCCCGGGCTGATCCTGACGCAACACAGCGGGGAGGGCAAGGCGAACCAGTACTTTCTGCGCGGCTTCAACCTGGACCACGGCACCGATCTTGCGATTTTCGTGGACGGCATGCCGGTCAATCTGCGCTCCCATGCCCATGGCCAGGGATGGTCGGATCTCAATTTCATGATTCCGGAGCTGGTGAGCAGCCTCCAATACAAGAAAGGGCCCTACTACGCGGAGGAAGGGGATTTCGCAGCCGCCGGCGCGGTGCATGTCCGCTACGTCGATGCCCTGCCCCAGGGGGTGGCGTCCTTGGGAGGGGGCAGCGGCGGCTATGGTCGTCTGCTCGTAGCCGATTCCCCCCAATGGGGGCAAGGCCGCCTGCTGTACGCGCTGGAGCTGTTCCAGTACGACGGCCCCTGGACGCAGCCGGACGATTACAAGAAAGTCAACGCCGTGTTGCGCTACAGCCAGGGCACGGCACTGAACGGTTTTAACCTGACCGCCATGGCCTACCGTGGTACCTGGAACGCCACCGACCAGGTGCCGAAGCGCGCCGTGGACGCCGGCCTGATCGGGCGCTTCGACGCGCTGGACCCCACCGATGGGGGCGAGGCTTCCCGCTATAGCCTGTCCGGGGCCTGGAAGCGCACCGCCGGCAATTCGGTGACCCAGGCCAATGCGTATCTGGTCAGGAGCAAACTCGGTCTATTTTCGAATTTCACTTATTTTCTCGACGACCCCGTAAACGGCGATCAATTCATGCAGCCCGACAGCCGCGTTTTCTGGGGAATGAACGCGAGCCACACCTGGCTTGGCAAATGGAACGGACGGGAGGTGGAAAACACCATCGGGCTGCAGGTGCGCAATGACAACATCTTCAACGGATTGTTCAAGACTCGCCAGCGGGAGACGCTCTCCACCGTCCGTCAAGATCACGTCACCGAGGGCAGCCTCGGCGTGTATTTCCAGAACCGCACTCAATGGCTGGAGAAATTCCGCACCGTGGCAGGTGTACGCGGCGATTTTTATCGCGCCAAGGTCGAGTCCGACAATCCGGCCAACTCGGGCGAGGTGAGCGCCAGCATCGCCAACCCGCAATTGAGCCTGGTTTTCGGTCCCTGGGCGAAGACCGAGTACTATGTCAATCTGGGGGGTGGATTCCACAGCAACGACGCGCGCGGCGCCACGATCACCGTCACCCCGGGGAACGGCCCAAACGCCAACCTGCCCCAGGACAAGGCGCCGCTGCTGGTGCGCGCCCAGGGGGCCGAGGTCGGCCTGCGCAGCGCGATCGTGCCGGGTTTGCAGAGCTCTCTGGCCGTTTTCCTGCTGGACGTTGACTCCGAGCTGGTCTTTGTCGGCGATGCCGGAACCACCGAGGCGGGCCGTCCCAGCCGCCGCGTCGGCTTCGAGTTCGCCAACTACTACGCGCCTACCTCGTGGCTGACCGTCGATGCGGACTTCGCCTACGCGCGGGCGAGGTTCAGAAACGCCGATCCTGCGGGAGATCGCATCCCCGGGGCGGTGGAGGGGGTTGCGTCGATCGGCCTGTCGGTGGATCACCTGGGCCCTTATTTCGGCGCGCTGCGGTTGCGTTATTTCGGTCCGCGGGCCTTGATCGAGGACAACAGCGTACGTTCTAAATCCACCACGCTGGTGGAAGCCCGGGTGGGATACAGGATCGACAAAAACCTCCGGGTGGCGTTGGACATCCACAATCTGTTGAACTCCCGGGACGACCAGATCGCTTACTTTTATGCCTCCCGCTTGCCGGGCGAGCCGGCGCAAGGGGTGAGCGACATTCACTTTCATCCCGTGGAGCCGAGATCCTACCGCCTGACGCTGATCGCGAATTTCTAGCGGAACGGCGTCGGACTTTTGCAGGAGATTCGCTGATCATGCGCAGGGCGGCGGTCTTCAGTCTGGACGAGTACCGCGCGCAGCTTGAGGCGCGCCCCATACTCACGCTCGTCGCGGCACCGTCCCGGGGCAGGGCATCCGGCGGCCGTGCCTTGCGGCTGGGCGTCACTCTGTCCCTGGCGGTCCACGCCGCACTGTTATGGTTGGTGCCGCCGCCGGCGCTGAAGCGGGAAACTGTCGTGGCGCCACTCGTGGCGACCCTGGCGCCCCCCGCTGCCGCAGTCCCCGCGCCGCCGCCGGCGCCACCGGCGCTGCCCCCGGCACGCCAGCGCGCCCGCTCGGCGCCGCCGCCGGCAGCGAAACTGGTGCAGGACAGGCAGGCGGCGCCGCTGCTGCAGCCCGGCGAGGCTGCGCCCTCGCCGGCACCGTCCGCACCGGTGCTCACGCCCGCCACGCCTACCGAGGCGCGGGCGGCGGCCCATACCGCGACGTCGGCCCCGGCACTAGCGGCGTCGGATGCGCCCCTGGTGCCGCCGGCTTTCGACGCCGCCTACCTGCACAATCCCAAACCCAGGTATCCGCGCGCCGCGGTGCGCATGGGCCTGGAGGGAGAGGTGCGCATCGAGGTGCTGGTCGGTGTCGATGGCAAGCCGCAGGAGCTGAGGCTGGCGCGTTCCTCCGGCCACGCCGTTCTCGACGAGGCGGCCATGGAAACCGTCACCACCTGGCGCTTCGTGCCGGCCCGCCGCGGTGCCGAAGCGATCGCGGCCCGGGTCCAGGTGCCCATTCGCTTCAGGCTGGATCAGGAATGATTCGGGATGCCGCGGCCCGGCGTTACGGGGCGGCCGGCACGGCGCGCCGCTTGAGCCACAGCAGGGCCGTGGCCAGCGCGGTGAGCGCCAGGAAAGGCAGGGCGAGCCGGTTCAGGGCCGTCCAGCCCGGGCCGGTGACCACCATGCCCGAGATGAGCGAGGACACCGTCATGGCCGTGAATACCAGGAAATCGTTGAAGCCCTGGGTCTTGGCCCGCTCCTCCGGCCGGTAGGCCTCGGTGAGCAGGGTGGTGCCGCCGATGTAGAGGAAGTTCCAGCCCACGCCCAGCAGCGTGAGCGCCCACCAGAAATGCATCAGCGACACGCCGCTCATGGCGATGGCCACGCAGGCGAACATGAGCGCGGCGCCGACCAGCAGCACGTTGAGCACGCCGACGCGGGCGATGAGGTGGCCGGTGAAGAAGGACGGCGCGAACATGCCGATGACGTGCCACTGCAGGACGAAGGCGGTGTCGCCGAAGCCGAGGCCGCAGAAGTCCATCGCCAGCGGCGTGGCGTTCATGAGGAGATTCATGACGCCGTAGCCGACGGCCGCCGACAGTGCGGAGACGACGAAGACAGGCTGGCGCGCGATCTCGCTTAAGGAGCGGCCGCCGCCGTGCCGTTCCGCCTGGCTTTGCGGCGGGAAGCGCAGGCTGGCGGCGATGGCCATGG
>DYIB01000135.1 GCA_020723855.1 Uliginosibacterium gangwonense
TCCGGTGCTGGACAACGAGGAGCGCGCGCGGGTCGGCACCCTGTACAAGCAGGTGTCCCCCTTCGAGGCGCGCAAGATCGGTGCGGTTCTGGTGGCGCGCAACATCGCGCGCCATGTGGAGAACTTCTTCCTCGACCGGCCGCGCGGCTGGAAGCCGCTCGTCTATTGCTGGCGCGGCGGCCAGCGCAGCGGCGCCATGGCCCACGTGCTGCGCCAGATCGGCTGGCACGCCTGCCAGTTGGAAGGCGGCTACAAGACCTACCGGCGCCAGGTGGTGGCGGACCTGGCCGAGCTGCCGCGGCGCTTCGGCTATCGCGTCGTCAGCGGTGCCACGGGCAGCGGCAAAAGCCGCCTGCTGGCGGCCCTGGCCGCCCATGGCGCCCAAGTGCTGGACCTGGAGGGACTGGCGGCCCACAAGGGTTCGGTGCTGGGCGACCTGCCCGACGCACCCCAGCCGTCCCAGAAAATGTTCGAGAGCCGGCTGCGGCTGGCACTGCGCCGGCTCGACCCCGCACGCCCCGTTTTCGCCGAAGCGGAGAGCCGCAAGATCGGCAGCCTGCATCTGCCGGACGCCCTGATCGAAAGCCTGCGCGCCAGCCCCTGCGTGCGCATCGAGGCCACTTTGGCGGCGCGGCGGCGTTTCCTCCTGACCGACTACGACTACTTCGTGGCCGATCCGCAACGCCTGAAGGCGAAGCTGGAATACCTGCGCGAGCTGCAGGGTAACGACACCCTGGCGCGCTGGCACGGCCTCATCGACGCGGGCGACTGGGAGACACTAGTGGCGGAATTGCTGGAGCGTCATTACGACCCCCTCTACCATCGCTCCCAGGGGAAGAATTACGCGCGCTACCCGGACGCGCCCCGCTTCGCCACCGACGATCTGTCGCCTGCCGGCATAGACAGGCTCGCCCGCGATATCCTGGCCGCCCAGGAAAGCCTCACATCTGCTTGAACAGGGGGGCGTAGCCGCGGCTCGGCTAATCGAAATGCCGAAAGGGAGGAATGAAGCATGAAGCGCGCCGGCGGGCGACAAGTCATGGGAGCAGCGAGCCGGGACCGTTGACGGCGCACAGGCGCTGCACCAGCGCCGGCTTGGGGCTGCTCACTTCCCCCTGCTCGAAGGCCACCACGTGCAGCCGGCCGCGGCAGAACTCGAGCAGTTCGCCCGGCTTGAGGAGAAAATCGGGGTTCGCCGGTCGGCCGAACTTCTCGTTCCCCAGCATGAAGGTCTCATAAATGAGCACACCCCCAGGCTCAAGGGCGGCGGCGAGCAGGGGCAGCAAGGGGCGATGCAGGTAGTTGGCGACGACGATGCCGGCGAAGCGGCGGCCGGCGTATGGCCAGGGCCCGCCCTCCAGGTCGGCGCAGCGGGTGACGATGTGGGGCGCGCCAGCCAGGCCGGCCAGGGCCTCCGCGTCCCGGTCCACCGCCTCCACCGGGTGACCCCGGGCGGCGAAATGGCGCGCATGCCGGCCGCCGCCGCAGGCCACGTCCAGCACGCCGCCGCCGCGCGGAACCAGCACGGCGAAGCGCTTGACCCACGGAGAGGGGTCGGTGAGATGTGGATGGGAAGGATCCATGGAAGCGATTTTAGCTTCACCCGCCCCTCTTGCGGCCGCCTCTGAATTATCATGCGTCAGGCGTGATCCTCTCTTGGGAGACAGCAATGGCCAGCCAGGACGTCGTCATTTCCTACGGGGAGTCGAAGGAATTTTCCGCCACCCTGCTTCTGCCGCCGGGCCGGGCGGTTGCCTGCGTCCTGCTGGTCCATCTGCTGCCCGCGGACCGGGCGCATCTGCTCGCCGGACGCTTCGTGGATGTCGGGCTGGCGGTCCTGCTGCTGGACGCCGCTGTTCCCTCCGGGCTGGCCGACGAGCTTCGGGTGCTGCCGCCTGAAGCCATGGCTGCCGCCTCGGCCTTCGCCCACGAGCGCTTCGGCCTGCCCCAGCTCGCTGTGGGCCACGGCCTGGGCGGCACGCTGCTGCTGGCGGCCCACGACGCGGTGCAGCGCGCGGCGGCCGTCACCCTCATCAATACGCCCCGGGGCGTCGAGGGATTTACGCGCCGGGCAACTCTGGCACCCGACCGCTACGCCGTCGCCGGACGCAGTATCGCCCTGGGCGGCGATCTGCTGCCGCGCCTGGGCTGGAACGGGCTGCACGACCGCGTCGAGCGCCTGGGCCGTCCCCTGCTCATCCTGCACGCACCCTTCGACAACACGGTCGACATCGCCAACGCGGCGCAGATTTTCACCGCCGCCAAACATCCCAAGAGCTTCCTGTCCCTGGACGGAGCCGATCACGTGCTGTCGCGCGATGTTGGCGCCCTGCATGCGGGCGACATGATCGTCGCCTGGGCGCAGCGCTATCTGGCCGGCAGCCACCCGCCGGGCGCCGGCGTGGTGGTGGAATGGTCGGAAGGCGGCAAATTGCGCCAGCGCATCGACGCCGGCGGCCACCGCCTGATTGCCGACGAGCCTGCCGCGGCGGGCGGTGCCGATGCCGGCCCTAGCCCCTACGACCTGCTGACGGCAGCCCTGGGCGCCTGCACCGCCATGACCTTGCGCATGTACGCGGACATGAAAGGCCTGCCGCTGCGGCACGTGTCGGTGAGCCTGAAGCACGACAAGGTGCACGCCGCCGACTGCGAGCAGTGCGAGACGCGCGAGGGGCGCGTCGACAGGATAGAGAGGATCATCAGCCTGGAGGGCGACCTGGACGAGGCGCAGCGCAACAAGCTGCTCGAGATCGCCGACAAATGCCCGGTACACCGCACCCTGCACGCGGAAGTGTGGATTCCCACCAGACTGGCGGATTAGGGCCGGGTCTCACTCGTCACCGCCAGGCATACAGGCATACAATGTGCCGCAAGTGACATCATGTCTTCCACGACCCGATCCAATCACCCACCCCGCCATAGGGGAGATCCGGCGGGCCGGCACGAGCCGGTGCCGCCCCGGCAGGTTCCCATGCAAGAACAACACTACCTCACGCCCCTGTTCGAGCCCAAGTCGGTCGCCGTCGTCGGCGCCAGTGAGCGCGCCGACTCCGTCGGCGCCGTCCTGGTGCGCAACATGCTGGACGCCGGCTTCACGGGCCGGCTGTTCGCGGTCAACCCCAACCACGACCGTATCTTCGGCATTCCTTCCTACGCCTCCGTGGAGGATATCCCCCAGCGGCTGGACCTCGCGGTCATCGCCACCAAGGCGGAAATCGTCCCCGCGGTGATGGAGGGCTGCGGCAAGGCCGGCGTCAAGGCCGCCGTCGTCGTCTCCGCCGGCTTCAGCGAAACGGGCGCGCGGGGCGCCGCCCTGGAGCGCGCCCTGGTGGAGAACGCGCGCCGCCACCGCGTCCGCCTGCTGGGCCCCAACTGCCTCGGCATCATGCGGCCCGATATCGGGCTGAACGCCACCTTCGCCCGCGGCACGGCCATTCCCGGCTCCATCGGCCTGGTATCCCAGTCGGGCGCCCTGTGCACGGCCGTCCTCGACTGGGCGCGGCCCAACAACGTGGGCTTCTCCAGCGTCATCTCCCTGGGCGGCTCCACGGACGTGGACTTCGGCGAGATCCTCGACTACCTGGTGGCCGACCCCAGGACCGAGAACATCTTCCTGTACGTGGAAGGCATCCGCCACGCGCGCAGCTTCATGAGCGCCCTGCGCGCCGCCGCCCGCATCAAGCCGGTGCTGCTGATCAAGGTGGGGCGCCACGAAGTGGCGTCCAAGGCCGCCCTGTCCCATACCGGCTCCCTGGTGGGCGCCGACGATGTGTTCGACGCGGCGCTGCGCCGCGCCGGCGTGGTGCGCCTGTCCAGCGTGGGCCAGATGTTCGCCGCGGCGCGCGCCCTGTTCTCCCATTTCCGCCCGCGCGGCAACCGCCTGGCGGTCATCACCAACGGCGGCGGCCCTGGCGTCATCGCCGCCGACCGGGCCGCGGACCTGGGCATCCCGCTCGCCACCCTGTCGGAGAAGACCCTGCAGCAACTGAACCAGGTGCTGCCGCCCAGTTGGTCGCGCGGCAATCCCCTGGACATCATCGGCGACGCCGACCCGGAGCGCTACCGGGCGGCGCTGTCAGCCTGCATGGCGGATGACGGCGTGGACGGCGTGCTCACCATCCTCACGCCCCAGGCCATGACCAAGCCGCTGGAGGCGGCCCGCACGGTCATCGACCTGGCCAAGACCTCGGACAACAAGCCGCTGGTCACCTGCTGGATGGGCGAAGACCAGGTGGCGGAAGCGCGCCGCCTGTTCGAGGATGCGGGCATCCCCACCTTCCGCACGCCGGAACCGGCGGTGGAGATGTTCTCCCAGATCTCCGCCTACTACCGCAACCAGCAGTTGCTGATGCAGACGCCCGCCTCCCTCACCCATCGCACGCCGCCGCACATCGAGAGCGCGCGCCTGGTGATCGAGACGGCCCTGGCGGAGCGGCGCAAGGTGCTCAACGAGATGGAGTCCAAGGCGCTGCTGGCGGCCTTCCACATCCCCATCGCCCAGACGGTCATCGCCCGCTCGGCCACCGAGGCCATGGTGCTGGCGGAGGAAATGGGCCTGCCGGTGGCGATGAAGATCGACTCGCCCGACATCACCCACAAGACCGACTCGGGCGGCGTGCGCCTGAACCTCGCCAACCTGCAATCGGTGCGTTCGGCCTACCAGGAGATCTTCGATGACGTGCGCAAGAACCGTCCCGATGCCCAGCTCAACGGGGTCGCCATCGAGCCCATGGTGGTGAAGCCCAACGGCCGCGAGCTGATGATCGGTGTGACGCGTGACGCGGTGTTCGGCCCCACCATCACCTTCGGCGCCGGCGGCGCCGCGGTGGAGGTGCACATGGACCGGGCCGTGGCCCTGCCGCCCCTCAATCCCTTCCTGGTGCGCGACATGATCCGCTCCACGCGCGTGTCCCGGCTGCTGGGCGAATTCCGCCAGATGCCGCCCATCGACATGGAAGCGCTGGAGAACGTGCTGCTGCGCATCTCGGAGATGGTGTGCGAGCTGCCCTGGCTGCGGGAGATGGACATCAACCCGCTGATCGTGGACGAGCACGGCGTGGTGGCGGTGGATGCGCGCATCGTCGTGGAGAACGTGCCGCCGGCCCAGGAGCGCTACGGCCACATGGCCATCCATCCCTATCCCACGCACCTGGCGATGCAATGGCAACTGCCCGACGGCACCGACGTGCTGATCCGTCCCATCCGCCCGGAGGATGCGCAGATGGAGCAGGAATTCGTCAAGCAGCTGTCGCCCGAGAGCAAGTATTTCCGCTTCATGAACACCATCCGCGAGCTGACCCAGACCATGCTGGCGCGCCTGACCCAGATCGACTACGACCGGGAGATGGCCTTCGTGGCCGTGACGCGCCAGGAGGGCAAGGAGGTCGAGCTGGGCGTGTGCCGCTACGCCACCAACCCCGACGGCGAATCCTGCGAGTTCGCCCTGGTCGTGGCCGATGCCTGGCAGCACCGGGGCGTGGCGCGCAAGCTCATGGGCGCCCTCATCGAATGCGCCCGCGCCAAGGGACTGAAGTACATGGTGGGTCACGTGCTGGCCAACAACGAGCGCATGCTGCGCCTGGTGACCGGCCTGGGCTTCGTGGTGAGCCAGAGCGCGGAGGATCCCACGGTCAAGCGGGTGGTGCTGGCGCTGCAGGGGTGAGCGACGCCGACAGGGCGCGCAGCTGGAACCCACAATGAGGCTGATCAACGGGGCATTGTGCGTGCTGCCGATCCTGCTTGCCGCTTGCGCACCGCTGCCCGAGCGTGCAGGCGTGCCGACGCTATGGACGCCGTCGCCGAACTTCGACGCCCGGCGCCTCAACTTCGTCATCATCCATCACACCGGCAGCGATGACGTATCAAGGGCGCTGCGCATGCGATCCCAACCTCTCTACCCAAACAGGAGACCCATCATGGATCAGCAAGGCCTGTACGTCATTGCCCTGGCGCAAGCCCAGCCCCAGCACGCCGAAGAGGTCAAGAGCATCCTGCTCCGGCTGGTGGAAGCCACGCGGCGCGAGGCGGGATGCCTGAGCTACGAGTTGTTCTGCGACAGTGCCAACCCGGCCCGCATGAATACCATTGAAGCGTGGCGCGACGCCGCGGCCTTCGATACCCACATGGCCGCTCCCCACACCACCGAAGCCCTGGGCGCGCTGCAGGGCAAGCTGGCCGGCGCGCCGGAGATCCGCGTGCTAACCCGGATATTTCATGACGTTGGGTCGGTAGGGCCGAGCGAAGCCGCATAGAATCTGGGTGTCGAAGCCAATTCTGCGGAGACCCTGCCGATGCCAGATTGTACCGTTCAAAGAGAGCTGTTTGTGGGTGTTGGACGCCGTCGGATCGAGGTTGGATTTGATGGTGGGGACGTCACTTCGGACGCGGGACTGCTGCTGATCTGCAAAGCGGACGAGCACATGGGTTTGCTGGCTCGGGTGGCAGCGGTCTTGCCCGATCCCCGCGATCCGCAGCGGGTCGAACACAGTCTGGTCGAACTGCTGGCCAACGGGTCTATGGTCTCGTGCAAGGGTATGAGGATCTTTATTGAGAATTACTTAACCACATGACAACCTTTTTTCTCTCTGGTGCGTTACTAAAAACTACATTGATAAAGCCTCATATCCGGGCATAGGCACAGGACGGA
>DYIB01000136.1 GCA_020723855.1 Uliginosibacterium gangwonense
TCGACGTGCCCCAGCCGCCCCGACACCATCCCGAGGTGGATACCGGCGTGCATCAGCTCCTGGTGCTCGATTATTGCGCGGGCCGCGGCGAGCCGCTGCCGGTGCGCTTCGCCTGTCTCATGCACGACCTGGGCAAGGGTGTGACGCCGCCCGAGGACTGGCCCCACCACTACGATCATGAAGCCAAGGGCGTGCCCCTGGTGCAGGCCGTATGTGAGCGCCTCAAGGTGCCCGCCGAATGCCGCGACCTGGCCATCCTGGCGGCGCGCGAGCACGGCGATATCCACCGCGCCGGGGAGCTGCGCCCCGCCACCCTGGTCAAGCTCATCGAGCGCGTGGACGGGCTGCGCCGCCCGGAGCGCTTCGCCCAACTGCTGGCCGCCTGCGAATGCGACTACCGCGGCCGCACCGGCTACGGGGAGCGGCCCTATCCCCAGGCGGGCATCCTCATGACCGCGCTGGCGGCGATGCAGTCGGTCGATGCCGGCGCCATCGCCGCCAGGGATCCGGCGCACATCCCCCAGCGCGTGCACGAAGCGCGCGTGGCGGCGGTGAAGGCGGCCCTAGACCAGTTGCCCTAGTGGCAGGAGCCGATGACCCGCGGCGAGCAGGGCCTGGCGCAGCGCTTGCGCCGTGGCCACCGCGTGCTCGTTGTCCCCGTGCACGCAAATGCTGTGAAAGGGCGTGGGCAGGAACTTGCCATGGACCGAGACGATGCCGCGCCTCTCGATCATGCGCAGCACGTGGGCCAGGCACGCCTCGGCGCTGTCCAGCACGGCACCCGGCTGGCTGCGGGGCACCAGGGTGCCGGCGTCGGTGTAGGCGCGATCGGCGAAGACTTCCAGAGCCACCCGCAGCCCCGCCTCCTGGCCCGCCCGGGCGAGCTCCGACAGGGGCGGGGCCAGCAGGATCAGGCTCGGGTCGAAGGCCTTCACGGCGCGGGCGATGGACCGGGCCATGTCCGCGTCCTCGCAGGCCATGTTGTGCATCGCCCCGTGGGGTTTGACGTGGCTCAAGCGCGCGCCCTGGGCGCGGGCGATGGCCGCCAGCGCTCCCGCCTGGTAGATCACCACCGCCTCCAGCTCCTTGGAGGACAAACGCATGGGCCGCCTGCCGAAGCCCTGCAGATCGGGGAAGGACGGATGGGCGCCGATGTCCACCCCGGCCTCCCGGGCCAGCCGCACCGTCTCGCTCATCACCAGGGGGTCGCCGGCATGGAAGCCGCAGGCCACGTTGGCCGACTGCACGATGCGCAGCATGGCGTCGTCATTGCCCATGCGCCAGGCGCCGAAGCTTTCCCCCAGGTCGGCGTTGAGATTGATGTCCATGGTTTCCTTCACTCCAGCGCGTTGAAGATGTGTTCCGGCGCCAAGGCGTCCACCACGCCGCTCACCAGATTGCCCTGATAGATCGCTTCCAGGTCGACGCCGTCCACCAGGGTCATCGGGACGATCTGCTGGAGCAGATGCCCCAGCGCTTCTTCCCGTTGCCGCGCCAGGGTTTCCGCCTCGGCCACGGTGATGGCGCGGAAGCGCACGGCTGCCCCCACGCTCGCCACCGCCAGGCGCGGCAGGTCGGCCGAGGCCACGGTGGCGATCTTGGGATAGCCGCCGGCGGTCTGGGCATCGGCCAGCAGCACGATGGGCTGGCCGTTGCCGGGCACCTGGATCGAGCCCGGCACGGTGGCGTCGGAAATGATCTCGGCGCCCTTGTCGGCCCGGTGGCGCAGCGTCGGTCCTTCCAGCCGGATGCCCATGCGGTCGGCCTGGGGCGAGACCCGGAATTCGCAGGACAGGAAGTCGGCGATCGCTTCCTCGGTGAAGTAGTCGTCCTGGGGCCCCAGCACCACCCGGATCGGCCCCCCATCCTGCTCCGGCGCCTGGCGCAGGATCGCCTCCCGGGTGCCGGGCTCCTGCGCCTGGGCCACGAGCCGCATGCCCGACGCCAGCGCCCGGCCCTCCACGCCGCCCAGGCCGGCCCGCGTATAGGTGGCAGCGCTGCCCAGCACCGGCGGCACGGCGAGCCCGGCCACCGCGATATAGCCGACCCGCCCGCCCGCCGGCGGCCCGGCACGCACGCTCTCGCCCGGTTGCAGGGTCAAGCTGCGCCAGGATTCCACCACCATCTTACGGCCCTCGCGCTCGAGTTCCACGGGAAAGTCGCCGGCGAAGGCGAGCCGCACCGGCGCGTCCACCGCTCTCAGGGTGGGACCTGTTACGAAGAACTCGACCGCCGGTGCCCCCTGGGCATTGCCGGCGAGGGCATTGGCGATGCGCAGCCGCGCTGGGTCCAGGGCGCCGGCCCAGGGCACGCCGGAGCGGCGCAAGCCGAGGCGGCCCAGGTCCTGAATGGTGGCCAGCGCGCCGGAGGCGACGACTTCCAGCCGGGCGTTCACGACTGCTCCAGGAACGCGGCAGGCGCCGTCCGCCCTGCCGCCAATGCGTCCGACAACTCCTGGAAGCGCTCGGGCGACACCGGCTCGAAGCGCACCCGGTCGCCAGCACGCAGCAGCGCCGGCTCCCGCCAGTGGGCGTCGAACAGGGGCACCGGGCAGCGGCCGATGAGATGCCAGCCCCCCGGGCTCTCCCAGGGATAGATGGCGGTGAGCGTTCCGGCGATCGCCACCGATCCGGTGGGCAGGCGCAACCGGGGTTCGGCGCGCCGGGGCAGGATCAGCGCCTCCGGCAGGTCGCCCATGTAGGGAAAGCCCGGCAGGAAGCCCAGCATATAGACCAGGAACTCCGTGTCCTGGTGCAGGCGGATCGCTTCCTCAGGCGTCAGGCCCTTGGCCGCCGCCACCTCCGCCAGGTCAGGACCGTACTCGCCGCCGTAGCACACCGGCAGCCGCCAGCGGCGACCCGTTTGCGCGCTGGCGCCGCCCTGTTCTGCCAGCAGTCTGGCGAGCGCCGGCTCCAGGGCGGCCCGGCTGATGTGCAGGGGATCGTAAAGCACAGTGAGGGAGCGAAAGGTGGGCACCGCCTCGATCACCCCGGGCAGCTCGTCCCGCTCCCGGGCGGCCGCAATTGCCTGGTCGGCGGCGATCACCGCGCGCACCAGCTCGGGCGAGATGGCGTCGCCGAACTCCAGCGTGAGCGCGCAGTCGCCAGCATTCAGGAAACGGACAGCCACGGAGGAGCGTCCCCTCAGACATGGGTCGAGGCGGACGCCGCCCGCGCCGCCTGGTCGTAGCGTCCGGACAGGGTGCGCAGCATGCGCGCGATTTCGCCGATGCGCTGGTTCTCCTCACTGGAACCGCTGAAACCGGGCAGCAAACAGGCTTCCCGCACCTCCCGGTAGCGCAGGCACAGCGCCTTGCCGGCTTCGGTTGCCGAGAAGAACACTTCCTTTCCGCGCCGGGCGTTTTTCACCAGCCCCATGCCCATGAGCTTCTTCAGGGAATAGGACACCACATGGGTGTCCTCGATGTTGAGCACGAAGCAGATGTCGGCGAGCCGCTTCTCGCTGTCCTGGTGATGGACGTGATGCAGCACCGAGACATCGACCGGCGTCATGTCCTTCACGCCCGCCGCCGCCATGCAGCGCACCATCCAGCGCTCGAAGGCATGGGCGGCGATGATCAGGCCGAACTCGAACTCGGACAGCTCCGGTGCCTTGGGTGAGACCAGGTGCGAGGAGGAAACTATGCGCCGCCCTGCGCTCGGCTCGCGCTGCGGCTGGGAATCGGCGATCTTGCCCATGATCCGTCCATGTCGATCTTTCGTGGACGTTATATCAACAAGTTTTTGACAATTTGTAAATATATCTTTAGTATTTTCCCGGCCGTTAATAAGCTTTTCTTGTCGCCGGCACCGACAATTTTTCGTTGGACGCCTTGGCGACCGGCGCCGATACTGCAGGGGCTTTACCCGTTGCCCGACCGGGCTTGCACGCAAGCTTATGACCGAATACACCACCGCTTCCCAGGCTGCGCCGAAAGGCCTCCTGTTCATCTGGACGGACATCGATCCGATGTTCGAAGACGATTTCAACCGCTGGTACGACCGGGAGCACATGGCCGAACGCATGGCCATACCGGGATTCGAACTGGCCCGTCGCTTCGTCGCCATCGAAGACTCGCCCCGCTACCTGGCGCTGTACCGCACCGCGTCGCTCGCCGTGTTCACCTCGGAGCCTTACCGCAACGCCTTTGCCAACCAGACCGAATGGTCGAGGCGGACCTTCGCCCGGATGAAGAACACCCTGCGCCGGGTCGCCGAGATCACGCTGCATGCCGGTCGCGGCGAGGGTGGTTTCCTGTCGCTGTTCCAAATGCCCAAGAACAACGCCCTGCCCGCCGCCGCTGCGCTCGATGCCGCCGCGGCAACCGACGGCGTCATCAGCGCCTATGTCGTCCAGCCGGACCCCGACTTGTCCGTGCCCTTGGCCGCCGCGGGCTCGGCGCCGGTCACGGATCAGATCGTGATCGTCGAGGGAACGAACCCGGACATCGTGCACGTGCGGGCGCGTCAGCTCGCCCAGGAATGTAATGCGTCCGAGGCCCGGGTCGTGTCGTTCCAGCACCTTTGGTCGCTGGCCGAGCGCGGCGGCAGGCCCGGCATCTGATTTGCCACACAACCAGGAGACATCCCGATGTTGAAGCGTTTCGTACTCGCCGTTGCCGTCGCCGCCGCCTCCCATTCGGCGGCTGCCGCCGACAAGTGGAATATGACCGTCGAGCAGCCTGACGGCAATTACATCACCGTCGTCGCCAGGGAGTTCGCCCAGGATGTGGCCAAGGCGACCAATGGCGCGCTGGAGATCAAGGTCCACTCCAACTCGGTGCTGTTCAAGCGCACCGAGGTCAAGCGTGCGGTCCAGACCGGGCAGGTGCCCATCGGCGACGTGCTGATGTCCGTTCTCGGCAACGAGGATCCGGTGTTCGAGGTGGATAGCGTGCCGCTGCTGGCGCGCAACTTCGACCAGGCGGAAAAGCTGTGGGCTGCCAGCCGCTCGGCGGTTGCCGCCAAGCTGGAAAAGCAGGGGATCAAGGTGCTCTATTCGGTGCCGTGGCCGCCCCAGAGCTTCTTCACCAAGTCGCCCATCAACACCCTGGCTGACCTCAAGGGCGTGCGCTTCCGCGCCTATAACGCCGCCACGGCGCGCCTGATCGAACTCATGGGCGCGGCGCCGACGACGGTGGCGACGGGCGAGGTGCCCCAGGCGTTCAGCGCCGGCGTGATCGAAGCCATGATCACCTCGCCGGCGACCGGGGTCGACACCCAGGCATGGGACTTCTCCAAGTACTATTACGACGTCAACGCCTTCATTCCCAAGAACTTCGTCATCGTCAACCTGCGCGCCTTCAACAAGCTGCCGGAGGCCTCGCGCAAGGCCGTGCTGGATGCCGCCGCCCGCGCGGAGAAGAAGGGTTGGGAGCTGGCGCGGACCAAGTCTCAGGAATTGGTCCAGACGCTGGGACAGAAGGGCATGCAGATCAAACCGACGCCGCCTGCGGTCGAGGCCGAGCTCGCCAAGATCGCCGCCACCATGAAGGAAGAGTGGCTCAAGCGCGCCGGCCAGGACGGTCGTCAGATCCTCGACGCCTACTCCGCCAAGTAAGCGGACATGCGTGCGGCACTGGCGCGGGTGTACCTGGCGGCGGGTCTGGCCGCCGCCTTTTTCCTGGCGCTGATCGGCGTGATCGTCGTGGCGCAGATCGTCGCGCGCATGTGGGGTGTCCTGATCCCGTCGGCTGACGAATTCGCAGCCTATTGCATGGCGGCCGCCAGCTTCCTGGGACTGCCTTACGCCCTCTACCGCGGCGACCACATCCGCGTGGTCCTGCTGCTGCAGCATCTGCCGGCCCGGCTGCGGCGGGTGTGCGAGGTCGGCAGCACTGCCGTCGGCTTTGGGCTGGCTGCCTACTTCTCCTGGCAGGTCGCCCTGTTCGTACACGAGACATTCACCCTGGGTGAGGTCTCGACCGGCCTGGTCCCCATCCCCATGTGGATACCCCAGTCGGCCATGCTCGTGGGCACGCTCCTGCTGGCGGTGGCCTTCCTGGAACGACTGCTGTCCAAGCTCGCCGGCTCGCCCGAGGAGGCGCCGGCGGAGGGCGCGCTGACGGAGTAGGAGAGCTGCCATGGATCAGATAGTGCTCACCGTCGTCCTCGTCACGCTGCTGTTCGCCGCCCTCCTCCTGGGCGTCTGGGTAGCGCTCACCCTGCTGGGGGTCGGGTTGTTCGCCATGGTCTTCTATGCCGACGCTCCGGCCGGCTCCATACTCGCGTCCACGAGCTGGACCGCCAGCGCCAGCTGGACCCTGACCGCCCTGCCCCTGTTCATCTGGATGGGCGAGATCCTCTACCGCACCAAGCTGTCCGAGCAGATGTTCCATGGCCTGGCGCCCTGGTTGAGCCGCCTGCCCGGGCGCCTGCTTCACGTGAACGTCCTGGGCTGCGGCATCTTCGCCGCGGTGAGCGGCTCGTCGGCGGCCACGGCGGCGACCATCGGGCGCATTTCCCTGCCGGAACTGAAGTCCCGCGGCTACGACGAACCCATCAGCCTCGGTTCCCTGGCGGGGGCGGGCACCCTGGGCCTGCTGATCCCGCCGTCGATCATCATGATCGTCTATGGCGTCGCCGCGCAGGTTTCCATCGCCCGGCTGTTCATCGCCGGGGTCCTGCCCGGCATCCTGCT
>DYIB01000137.1 GCA_020723855.1 Uliginosibacterium gangwonense
CATGACGGTTTTCGATCTGGCTAATACTTAGCTAATCGTGCCGGGATTCGCCGTCCGCGTCAACGGAAAACGGGCACCCGAAGGTGCCCGTTTTGACTTCCAACCGGGAGGACCGGATCAGAAGGTGTGGCGCAGGCCCAGTTGGAGGGCTTTCGGATCGTAGCCCGCGGTGGGGAGCAAACCGCTTACGGTGGCCGAGTTCAGCACGCCGTTGGTCTGGCCGTCCTTGTTGGAAATGCGCGCGTAGAAGGCGTACAGGTTGGTGCGCTTGGACAGGGGATAGTCGTAACCGACGCCGACCAGACGGTTGTCGCGGGCATCGCCCAGTTTGTCCTTGCGATCGCCGTAGGCGAAGACCACCTGGCCGGGACCGGCCTTGACCGTCGCGCCGATGTCCCACACGCGGAACTTGACGGAATCGCCCGCGCTGCCCGAGGTCTTGGAATCGTTCCAGCCGGCAAAGAGCTTCACCATGCCGAAGTCATAGGTGCCGGTGACCAGCCAGTTCTTGGTCTTATCGGCGGTGGTGGAGGGCAGCGTCGCGCCGCGGATCTCCTGATAACCGGCGCCCACCCAGACCGGGCCGCCGCCCCAGGTGCCATTCAGACCCCACTGCTGACCTTCCTTCTTGGCATCGGTGTTGACGTTGTTCTCCTCGCCCGTGGAGTAGTTGGCACGCACGCCGAACCCGCCCCAGTTGGGGGACACATACTCCACCGCATTGTTGGCGCGGGAACCGATGCCCCACACGTTGGCCAGCGTAGCCACGGTGCCCAGGCCCGCCGGGTCGCCGCCGAGCGCCACGTAGAAGATCGGGGTGTACATGCGGCCGATGTTCACCGCGCCGAAGCTACCCGAGACACCCGCCCAGGCCTGGCGCGCGAACAGCGTACCGCTATCATAAGTTGCTCCAACGTTGGTGCCGGCGGCAGGTACGCCCTGACCATGGTTGGTAAACGCACCGTTGTCCAGCGAAAAACCGGCCTCCAACTGGAAGTTGGCCTTCAGGCCGCCACCCAGATCTTCCGAGCCTTTGAAACCCAGACGGGAACCGGACTCCTGACCGGACTGCACGCGGAACTTGGTGCCATTGCCGGAGCTACCCCACTCCACGCCGACGTCGGCGATGCCATAGATCGTCACGTTCGACTGGGCGATGGCCAGGGGAGCGGCCAGGGCGCCAGCGACGGCGGCAACGATGAGTTTCTTCTGCATGAATCGATCTCCTCTTGACTGAAAGTTAGGCGGTTTGCCGGGCCTGCTTGGGCCTCAACCTCCCGCCCGCCTAGCTTCTCTAAGCGAGAAGTTGCGGGGATTTTGCCAAAGAAGGGAAGACAAACTCAAGAAAAAGCGCGATTTTACCCGGGTAGCCGGGCGTTATTGTAGTTTTTTTGCAACAGCCGCAGCCACCCCGGCTCCGGCGCTGCCGCCGAAACCGTGATTTCCATGCAAGAACTTGATCCGCTATAGACTGGTCTATAGACTAGTTTATACGTTAAAAGCCGAGGACGTCGTGAAAATCGAGATTGGTGCATATGAGGCGAAAACCAGGCTGCCGGAACTTCTTCGGGGTGTGCGGGCGGGCAAGCGATACACCATCACCAATCGGGGTGTGGCGGTTGCCGACCTGGTGCCGGCCGAAAGTGCAAGGCATCACGAGGCGGCGGAGGCCGTCGAGGAAATGAAGACCTTCATGGCGAAGAACCCGATCAAGGGCGTCGACATCAAGGGGCTGATCGAGGAAGGTCGTGCATGAGCTTCGTGCTCGACAACTCGGTTGTGATGCGCTGGTATTTCGGCGACGGTTCGGAGGCGGATCTGGAGTACGCGATCCGCGTCCTCGACAGCATGAAAACCGCCGGAGCGCGGGTTTCCGGCGTATGGGGACTGGAAGTGGCCAACGTCCTCGCGCGGGCGGAATCCAAGGGGCTTACGACGGAGGCCCGCAGCGAGGCGTTCGTCGGCATGCTGAACCGAATGGACATCAGCAACGATGGAGCGACGGCGATGCAGGCGCTGGCCGGCATCCTGCAAGTGGCCCGGCGCTACAACCTGTCCTCCTACGACGCCTCGTACCTGGAGCTCGCAATGCGCGAGGACCTGCCGCTGGCCACGTTGGATGAAGATCTGCTCCGTGCCGCAAAGCGCGCCGGCGTCAAGCGGTTTCTGGAGGAATGACGACACTCCCATCCGGACGGGCTTGACCGCAATCGGGGAACCGGGTAGATCTCCTTACACTCTTACTCATGACGACCCATGCGCATTACCTCCAAAGGACAAGTCACCATCCCCCAGGACATCCGCCGGCGCGCCGGCCTGACGCCGCATATGGAAGTGGAGTTCGTGATCGAGAACGACCAGGTCGTGCTGCGCAAGGCGAAGGAACAGAAGGGCCGCGGCGAATGATGGCGCGGGTCCTGATCGATTCCAACGTCCTGCTGGACGTCATCAAATCCGATCCGGGTGTGGTCGCAGTGGTCGGCCCGGGCACTGGCCGCACACCTGGACAGGGGGCCGCTGATTCATGATCCTGCCCGACTTCCTGATCGGGGCGCACGCGGTAGTGGAACGCATGGCCCTGCTGACGCGGGATGCGCGGCGCTACCGGACTTATTTTCCCGGGCTCAAGCTCATCGCGCCCGAGGGCGGCCAGTAGAAGGTCGGGCTTCGGTCCGACTTGGGGCCTGTTGTCGGGCTGAACACCGGCTCACGGAAAACCCCGCGCATAGGAGCCTTGACAAAGGCGATCCGGATGGCGAGACTGTTGTTGAATTCTTCAACAATGGATCGCCATGGCTACCGTCAATTTCAGCGTGCCGGAGGAAGTCAAGAAGCTGTTCAACGCCACCTTCAAGGGCCGCAACAAGAGCGCGATCATTGCCGAGCTGATGCGCCAGGCCGCCGAAGAGGAAAGGGCGAAGGCGCAGCGCACCGCGGCGGCCGAGCGGATACTGCGCCGGCGCGCGGAGAATCCGCCCGTATCCCTGGAACGGATACTCGCCGTGCGTGATGCGCTGCGCCGGAAATGAGGCTCGTCATCGATTCCAGCGTGGCGGTCAAGTGGTTCCTGAGGTCGCCGGCGGACGAACCCCATACGGAAAAGGCCGTTGCGCTTCTCTCGGGGCTCGCCGACGGCTCCCTGACGGCCGTGCAACCGCCCCATTGGCAAGCCGAGGTGGCGGCGGTCCTGGCCCGCCTGCGACCGGCCACCGCCGCCGAGGATCTTGCCGATCTGCGCGTGATGGGTATTCCGACGGGCGAGTCGACGGAAATCTATCGTACCGGCTTGACCCTCGCGGTGCAGTTGAACCATCACCTCTTCGATACGCTTTATCACGCCGTGGCCCTGCATATGGCGGACGGCCTGCTGGTCACCGCCGATGAGCGCTACTTCCGCAAGGCGAGAGCCCTCGGCCGCATCGCGCGTCTTGCCGACTGGGAAGGTAAAGGGGCTGGAGAGGCCGGAGAATAGCAGCCGCCCGACCCCTGCGTCCGAAGCCTCTTCCTCACCCGAACAGCCGTGCCAGCTCCACGCCCGGATCTTGCGCGCGCATGAAAGCCTCCCCCACCAGGAAGGCATGCACGCCGCGGTCGCGCATCAGCTCCACGTCGGTGCGCTGCAGGATGCCGCTCTCGGTCACCACCAGGCGGTCGGCGGGAATGCGCGGCAACAGGTCGAGGGTGGTGGCGAGGGTGGTCTGGAAGGTCCGGAGATTGCGGTTGTTGATGCCGATGAGAGGCGTCTTGAGGGCCAGCGCGACTTCCAGTTCGCGCTCGTCATGCACTTCCACCAGGACGTCCAGGGCGAGGCTGCGGGCCGCGTCCTCCAGTTCCTGCATCAGGGTCCGGTCCAGGGCCGCGACGATCAGCAGGATGCAGTCGGCGCCCAAGGCGCGCGCCTCGAACACCTGGTAGGGGTCGATCAGGAAATCCTTGCGCAGCACCGGCAGGGCGCAGGCGGCGCGGGCCGCCACCAGGTATTCCGGCGCGCCCTGGAAGAACTGCACGTCCGTCAGCACCGACAAACAGGCGGCGCCGTGGGCCTCGTAGGAACGGGCGATCTCCGCCGGCCGGAAATCGGCCCGCAACACGCCCTTGGACGGGCTCGCCTTCTTGATCTCGGCGATGACCGCGCTGCGTCCGTCGGCGAGCCGGCGGCGCAGGGCCTGTTCGAAGCCGCGGGGCGGCGTCTGGGCGGCGATTCCCTCCTGCAGGTCGGCCATGGAATGGCGCCGGCGCGCCTGCGCCACCTCGCCGCGCTTGATCTGGATGATGCGCTGCAGGATGTCCGCCATGGATCAGGCCAGGCTCCGGGTGAGATCGACGAACTGCCGCAGCCGGTCGCTGGCGGCGCCGCTGCGGATGACTTCCAGGGCGCGGTCGACGCCGTCGGCCAGGCTCGCGGCCAGACCGGCGGCGTAAATACCGGCGCCGGCGTTCAGGGCCACGATGTCGCGGGCGGCGCCATGCTTGCCCTCCAGGGCCGCCAGCACCATGGCCTTGGATTCCTCGACGTTGGCCACGCGCAGGGCCCTGGGGTCATGTACCGGCATGTTGAAGTGCTCGGGATGGACGGTATATTCGCTGATCTTGCCGTCTTTCAGCTCGCCCACCATGGTCTCGCCGGAGATGGAGATCTCGTCCAGTCCCTCCATGCCGAAGACGGTCAGGGCGTGCCGGCTGCCCAGGCGCTGCAGCACGCGCACCTGGATGCCCACCAGGTCCGGATGGAAAACGCCCATGACCTGCCGGAGCGCGCCGGCCGGATTGGTCAGCGGACCGAGGATGTTGAACAGGGTGCGCACACCCAGTTCGCGCCGCACCGGCGCGGCGTGTTTCATGGCGCTGTGGTGGTGGGGAGCGAACATGAAGCCCACGCCCACCTGGTCGATGCACCGACCCACCTGTTCCGGCGAGAGATTGATGTTGGCGCCCAGCGCTTCCAGCACGTCGGCGCTGCCGCTCTGGGACGACACGGCGCGCCCGCCGTGCTTGGCCACCTTGGCGCCGGCGGCGGCGGCGACGAAGGCGGCGGCGGTGGAGATGTTGAAGGTGTGAGCCGCATCGCCCCCCGTGCCGCAGGTATCCACCAGATGCGTGTCGTCCCTGACCGCGACCTTGGTGGACAGCTCGCGCATCACCTGGGCGGCGGCGGCGATCTCGCCTATGGTCTCCTTCTTGACGCGCAGGCCGATGATGATGGCGGCGATCAGGACGGGCGACATCTCGCCGCTCATGATCTGACGCATGAGATCCAGCATCTCGTCGTGGAAGATCTCGCGGTGCTCGATGACGCGCACCAGGGCGTCTTGCGGTTTCATACCCCCCCCTATTCCAAGAAGTTTCTGAGCAGGCGATGGCCGTGCTCGGTGAGGATGGACTCCGGATGGAATTGCACCCCTTCCACGGCGTACTCCCGGTGGCGCACGCCCATGATCTCGCCGTCGTCGGTCCAGGCCGTCACCTCCAGGCATGCCGGCAGCGTCTCGCGCTCGATGGCAAGCGAATGGTAGCGCGTGGCGGTGAAGCCGTCGGGCAGGCCGCGGAACACCCCGGCGCCCGTGTGACGGATGGGCGATGTCTTGCCGTGCATGAGGCTCCGGGCGTGCACGATGCGGCCGCCATAGGCCGCCCCTATGCTCTGGTGGCCCAGGCACACCCCCAGGATGGGAATGCGGCCGGCGAATTGGCGGATGGCGGCCACCGAAACACCCGCCTCCTTCGGCGAGCACGGGCCGGGCGACACGACGATGCGCCGCGGCGCCAGGCGCGCGATTTCCTCCAGGGTGATCTCGTCGTTGCGAAAGACGCGCACGTCCTCGCCCAGCTCGCCGAAGTACTGCACCAGGTTGTAGGTGAAGGAGTCGTAGTTATCGATCATCAGCAACATGTCGCGGCTATCCTTTTGTTCTCTATGGCTATGGTTCCAGTAAGCCAGCCGTAATACCCGCTCAGATACCCGCTATTTCTTTTGATACCCCCGCGCCGATTGTCTGGAACCGAATGCACGAAAGCCGCTATTGTCCCCCATATCGGCCCCCGACTCAAAAACACCCATCCCCGCACCGCTCAGTCACGGCCCTTGCTTTGGGCAAGGCCCGCGCCTTCGCTGCGCCGTGCCATCCTGCACCACGCCAGAGGCTACGCCACTGGCTCTATCTCCCCCCGCTACCGCCGTCCCTTCTGCCCCGCCCCTGCTTCACCACTGCGCCGACTTTTCATAGTCAGATGAACGATGCGCGGCTACGGGGTAAATCGCCAGCGATTCAACATAACAGCGCATTACCCAAAGCAGGCCAGTCGCTACGCAGGGCTTCGCTTGGTGGCCTGCCGCTGCGCGCCCTTCGGGTTCGGGTAATGGTCTGTTATGTCTTGCGCCCTTCGCCGCTCACCCCGCCATCCAGCGCGGCCGCGCCTTCACTGCATGGCGCAAGGGGGTTGCTTCGCTTCGCGCCCTTGGCGCTTCGCTGTTAGGGTCGCCAGTTGCAAAAGCGCCGTCCCGCC
>DYIB01000138.1:0-5731 GCA_020723855.1 Uliginosibacterium gangwonense
ATTTTTTCGGTGCAATTGGGCTTGCTGCCCAGCTTCGGGCGCGGCGGCGCCGGGCTTCGGACGCGCGACTCAGGAGTAGGTGAAGAAGCCGCGGCCGGTCTTGCGGCCGAGATAGCCTGCTTCGACCATTTCCACCAGCAGCGGCGCCGGACGGTACTTGGGATCCTTGAAGCCCTCGAACAGCACGTTCATCACCGCCAGCTCCACGTCCAGGCCGATCATGTCGCACAGGGCGAGCGGGCCGATGGGATGGTTGGCGCCCAGCTTCATGGCCTCGTCGATCTGCTCGGCGCTGGCCAGGCCTTCGGCCAGGGCGTAGATGGCCTCGTTGATCATGGGGCACAGCATGCGGTTCACCACGAAGCCCGGGCTGTTCCTCACCTGCACCGGCGTCTTGCCGATCTTCTTGGACACCGCTTCCACCGCGGCGTAAGTGGCGTCGGAGGTCTGCAGGCCGCGGATCAGCTCGATCAGATGCATCACCGGCACCGGGTTGAAGAAATGCATGCCGATCACCTTATCGGGGCGCCTGGTCGCGGCGGCCAGCCTGGTGATGGAGATGGACGAGGTGTTACTGGCGAGCACCGTCTCCGCCGGCGCCAGGCCGTCCAGCTGGCGGAAGATCTTCAGCTTCAGCTCCAGGTTCTCGGTGGCCGCCTCGACGATCAGGTCGCAGTCCTTGAGCGCCGCCACGTCGCTGGCGGTCTTGACGCGCCCCATGGCCGCCGCCTTCTCGTCGGCCGTCATCTTGTCCTTCTTGATCAGTCGGTCCAGGCTGGCCGAGATGGTGGCGACCGCCTTCTGCAGCACGGCCTCTGCCACGTCGGTCATGGTGACGTCATAACCTGCGACGGCAAAGGCCTGGGTGATGCCGTTGCCCATGGTGCCGGCGCCCACGACGCCGATTTTCTTGAATTCCATTGCTTCACCTTTTCATCGGATTAACGAACTGCCGAAACACGCCCTCTCCCGGCGGGCGTTACTTTAACCGAAGCGTCCAGCTCGCGGGCAAGCCCGCTACCTTTCCCAGCCCTGCACCCGCTCCACGGCGCGCCGCCACTTGTCCATGAGTGCGCCCGCCTGGTCGCGCCCCATGCGCGGCTCGAAGCGCCGCTCGGCGCGCCACTGGGCGGCGATCTCGCCCACGTCCCGCCACACGCCGGCGGCGAGCCCCGCCAGGTAGGCGGCGCCCAGGGCGGTGGTCTCCAGCACCCGCGGGCGCACCACCGGCACGCCCAGCAGGTCGGCCTGAAACTGCAGCAGCAAATCGTTGGCGGCGGCACCGCCGTCTACCCGCAGCTCGGCCAGGGCGCAGCCGGCGTCGGCCTGCATGGCGGCGAGCAGCCCGGCCGACTGGTAGGCGATGGATTCCACGGCGGCCCGGGCAATGTGGGCCGCGGTGGTGGCCCGTGTCAGGCCGAACATGGCGCCGCGGGCGTAGGGGTCCCAGTGGGGCGAGCCCAGGCCGGTGAAGGCCGGCACGAAGACCACGCCGCCGCTGTCGGGCACCGAGGTGGCCAGCGCCTCCACGTCCTCCGACCGGCGAATGATGCCCAGGCCGTCGCGCAGCCATTGCACCACGGCGCCGGCGACGAACACGCTGCCTTCCAGGGCGTAGCGCGGCGCGCCGGCCAGCTGGGCCGCCGCCGTGGTGAGCAGGCCGTGGCGCGAGGGACGGGCTTCCGCCCCGGTCTGCATGAGCATGAAGCAGCCGGTGCCATAGGTGTTCTTGGCCATGCCCGGCTGGTGGCAGGCCTGGCCGAACAGGGCGGCCTGCTGGTCGCCGGCGATGCCGCCGATCAGCAGCGGCGCGCCGAACAGCTCCGGGTCGGTGTCGCCGTAGCGGCGGCTCGAGGGCAGCACTTCGGGCATCAGGGCCCGGGGGATGCCCAGGACGCCCAGCAGTTCGTCGTCCCAAGTATTGCGGTGGATGTCGAACAGCAGGGTGCGCGAGGCGTTGCTGACATCGGTCACGTGCAGCCGTCCGCCCGTGAGTTGCCACACCAGCCAGGTGTCCACGGTGCCGAAGGCCAGCTCGCCGCGCTCGGCCAGGGCGCGCGCGCCCGGCACGTTCTCCAGTATCCACGCCAGCTTGGTGCCGGAGAAATAGGGATCCAGGACCAGGCCGGTCCTGGCGCGGAACAGGGGCTCGCAGCCGCGCTCCTTCAGCTCGTCGCACAGGCCGGCGGTGCGCCGGTCCTGCCACACGATGGCGTTATACACCGGCCGGCCCGTGGCGCGCTCCCACACCAGGGTGGTCTCGCGCTGGTTGGTGATGCCCAGGGCGGCGATCTCGTGGGCGCCGAGCTTCGCCTCGGCGAGGGCGGCGCGCGCCACCCGCAGCTGCGACTGCCAGATCTCCAGCGGATCGTGCTCGACCCAGCCGGAGGCGGGATAGATCTGGCGGAATTCCTCCTGCACGCTGGCGATGATCGAACCGCTGCGGTCGAACACGATGGCGCGCGAGCTGGTGGTGCCCTGGTCGAGGGCAAGGAGAAAAGTCACGCCGACCTCCCTTCATCCTTGAAACCGCAGTTGGAACCGCCTTCAACGCAAAGATCGCAAAGACGCAAAGGCCGCAAAGGCCGATCCGCAGCCTCACCTTTTTGGTGTCGGCCATCCTTCAGGATTTTCCTTTGCGTCCTTTGCGTTGCTTCGCGTCCTTTGCGTTAAGTGCGGTTCTCGGGTTGATGGGTGTGATTATGCGCGCAACGGCCGGACACGCCTGCCCGGCCAGCCAGGCGTCCAGATGCTGCGCCGCCGACGGCGGCAGGTGCAGCCCCAGCTTGGAGCGCCGCCACAGGATGTCCTCGGCGCTGCGCGCCCACTCCTGCGCCACCAGGTAGCCCGCCTCCGCCTCGTACAGGCCGGGCACGATCTCGGCGCCCAGGTCCTCCAGGCTGCGGGCGCCGCCCAGCAGCAGCTCGGCGCGGCTGCCGTAGGCGCGCCCGTAGCGCCGCGCCAGCTTTTCCGGCAGCCAGGGATGGCGCTGGCGCAACAGGGCGATGAAGGCCTCCCCGTCGGCGCCAGGCAGATCGCCGCCGGGCAGGGGCGCACCCGCGGTCCATGCCGCCTGCCTATGCCCCAGCAGGGGCAGCAGCTTGTCCAGGGCCTCCTCGGCCAACTTGCGGAAGGTGGTGATCTTGCCACCGAACACCGACAGCAGGGGCGCGCCGGCGCTGTCCAGTTCCAGGGCGTAGTCGCGCGTGATCCTGGCCGGGTCGGGCGACTCGTGGTCCAGCAGCGGCCGCACGCCCGAGTAGCTCCACACCACGTCCCCGGGGCCAATGGCGCGGGCGAAATAGCGGTTCGCCATGGCGCACAGGTAGCGGGTCTCTTGCTCGTCGATGGCCACCTGTTGGGGATCGCCACCGTAATCCACGTCGGTGGTGCCGATCATGGTGTACTCGTCCTCGAAGGGGATGGCGAAGATGATGCGTCGATCCGGGTTCTGGAAGATGTAGGCATAGGCGTGGTCGAACAGGCGCCGCACTACGATGTGGCTGCCCTTGACCAGGCGCACCTCCCGGGGGACGGGCAGGCCGATCGCCTGTTGCAGCACTTGCGCCACCCAGGGCCCGCCGGCATTCACCAGGGCCCGGGCGGCCACCGTCCATGGTTGTCCGCCCTGCTCGCGCAGGGTCACGCGCCAGCGCCCGGCTTCGCGCCGCGCCGCGACGCAGGCGGTGCGGGGATGGATGTGGGCGCCGCGCTCGGCCGCGTCCCGGGCCACCAGCACCACCAGGCGCGCGTCGTCCACCCAGGCGTCGGAATAGACGAAGCCTTTGGCATAGCCGGGGTGCAGGGGCCCGCCGGCCACGTGGCGGCGCAGGTCTATGGCCTGGCAGCCGGGCAGCAGTTCGCGCTTGGCCAGATGATCGTAGAGAAACAGCCCGGCGCGGATCAGCCACGCCGGCCGCTGGCCCCGGTCGTGGGGCAGCACGAAGCGCAGGGGCCGGATGATGTGGGGGGCGGCGCGCAGCAGCACCTCCCGCTCCCGCAGGGCCTTGCGCACCAGGGAAAACTGGTAGTGCTCGAGATAGCGCAGGCCGCCGTGAATCAGCTTGGTGCTGGCGGAAGAGGTGTGTTGTGCTAAGTCGTCCTTCTCGCAAAGGAGCACGGACAGGCCGCGCCCCGCGGCATCCCGGGCGATACCGGCGCCATTGATGCCGCCGCCCACCACCACCAGATCGTACTCGTCTCCCGTCAAGACCGCTTCCTCCGCTTGCCTGCGATAGCGACTATAGACGAGGACCGGCCGCAGCGGCCATGGGCGCGGTACAATCACGGCCAGTTCATCCCCAACCCCTCCCATGAGTGAAGCAGTCGGCGCCGCGGTCATCGGCGCGGGCGTCATCGGTTTGGCCTGCGCGCGCGAGCTGGCGCGGCGCGGTATCGATACCGTCATCCTGGAGGCGGGCGACGCCATCGGCACGCAAACCAGTTCGCGCAACAGCGAAGTGATCCACGCCGGCATCTACTATCCGGCAGGCTCTCTCAAGGCGCGCCTGTGCGTTTCCGGCCGGCATGAACTGTACGAGTTCTGCCGGTCCCATGGCGTCGCCCACCGGCGCTGCGGCAAGCTCATCGTCGCCACCGACGTGGCGCAACTGGATGCCCTCGAAGAACTCCGGGAGAAAGCGCGCACCAATGGCGTGGAGGACTTGCGCCTGCTCACCGCGGCCGAGGCGCGCGCCCTGGAGCCGGAGCTCGCCTGCCGCGCCGCCCTGCTGTCGCCCGCCACCGGCATCGTGGACAGCCACGGTCTGATGCTGGCCCTGCTGGGCGAGGCGCAATCCCGCGGTGCCGTGCTCGCCCTGCGCAGCCCGGTGCTGGCCGGCGTCGTGGGCCGCGATCTGGTGCTCGAGGTGAGCGGCGCCGAGCCCATGCGCCTGCGCGCCGAGCGCGTCATCAACGCCGCCGGGCTGCACGCGCCCCGGGTGGCCGCCGCCCTGGACGGCCTGGCGCTGCACCATGTGCCGCGCGCCTGGTTGGCCAAGGGCAACTACTACAGCCTGAGCGGGCGCGCGCCCTTCTCGCGCCTGATCTATCCCGTGCCCGAGCCCGGCGGCCTGGGCGTGCATCTGACCCTCGACCTGGGCGGCCAGGCGCGTTTCGGGCCCGACGTGGAATGGGTGGACGACATCGACTACCGGGTGGACCCACAGCGGGCCGGGCGCTTCTACGCCGAGGTGCGCAAGTACTGGCCGCGCCTGGCCGAGGGCGCCCTGCAGCCGGCCTATGCCGGCATCCGCCCCAAGATCGCCGGCCCGGGCGCGCCCGCCGCCGACTTCCTGATCCAGGGTCCCGCCGAGCATGGCGTCGCCGGCCTGCTCAATCTGTTCGGCATCGAGTCCCCCGGCCTCACCGCCTGTCTTGCCCTCGCCCGGCATGCCATCGACTTGCTCGACTGAAGCGCCCGCCGGGCCGGGTCCGCGCCGCCTGGTGCTAGATACCAACGTGGTGCTCGCCCTGGCGCGCCGAAAATTCCGCCTGCACGGACTGCGCATCGTGTCGCCCAAGGAGGCCGCGGCGGCCCTGGCGGTCAACCTTTCGATGCCCGCACCGTAAATCATAAAAAAATGCCCGTCGGCACCGAACACCCGGCCGTGGTCCTGGTCCATGGCCTCTGGATGGGCGGCTGGGCATGCCAGCCGCTCAAGTTTTTCCTGCAACGGGAAGGTTTCGAGGTGCTGGTGTTTGCGTATCCCTCCACGCGCCAGCCGCTGTC
>DYIB01000138.1:5741-6449 GCA_020723855.1 Uliginosibacterium gangwonense
GTCGGCCAACGTCCAGAGGCTGGCGCGTTTCGTTGCCGCCGTGGGCGGCCGTCCCCTGCATTTCGTCGGGCACAGCCTCGGCGGCCTGCTGGTGCTCAAGTACCTGTCCGACCATCACCCGGCCGCATTGGGCCGCGTGGTCGTCCTGGGCAGCCCCTATTCCGGTTGCCACGCCGCCGAACGCCTGGCGCAGCGGCGCTGGGGGCGCGCCCTGCTGGGTCGCAGCCTGCCCGAGTGGCCGACACAGCGCCCCGGCCGCTGGGAGCTGGCGGCGGACCTGGGCGTGATCGCCGGCCTGCGCCGGCTCGGCCTGGGACGCCTGGTGGTGCCCGACGTGCCCCTGCCCAACGACGGCGTGGTGGCCCTGGCGGAAACGGAAATCCCCGGCGCCAAGGCGCGCGTGGCGATGCGCGTGAGCCACTCCGGCATGCTGTTCTCACGCCGCGTGGCACGGGCCGTCGCCCACTTTCTGCTCAGCGGCGAGTTTCCGCGCCAGGCGGCACGGGAGGAAGCATGAAGCGCCGTCACCAGATCGCCCTCGTCCTGGGTACCGCCACCCTGCTCCTGGGTGCCTGCGTCTCGCCCGGCTACTACCTGCAGGCGGTGAGCGGCCAACTGGAGCTGTGGCGCCTGGCGCGGCCGGTGGAGTCGATTTACGCCGAGCTGGAGGACGGCGCCGAGCTGCGCGTCAAGCTGGACACGGCGCTC
>DYIB01000006.1:0-38558 GCA_020723855.1 Uliginosibacterium gangwonense
CCGGCACCAGGGTGAGGGTGAGGATCAGCGAGCCCGCCATGGCGAAGGTGATGGTGAGCGCCATGGGCTTGAACAGCTTGCCTTCCAGGCCGGTGAGCGAGAACAGCGGCAGGAAGACGACGATGATGATCAGGATGGCGAAGGCAATGGGGTTGATCACCTCGCGCGCAGCCTCCAGGACGACATGGGTACGGTTCACCGTCCTGCCTGCCTGGTGGGAGAGGAGGCGAAAGCCGTTCTCCACCATCACCACGGCGCCGTCCACCATCATGCCGATGCCAATGGCGAGTCCCGCGAGCGACATGAGGTTGGCCGACAGGCCGAAGTACTGCATGAGCAGGAAGGCGATCAGCATGGACAGCGGCAGCGTGACGATCACCACGACCGCCGAGCGCACCTCGCCCAGGAACAGGAAGAGCACGATCGCCACCAGGATGGAACCTTCCACCAGGGCGCTCTCCGCGGTCTTGAGGGCCTTCTCCACGATCTCGGTACGGTCGTAGGCCGGGTTGATGGAAACGCCGGCCGGCAGCGCCTGCCGCGCCAGATCGAGCTTCTGCTTCACCGCATCCACCACGTTCTTGGCGTTTTCGTTGATGCGGGCAAGCGCGATGCCGAGCGCCACTTCCTTGCCGTCGCGGGTGACCGCGCCGAAGCGCAGGGCCGGCCCCTCCTTCACCTCGGCCACCTCGTGCACGTGGATGGGCACACCCTCGCGCTCGGTGACGACGATGTTGCCGATGTCGGTCGTGTTGGCCACCAGCCCGAGGCCCCGCACCAAGTACTGCTCCTGGCCGAGATTGACGTACTGCCCACCCACTTGCCGGTTGTTCGCGGCCAGCGCCTCCATTACCGTCTTGAAGGAGAGGCCGTACTTGATGAGCTTCTGCGGGTCTATCAGCACCTGATACTGCTTCTCCTGGCCGCCCCAGGTGGTGACGTCGTCCACCCCCGGCGCTGTGCGCAGCATGAGGCGCACGCTCCAGTCGTGCAGGGTGCGCAGGTCCATGGCCGAGAGCTTCTTGTCCGCCGACTCCACCGTGTACCAGAACACCTGGCCGAGGCCCGAGCTGTTGGGCCCCAGGCTCGGCTCCCCGTAGCCCTGGGGCAGGCGCTCCTTCGCCTCCTGCAACTTCTCGCCGACCAGGCGGCGGGCGAAGTAGATGTCCACGTCGTCCTTGAAATAGACGCCGACGTAGGACAGGCCGAAGAGGGACACGGAGCGGATCTGCTCGACGCCCGGCAGGCCAGCCATGGCGGTTTCGATGGGTGCAGTGAGGAGTTTCTCAACGTCCTCGGCGGCGAGTCCCGGCGATTCCGTATAGACGTTGACCTGGTTCGGCGTGACATCCGGGAAGGCGTCCACCGGCACGGTGAGCCAGGCACGGGCGCCGAAGAAGACGACGAGCGCGAGGCCCAGCAGGACCAGAAGCTTGTAGCGCAGGGAAAGATCGACGATGTGGTTCAACATGTCGGCCCCCTCAGTGCGCGTGGCCTTCGCCGAGCTGGGACTTCATGACCCGCGCCTTGAGGGCGTAGGTGCCGGCGGTCACCACCTTGTCGCCGGGGGCGATTCCGTTCTTCACCACGACCCGGCCGCGCAGCTTATCGCCCAGCTCGACGGGGCGCGGCTCGAAGCCGCCGTGCTCCTCGATGAAGACCGTGGGCTGGCCCTGCATCAGCACGACCGCCTCTTCCGGCAACACCAGCGCCTTGACCTTGGCCTCCCGGCCGCCTGTGCCATTCGTGCCGATCGCGGCGGTGGCGAACATCTCGGGCTTGAGCCGCCCGTCCGGATTGGCGACCTCCACCCGGGCCTGCACGGTGCGCGTCTCCTTGTCCACCACGGCGGCAATGTAGGTGAGCTTGCCGCGGAAGGCTTCGTCGGGGTAGGCGGCGACAGTGACCACTGCATCCGCCCCGACCTTCACGCGACCGAGGTCCTTCTCGAACAGGTTGGCCTCGATCCATAGTCTGGAGAGGTCGGCCACGGTGAAGAGCTGCTTGTCCGGCTGGGCCAGCTCACCGAGGATGGCGTGCTTCTCGATGACGGTCCCGCCAAACGGCGTCGTGAGAGGAAAGGTGGACACGGCCTTGCCGTCAGCGGCAGGTGCAGGATTCACGCCCAGCATGCGCAGGCGGTCTCCGGCAGCCGCGAGCGCCGCCTTCGACTTCTCGTACTCCGCATGGGCGCGTAGGTGGTCCTTCTGGGCGATGATCTGATCGCCATGCAGCTTCTCGGCACGTTCGAAATCCGCCTTCGCCACCGCGTGCTGGGTCACTGCCTGGAGATAGACCGAATGCGCTTCACCCACTTCGAGACTGTCGAGTACGGCCAGTGTCTGTCCGGCCTTCACCTGATCGCCCAGATTGGCGTTGACCTTGACGATGCGGCCGGGCACGCGCGGCGCCACGTGGGTGATGCGGTCCTGGTTGGGGCGAATGGTGGCAGTCACCGTCACCTGCTCGCTCACCTCCTGCTCGGCGAGGGCTTCGACCTTGATGCCGGCAGCCTGGATCTCTTCGGGCTTGAGCTTGAGCTGATCGGCGCCGTCGTGCTTCTCCTCGTGCTTGTCCTCGCCTTCGTGCGCGGGCGCATCCTTTGCCCCGTGCTTGTCTTCCGCTTTGCCAGCGGCGCTCTGGTAGGCAGTGGCCTGCGGCGGCTCGCTTTTGCCGCAGCCCGCAAGGATCAGGGCCGACAAGCCGAGGGCGAAAAGGCCGGCTCGATGCAAATTGAATGCGTTCGTCATGAATGATCTTTCGCTGCTTGGTTGTTCGAGAGGGTGCAGGCAGGTCGAATGGTCGGAAGGCTTCACTGCGCGTCTCATTGCCGTGCGCTCCAGCCTGCCGCCTGTTCCAGCTCGACGCGTGTCAGGGCGAGCTCGGTCGTGGCTTCCAGCACCTCGCGGCGGGTATCCAGGACTTGTCGGGTGGCAAGCAGGAGTTGGGTGAGACTGATCTCGCCGGCGCGGTAGGCGGCGGCGGACAGGCGCTGGTTTTCCTGGAGGCGCTGCAGGACGAGCTGCTCGAGCCGTTTCACGCGACCGCGCAGGCTCTCCAACCGCTGCCAGAGGGCAAGGACCGTCGCGCGCGTGTCCCGAATGGCGGCCTGCCGCTCGATCTGGGTCTGGGTGAGGTCGGTGGTGGCCCTACCGATACCGGCGGCATTGCGGCGGAACAACGGCAGCGGCAGCGAGATTGAGAGCCCCGTGATCCGCTCGCGCACGTCGCCCGGCCCTTCGCGCCCGGCGAAGAGCCCGACGGTGACGTCCGGATAGGCCGCGGCGCGCTCCAGGCCCAGACGGCTTCGGGCGGCCTGCTCTTGGTGGTCGAGGGCGCGCAGGCGGGGCCGGCCGGCCGCTGCGGTGAGAAGTTGTTCCAGGGTGTAGGGGATGGCCGCCTCGGAAGAGAGGGCACCCTGCGCTTCCGGCAGCGTCTCCGCCGGCAGTTGCAGCGTCGCCGCCAGTTCGGCGCGGGCCTGGATCAGTTGCTCACGCGCCGCTTCGAGCTGGCTTTCGGCACGCCCCATTTCAACCTCGGCGAGATTGGCGTCGAGCTTGGTGTCCTCGCCCGCCTCGAACCGCTTTCTCGCCGCGCCCGCGGCATCCCGGATCAGACCGACCAACTCGGTCTCCATGGCGGCGCGTGTCTGCAACGCCAGCACGCGGACGAACTTCTGCTCGACCTCGGAGCGCACCTGCCGGCGCGTCTCCTCGACGCTTTCCTTGAGCGCCGCCAGTCCCTGCTCGGCCGCACCCCGGCGATAGCCCTGTTGTCCGGCGATCTCCAGCGTCTGGGAGAACTCGGCGCGCCATTCACGCTGGATGTCGTTGCCCAGGCCGGGTTGGGGTACCTTGCGCCGGGCGCGTTCCGCCGCCAGTTGAGGGTTGTTCCAGAGCAGGCCGCGCGCGTCGGCAAGCTGCCCCTCGGTGGCGGACACGCTGGCTTGGGCCGCCTTGAGGGTGGGATTGGCTTCTTCCGCGAGTTGCCAGGCCCGCTCCAGGGTCAAGGGCGGAGCATCCGCCCGGGCGGCCAAGGCAGCCGTCGCGAGGGCCAGGGCTGCGGCCAGACGGGCCAGCCGCGCGCAAAGGTGATGGTTGTTCGAAAGCATATCGCGTCGTATCTCCGATTGAAGGAACGGGGAGAAATCCGACGGGACGCGCGAGCCTGCACACGCAGGCAGAACCGCAATGGGAAGCTATTAGAAGCCGAGAGCGCGCCGCCGGATCAGACGGCGGCGGCCCACTTGGGGCGCTCGGGGCCTTCGAGGCAGATGGAAGGGAAGAAGGTGTTTTCCGCCAGAACGGCCGGGAAGGCCGGCGGAGACGCCGGAACGTCCAGCGACGAGGGGACGGCCCCGACGCCGCCGAGATGGCAGAACGCGCAGTCGGCGTGGAAGGACGAGGCGGGACCGCCGCTCGGATCGCTCTTGTCGGAGGCCTGATGCTGATGCGCGTGGTGCCCGAAGTGCTGCACAGCCGCGCCCTGCTCGTGCTGGCAATAGGCGCTCGCTGCCGCCCAGACAGCCTGGAGCGACAGGATCAGCATCAAGATGACGAAGAGAAGGCGTTTGACCACGAGTAACAGTGTAGTCGCTCCAGGGTTTGCGCGCAATCGCGGCATGGATGCCGTGTGAACAAATATCACCGCATCCACATGTACTGCTGGTGCTGCATCATGTGGTCCATCATCATCTGCTGCATGCCCATGTATTGATCTATCATGTACTGGCGCTGCTTCATCTGCTCCGGGGTGAGCTTGGAGTAGTAGCCGCCCACGTGGCCCCACCCCATCATCGGCCCGCCCATCATCATGCCGGGTCCCATTCCCGGGCCGCCCATGCAGCAGCCCATTCCGCCACCCGGCCCCCACATGCCGTGCATCATCTGCATGTTGTTCTGCATGGTCGCCCAGTGATCCTGAAGCAGTTTCTGCCGCGCCTGCGGATCCTGGGTCTGGCGGATCTTTTCCATCTGCTCATGCATCTTCTTCATGTTCTCCTGCACCTGCGCCATCTGCTTGTCGAACTCCTGGACGTTGGGCGGCTGGGGCTTCGCCTGGGCGCCCTTGTCGGGGGCGGCCGCAGGCTGAGCCAGAACGGGCATGGCGGTAAACGCGACGGCGGACAACGCAGCGGTCAAGATCATCTTCTTCATGTCGCTTCTCCTCATGGTTACCAACACACACTCGATGACCCGCAGAGAGCCATCACTTGCGCTTCAGATCCTCGCACTTCTGCAGAAACTCGTCACGGGAGATCTCGCCCTTAGCGTACGACTCGTCCAGATAGTCCAGCGCCGCCTTGCCGGTTTCCTTTTGCGCACTGCCGGACCGCGCGGAGCTGAAGAACAGGTACTTGGCCGCAGCCAGCACGACCAGAAGGAGGACCAGCCAGAACAGGGCCATCCCGACCCAGCCCCCACCAATGCCATCCCATCCCGTAGTCCAACATCATCGTGCGGGTCCTTTCAACTCGGATTTCCCGACTTGGATGCCGGCCGCGAATCGGATCGTCGTGGCGCTTGTCGTGTGAAGCCCGTTCATTCTGTTGACGTGAAGCCACCCATACTTGCAGTCAGAACTGAGGAAAGGGCATTCGGTGGCGGCGTAGCTGTTGCCGACCTTGGTATCGAACGCTGTGGCGATCCGATCGTACTCGCCGATCGGCAAGCCTTCGGCGGCCAGCGGCATCAGCATGGGGCGGATATCGAGCCTGCCCGCTTCCTGCTCGTCGGCCAGGAGCTTGGCGATGCTGGGGTACGGCGCGAACAGGGCTGGACGGAATGCATTGAGCTGACGAACCAGTTTCGACAGCGGTGCATGCACAGGCAGCGCCAAGGTTCTCTTGCGGCCCGACGCGGACTGGCGCAAGCGGGCTGCGGCCACGGCTGTAGCGGAATGGCCGGGCGCAATCGTCATGGCCATGCGCCGACCCCCGACCAGGAGCCTAATGAGGCCACCGAACCCCAGCCAGTCGCGCAAAGTGTGTAGGGCGATGGCATCGGTCACCTTCATCGCGTGATCATCCAGGACAAAGATTCCGGGCGTTCCGGTAGTCCCCGAGGTCGTAGCGATGGTGTACTTCCCGAGGAAGCGCCCTCCGACCAGATTCGGGTTGCTGACAAACGCGCGTACTTTCTCGATCGTCACCTCACGGTCCGTGACCATGCGCTGGAATATGCCGTCCTTGTCCAACCACAGGCGCCGCGTCCTTCCATCCCTAATGCGGCAGTGGAATGCCGAAGAGTTTCTGGCCGTACTTGCTGAAGGAGGAAGTGAGGTAGCCAGCGACCGTCACCAGCACCATGAAGACGTAGAACAGGCGGTGGTTGAGGACGGCCGCCACCCTTTCCCACTGGGCGGCCGTGCGCGGATAGCGGGCCGGCGGATGCACGCCAATTGGGTCCATGGTCATCGCTGTCACTCCGGCGCTCATGGGATGACAACACCCAGGGCGACTCACCGACGGCAATGCCCCAGCTTCTGGTTGGTCTCCGTGTCTTATGCGTCGTGCTGAATGAAAGTAGGGGCTTCGCTTTACCTTTTCGCCTGACGCGGCGGCTGTCTCTCGTACTCGGTATTCGAAGCTGGAGACCTGATCCAAGTCCTTGCCGGAGAGAGTCAGCGAAACGATCGCAAGCCCTTCGGCATCCAGTACACCACGCGCATAGCCTGGCGGCATACCTCCTGCCCGAAATAGTCCACATACCAGGGGAATTCGGTGCGAGGGCGACCGACGCTCAGGTAACTGCTTACAGAAACAGAGAGCCGAGTCCCGCCGCGCTATGCGGCCAACACCCACTTGGGCCGTTCGGGACCTTCGGGAAACACGGACGGTAAGGTATGTGGCGGATCGACGGCGACGAAGGCGCCGGGAAGAACGAGGAAGACGGATAAGGCCGATGGAGCGCGGGGCAATTCAGATGGCAGACACCGCAGTCGGCGTGAGGCAGCAGAGCCCGATTTCCCCGCGCCGTCCTTGCTGTCGGCCGATCACGCCTGATGCCGATGATCGTGGTGGCCGAAGTGCTGTGCAGAGACACCCTGCTCGTGCTGGCAATACGCGCTCGCTGCTGCCCGGACAGCCCTGGAGCGGCAGGATGAACATCAAGAAGACAAAGAGGCTCCGTCTGATCATGGACACCCTTGCAAATGACGACCCACTTGTTGCTCAATCCGCCTTTCTACTCTCCATGATAGGTGAGCAATCGCAGCGCATTGAGGACGACGACGATCGTCGACCCTTCATGGATGAGCACCGCGACACCGATCCCGGCCCATCCGGACAGCGTGGCCGGGATCAGCAAGGCGACCACACCCAGCGAGATGAACAGGTTCTGGCGGATGACTGCGCGGGCGGCGCGGCTCAGGGCGACGGCGAAGGGCAGCTTGGCGAGTTCGTCACTCATCAGGGCGACATCCGCGGTCTCCAGCGCCACGTCGCTGCCGGCACCGCCCATGGCGATGCCTACCGTGGCGCGGGCGAGCGCCGGGGCGTCGTTGACCCCGTCGCCCACCATGGCCGCCAGCCCGTGCTCCTCGACCAGGCGGGCCATGGCGGCCACCTTGTCCTCGGGCAGCAGGCTCGCCCGCACTTCGCTCAGGCCCACCGCCTGCGCCACGGCGCGCGCCACGCGCTCGTTGTCGCCGGTCAGCATGACGGTCTTGACGATACCCAGCGCGCGCAATCGCGCCAGCATCTCGCCGACGCCGGGGCGCGGCGTATCCATGAGGCCGAGGAGGCCGGCGTAGCGGCCATCTACTCGCACCAGCATGGTGGTGCGCCCAAGCGTTTCCAGCCGCTCCACCTGCGCCGCGATGTCCGCGTCTACCGCCTCGCCCGCGAACAGCTTGAGGTTGCCGATCTCGATGCGCCGCCCGCCCAGGCGCGCGCGCATGCCCTTGCCGGTGACCGCCTCTGCGTCCGACGCGTCCTGCCAGCGCAGACCCCGCTCTCGGGCCGCGGTGACGATGGCCTGGGCCAGGGGATGGCCGCTGCGGCTCTCTACCGCCGCCGCCAGCGCCAGCAGTTCGCTCTCGGGCAGGTCGAAGGCCACGATGTCCGTCAGGCGCGGCCGCCCCGCCGTGATGGTGCCGGTCTTGTCGAAGGCGATGGCGGTGAGCCGGCCAAGATTCTCCAGGTGGGCGCCGCCTTTGATGAGCACGCCATCCCGGGCAGCCCGGGCCACTGCCGACAGGACCGCGGCGGGCGTGCCGATAGCGAGCGCGCAGGGCGAGGCCGCCACCAGCACCGCCATGGCGCGGTAGAAGGAATCGGCGAAGGGGAAGCCGAGCAGCGGCGGCAGCGCGATCAGCAGGCCGGCGCCGATCAGCACCGCCGGCACGAAGACGCGCTCGTAGCGGTCGGTGAACAGTTGGGTCGGTGACTTCTGTGTCTGAGCCTCGGAGACCAGCCGCACCATGCGCGCCAGCGTGCTTTCCGTGGCAAGCCGGGTCACTTCCACCTCCAGCACGCCCTCGCCATTGACCGTGCCGGCGAAGACGGCGTCGCCGGCGCTCTTGTCCACCGGCACCGATTCGCCGGTCACGGGCGATTGGTCTACGGCCGAGTTGCCCTCGGCGACCTTGCCGTCGGCCGGCAGGCGCTGGCCTGGCTTGACGATGACCCGGTCGCCGCGCAGCAGCTCCTGCACCGGCACTTCGACCTCGGCGCCGTCGCGCCGGACGAGCGCCGTCTTGGGTGCCAAGTCGGCCAGGGCCTCGATGGCCCGGCGCGCCCGGTCCATGGCCCGATGCTCGAGCGCGTGCCCGAGGCTGAACAGGAACAGCAGCAGGGCGCCCTCGGCCCACTCGCCCAGGACGGCGGCGCCGGCGGCGGCGACCAGCATCAAGGTGTCGATGTCGAAGCGCCCCACACGCAGGCTTTGCACGGCATCGCGCAACGTGAACAAGCCGCCGAACGCATACGCCGCCCAGTAGAGCCCGAGCGACACGGCAGGCGGCGCACCGGCCAGCGAGCCGAGCCAGCCGGCCAGCAGCAGCGCGCCCGCGGCAAGGCTGAGCACCATCTCCCGATGCTCGGCCCACCTGCTGACGCGGGCTTCATCCGCCACGATGCGGTAGCCCAGCGCCGCGAGGCGGCGTTCGACCGCCCGGCGCGAGGTCTTCTCGCTGTCGTACTCCAGGCGCAGGCGCTCGGCGGCATAGCTCACCTTGGCCTCCAGCACGCCCTCGAGGCGGGTAAGCGCATGCTCGATGACCTCGGCGCACGTGGCGCAGTCCATGCCGTCGACGCGCAGGCTCTCGTGCGCGTAACGCTTGCCGAGCGCCGCGCCGGCCACTGCCGCCAGCCGGCGCACTTCGGCCAGGCTGAAGCGCTCGGGATCGTAGTGCAGGCACAGGCGCCCCTTGCCGTCTTCGCGCACGACGTGCGCCCGGGCCATGCCCTTGTCCTGAAGAAGGGAGACCAGGCGCTCGACGCAGGTGTCCTGCTCGTCCGGGATGTGGGGCAGGACGACGGCGAGATCGAGTACGAGCTTTTCGGTATTCATAGCGGCACCAGGCTGGAATCAATGGCGGCCCGAAGTTGGAGACTCCGGCGAAGAACAGGCCGCCAGCAGCTTCACGATCTCTCTATGGCCTCTTGCCCGTGCGACCCACAAGGCGTTGCGACCTTCCGGCCCGACCGCGTCGCAATGCGCGCCGCCAGCCAGCAGCAGCAACCGGACGATTTCCGAGTATCCCTTGTAGGCAGCCAGGAACAGGGGTGAGTCCCCGTCATGGGTGGGAACGTTCGCGTCGGCGCCGTGGGCGACGAGAAAGGCGACGATATCGGCGCGGCCATTGAAGGCTGCCCAGAACAACGGTGTCCAGCCATGGCGGCCGGGAAGGTCGACGTCTGCACCGCGCTCCAGCAGTTTCGCGGCGATGTCGAAGTGCCTTCCGTGGATCGCGTAGAAAAACGGGCTGCACCCGTTTTCGTCGAGCCAGTTCAACTCGACGTCCGTCAGGAGCAGCGCCTGTGCGCCCTGACTGTCGCCCCGCCGGATGGACCGCAGGAGTTCGCCCATCATCGGCGTCATGGCCGCGTTTCCCTCTTCATCCTTCATTTCGCCCCCCGGGCACGCCAGCCGCCGCCTCGCGGGCATCCCCGAGGCGGGGTTGATTTCTTCCCTCGCTCGTCAGCCTGGCTGCCCGCCGGCCTCGCAGTGAGCGGCAGGCAAGATCGCCAATCAGCGCGACACACCAGCAAATCCAGGCCGTGAGCAGCACGTGGGACGCGAAGTGAGCCCCTCGCACCACTTGTGCAAAGCCAGCCAGCAGGCCGAGCAGGAGCGACGCAAGAAGGCTCACGCGGGCGAGCGCGGGCCGGCGGACACGCAATGCGAAATAGGCAGCGATCCACATGAATCCGACAGACGCATGCCCGCTTGGCAGGCACCGCCCAGGGCCCGGGCTGGGTGGCGCCGGGTCGAACAGGCGGAAGTAGGTACCCGTACCGCCGAATTCCGCCAGGCTCCACGGGCAACTGTGCATGGATTGGCCCTTTATCAAGGTCACGGCAAGTGCACTGGCAAGGGATACTGCGGCAACAAAGCTCAACTCGTGCCGCCAGCTCGCAAGCTGGCCAGAATGGCGTGATCGCCATGCTGCGACTGCAAGCGAGAAAACGACGAGCCATGCCGCTGTCACGAGCAGCTTGAGGCCGTCGTGCAGCACAAGGGACCACAGCGGGTCATGGCGCCACGAAAACACCCGATTCGCATCGTCGAAGAACACGCGGCTCAGGGCGAGATCCGCGGAGGAGTAGCGATTCATCGCGACGATGAGCATGCCGCTGACGGCCATGGCGAGCGCATGGAGGGTCACGGCCTGTTCCCGAAGGCGCGACCGGTCCTCCGTTGCTTGTTGTCGCAGTTCCATCGGCGTTATGTCTCCGGGGGGTTCCGATTTTGCGACAACACCGACGGTTCGGCGTGATGGGGTGATTTGAATCCGCCTTGCCGGAACTTGCGGGATGCGGTCTGATAATACGCAACGGCCTCCTCCACCAAGGCCGGGTCGATCTTGGCAGGCGTAGCGGCAAGGGTGCGGGGATCAATGGCAAAAGCCTCGACCCTCCGTTTGGGCGACAGCACCGTCAGCACGCCGTTCTTCAGATATCCCAGTTCCTGATAGTTGCTGACGAATGCCCGTTCGTCGGCCGGCATTCCCCGCACGAACGACTGGCCGAAGAAGCCGGTCGCTCCGTCCACGCCCAGGATGTCCAGCAGACTCGGGGGCAAGTCGATCTGGCTGATAGTCCGGTCGAACACCCCGGGGGCGACCCATCTGGGCCCGTAAAATATGAGGGGGATGCGGTAGTCCCGGACGGGCAGCCGGGTCTTGCCCGCCACCGAAGCACCGTGGTCGGCGACGAATACGAACAAGGTCTCGTCGAACCACGGTTTGCGCTTCGCCTCTTCGATGAACTTGCCGATGGCGTAGTCGGTGTACTTGACCGCCCCCTTGCGCCCACCGGGCGAGGGGATGTCGATGCGCCCCGCCGGATAGGTGTAGGGCCGATGGTTGGAGGTGGTCATGATATGGGCGAAAACGCGCCTGCCGGTGCCAGCCTGCGTGTCGATCGCGCTGAGCGCATTGGCGAACAATGCCTCGTCGGCCACGCCCCAGATGTTTTCGAAGGGGACGGTGTCGTCCGGGAAATCGGTCCGGTCGATCACCTCGTAGTCGTTGGCGGCGAAATAGGCGTTCATGTTGTCGAAGTAGCCGTATCCCCCATAGAGGAACAGCGTGGCGAAACCCTGGTGCCGCAGCGTCTCGCCCACCGTCGTCAAATGGTCATTGTTCGGCCGCCGCACGATGGCCTGCCCGGGCACCGGCGGCGTACCGAGCGACAACGCCTCCAGGCCGCGCACGGTGCGAGTGCCCGTTGCATACGCATGTTCGAATTTGAGCCCTTCCCGGGCGAGCCGGTCGAGGTTGGGCGTCAGGCCGGTCGTGGCTCCATAGGCGCCCAGGAAGCTCGCAGACAGGCTCTCGATCGACACCAGCACCACGTGCCTGGGCGTGCCGGCAATCCGGGCGGGCGGGAACACTGCCCCTTCCGAGGCGAAAGCGGGGGCGCCTGCCTGCCCGAATGAGGCGGCTCGACCGCCCCGCGCACGTCGCAGCGCCGCCTCTGCCCTCTCTTGAGGCAGCGTCAGGTAATGCCTGTCGTAGTCGAGCTCGTTGCGTCGCATGGCCGCTGCGAGGGTGAACAGCCCGTTGCCCCCCAGTTCGTCGGCGTAGGCGTTACCGGAACCCTGCATCTGGTCCAGATCGGCCGCGGCGAGGCTCAGTGCGGGCACGAGGAGCGCCGCGCCGAGATACCTCCAGCGCGTGCCGCCTGATGGCGCGGCGAGGTCACAGCGGGAGAGCACGGCGCGCAAGGCGTAGGTCGCCGCCAGCGCACTCACCGCTATGAAGGCGAGAATCCCGGTCACGGGGTAGGACTCGCGAATGTTGCCGAGCACTTCGTGGGTATAGAGCAGGTAGTCAACCGCGATGAAGTTGAAGCGCGTCGAAAACTCACCCCAGAAGACGATTTCCGCGGCGGCTTCCAACAGGAAGACCGCCAGCGAGAACCAGAGCCACACAAAGCGCAGGATGCGATGGGGCCGGGAGATCCGCCATCGCGTGGGAAGCAGCGCTTCGTAGAGCCAGACAGGGGCCAACATCACTGCCAGCACCGCCAGGTCGAACCAGAGGCCTTTCAGCAGGGCGGGCGGCCAGTCGCGCCATGGCATCGCATCTGCGCCGGCCAGCACGCCCAGTGTGACGCGCGTAAGCGTGAAGACCGTCAGGCCGAGAGCCAGCGTCAGTACCGGTATCGACGGCCACGGCACCCGCCGCCGACGCGGGGAGCCGTCAGCACCTTCCAACCAGGATGCATCCGGACCCCCCATCATGCTTTCGTGCCCTCGCTGCCGGTCCGGGGCCGGCCGCAGCTGCCGCAGAATTTCGCCCCGGGCGGCATTGATGCGCCGCACGTCGCGCATGCGGCGGCGACGAGGGCTGTGCCGCATTGCTGGCAGAAGCGCGCAGCGGCCGCGGTCAGCGCGCCGCAGCTTGGGCACTGCGCCCCAGCCGCGGTTGGTGTACCCGAGGGCGGGTAGGAGGGGTAGCCGTGGTGACCGTGTCCCCCACCATGATGTCCCGACGAATAGTTGCCGTGGTGTCCGGCCTTGCCGCCGAGCAGGTTTCCGAACAGGTGTTTCAATATGCCCATGTCTCTCCTCCATTCCATGAGAAGTCGATCTGTCCTCGGCGCTGATCAACGCCCGACCGCAAGCCCGAGCAGGGCCGCCCGCAGCCGCGCCAGTCGGCCGCGGCGGTTGTCCGCCACCACCTCAGACTCGTCCTGCGGCTCCTCGTCCCGCCTGTGCGCCACGCGGTAGAGCGCGGGCAGCACCAGCAGCGTGAGCGCCGTCGAGGAGAGAATGCCGCCGATGACCACGGTGGCGAGCGGCCGCTGCACCTCGGCGCCGGTGCCGGTGGCGATGGCCATGGGCACGAAGCCCAGCGAGGCTACCAGCGCCGTCATCAGCACCGGCCGCAGCCGCGTCAGCGCCCCTTCGCGCACCGCCTGGTCGAGCGAGCGCCCTTCCTCCAGCAGGTTGCGGATGAAGGAGATCATCACCAGGCCATTGAGCACCGCCACGCCGGAGAGGGCGATAAAGCCCACCGCCGCCGAGATGGACAGGGGAATGCCGCGCAGCCACAGGGCAACGATGCCGCCGGTGAGCGCGAAGGGAATGCCGGTGAACACCAGCAACCCGTCCTTGACGTTGTTGAACATGGCGAACAGCAGCAGGAACACCAGCAGCAGCGAGACCGGCACGACGATCTGCAGGCGCTTCGCCGCCGATTGCAGGTTCTCGAACTGGCCGCCCCAGCTGGTCCAGTAGCCCGCCGGGATCTTCACCTGCGCGGCGATGGCCGCTTCCGCCTCGGTCACGAAGGAGCCCAGGTCGCGCCCGCGCACGTTGGCGCTGACCACGATGCGGCGCTTGCCGTTCTCCCGGCTCACCTGGTTCGGCCCCGGCGCGATTTCCAGTGCGGCGACTTCACCGAGGGGGATGAAGTTGGCCTGGCCGTTGCCGTTGGCCGGCCGCGGCAGGGGCAGCGGCAGACGCGCCATCGCTTCAGGGTCGGCGCGCAAGGACTCCGGCAGGCGCACGATCAGATCGAAACGGCGGTCGCCCTGGAACACGGTGCCCGCCTCGCGCCCGCCGATGGCCGTGGCCACCGCCTCCTGCACGTCGCCGATGTTCAGGCCGTAGCGGGCCGTCTTGTCCCGGTCGATGTTCACCGTGAGCATGGGTAGCCCCGTGGTCTGCTCGATCTTCACCTCGGATGCGCCGGGGATCTTCTCCAGGACCGCCGAGATCTTCGCCGCCGTGTCGTTGAGCACGTCCATGTCATCGCCGAACACCTTCACCGCCACGTCGCTGCGCACCCCCGAGATGAGCTCGTTGAAGCGCAGCTGGATCGGCTGCGAGAACTCGTAGTTGTTGCCGGGCAGCCTGGCCACCGCCTGCTGGATGGCTGCCAGCAGCTCGTCGCGGGTCTTGCGCGGCTGCGGCCACTGGTCCTGGGGCTTGAGCATGATGTAGCCGTCGGAGATGTTCGGCGGCATCGGGTCCGATGCGATCTCCGCGGTGCCGCTGCGGGCGAATACCCGTTCGATCTCGGGGAACCGCTTCTTGAGCGTGCGCTCGATCTCCTGCTGCATCGCCAGGCTCTGGGTGAGGCTGGTGCCGGGAATGCGCAGGGCCTGGATGGCGAAGTCGCCCTCGTTCAAGCTGGGCACGAACTCGCTGCCCATGCGCGCGGCCATCAGGCCGGTCAGCGCCACCGTCGCCAACGCGAAGGCGAACACCACCGGCTTGTTCTCCATCACCCAGTCGAGCACCGGCGCATAGACGCGCTTGGCGCCCTGCATCAGGGCGTTCTCCTTTTCGGCCACCTTGCCGCCGATGAACAGCGCCACGGCGGCCGGCACGAAGGTCACCGACAGGATCATGGCGCCGAGCAGCGCCGTCACCACGGTGAACGCCATGGGGTGGAACATCTTGCCCTCCACGCCGGTGAGGGCGAAGATGGGCAGGTACACGATCATGATGATGAGCTGACCGAAGAGCAGCGCCCGGCGCGCCTCCTGGGAGGCGGCGAACACCTCGTGGAAACGCTCGGTGCGCGTGAGCGGGCGTCCGTGGTGGGCCTGGGCATGGGCCAGACGGCGGATGCAGTTCTCCACGATCACCACCGCCCCGTCGATGATGATGCCGAAGTCGAGCGCCCCCAGACTCATCAGGTTGGCGCTCACCTTGTTGCTGACCATGCCGGTGAAGGTGAACAGCATCGACAGCGGGATTACCAGGGCGGTGATGAGCGCCGCGCGGATGTTGCCGAGGAACAGGAACAGGATGGCGATCACCAGCAGCGCGCCCTCGGTGAGGTTCTTCTTCACGGTGTCGATGGCCTTGTCCACCAGCACAGTTCGGTCATAGACCGGCACCGCCACCACGCCCTCGGGCAGGGTACGGTTGATCTCCTCCAGCTTCTTCGCCGCCGCCTGGGCCACGGTGCGGCTGTTCTCGCCGATCAGCATGAACACCGTGCCGAGCACGACCTCGCGGCCGTTCTCGGTGGCCGCGCCGGTGCGCAGCTCACGCCCGATGCCCACCTCGGCCACGTCGCGGATGCGGATCGGCACCCCGTCCACATTGCTCAGGATGACGTTGCGGATGTCCTCGATGGAGCGCACCTGGCCGGGGGCGCGGATCAGGTACTGCTCGCCGCGCCGCTCGATGTAGCCGGCGCCGACGTTGGCGTTGTTGCGCTCCAGCGCGGCCACCACGTCCTGCAGGGTGAGGCCGTAGGAGGACAGCCGGGCGGGAATGGGGGCCACCTGGTACTCCTTGGCGAAGCCGCCGATGGAGTTGATCTCGGTGACGCCGGGCACGGTGCGCAGCTGCGGCTTGATGATCCAGTCCTGGATCTCGCGCAGGTCGGTGGGCGTATAGGGGGTGCCGTCCGGCTTCTTCGCGCCTTCCCTGGCCTCGACCGTCCACAGGTAGATCTCGCCCAGGCCGGTCGAGATCGGGCCCATCACCGGCGTCACGCCGGGGGGCAGACGGTCCTTCGCCCCCTGGAGGCGTTCATTGACGAGCTGGCGGGCGAAATAGATGTCGGTGCCGTCCTCGAAGATCACCGTGACCTGCGACAGGCCGTAGCGCGACAGGGAACGGACCTGCTGCAGCCGCGGCAGGCCGGCCATCACCGTCTCGACGGGGAAGGTGACGCGCTGCTCGGTCTCCAGCGGCGAGTAGCCGGGCGCGGACGTGTTGATCTGGACCTGGACGTTGGTGATGTCGGGCACGGCGTCGATGGGCAGCTTCTGGTAGCTGAAGACGCCCAGGGCGGCCATGCCCAGGGCGGCCACGAGGACGAACCAGCGGTGCTCGATGGCGATGCGCAGGATGCGTTCGAACATGGTGTTTTCCTTTCCGCCGGCTTCAGTGCTCGTGCTCGGCGCTGCCCTTGCCGAGCTCCGACTTGACGACGAAGCTGCCGGCCGCCGCGTATTCGGCACCGGCCTTGAGGCCCTTGACGACCTCGACCCGCTTGCCGTCCGTGCGCCCGGTCTGCACCGGCTGGACGACGAAGCCGCCCGGCACGCGCACGAACACGGCCGGCTTGCCGCCGACGGTCTGGAGCGCCTCGGCGGATACGGCCACCGGGGCCTGCGCCTCGCCCGAAACGAGCTCGACGGTGACGAACAGGCCGGGTCGCCAGGCGCCGCCCGGATTGGGCAGGGTGACGCGCGCCGTCGCCGTACGCGTCTGCTCGCCGAGCAGCGATCCCACGTAGGACACCCGGCCGCTTGTCTGCGACTCGAAGGAAGCGGCCTTGATGGTGGCTTCCGCACCGACCCGCACCGTATCGAGGTCCTTGGCCGGCACCACCATCTCGGCCCATACCGAAGACAGGTCGGAAACCGTGAAAATGCTGGCGTCCTCCTTCACGGCCTCGCCCAGGGCCAGGTGTTTTTCCACCACCATGCCGTCGAAGGGGGCGCGGATCTCGTAGCGGTTGAGGGCGCCTTTGCCGGCGCTGCCTGCCGCCCCGAGCGCGACGAGTTTCTGGCGCGCGTTCTGCACCGCGATTTCGGCTTCCTGCAGCGTCTGGCGCGCCTGCAGGAAGTCCTGCGCGGCGGAGATCTTCTGTTCCCACAACTGCTTTTCGCGCTCGTAGGTGGTCTGGGCCAGCGCCAGGCGCTTCTCGGCGGCGAGCAATTCGCTGCGCTGTTCGGACAGGCTGGTGCTGGCGATCACCGCCAGCACCTGGCCTTTCTTCACCCGCTGGCCGAGGTCGGCGGAGACGGACTCGACCACGCCGGCCACCCGGGGCACGACGTGGGCGGTGCGGTCCTGGTTGAAGCGGATCTCCCCCGGAAGCTGCAAAGTCGTTTGAATGTGGGCCGGCGCGGCGGTCTCGAGCGTGATGCCCGCCGAGCGGATCTGCTCGTCGTCGAGCTCGACCTTGCCCTCCTCTTTGGCGAAGCCGAAGCGGTGGACGTTGGCGCCAGCCTGGGCGGTGACGGTGGCCTCGAAGACGTGCGGCTCGGCGATGGCGACCGCGCTCTTCAGGAAATCCTTCTCCGCCGCAAAAGCGATCTCCTCCTTTTCACCCGTGGGCCGGGACAGCGCGACCGACACCTTGGCGGCGGTGGGGGGCAGCGCCTTGTCTTGATCGAACAGCCAGACGCGCAAACGCGCCTCGCCCGCTTCCTCGGCGAGCAGGATCTCCAGCCGGAAATCGCCCTCGGCGAACAGTTGGCCGCCGTGCGGCCCGGTTGCCGTTTTGCCCTCGTCATGATGCTCCGGGTCGGCGTGACCCTCCGCGTCGCTGTGCTCGTCGTCGGACTTGCCGCCGTGGTGCTCGGCGTCGGCGTGCCCCTCGGCATGTTCGTGCCCGGCTTCCGGCGCACCACCCGTCGATGGGCTGCCGCCGGAGTTGAGGATGAGTGCGGCGAGGATGACGGTCACGGCGGCGATGCCCGCGATCGCCAGCTTGTGGCTCTTCTTCATGGTCGGTCCTTACTGCGAATTCGTTGGGGAGACAGTGGGTTGCGCCAGCGGGCCGAGAATGGCTTCGATGTCGGCCACGGCGCGCTGAACGTCGGCGAGCGCCCGCACATACTGGCCGCGCGCCTGGAACAGGGTGCGCTGGGCGTCGAGCACATCGAGGAAGGTGAATTTGCCCAGCTCGAAGCCCTTGGTGGTGGTATCCAACGCTCTTTGCGCGCCGGGCAGGATGTCCTTGCGGATGTAGTCCACCTCTTGGCGGGCGGCATTGAACCGTTCCTGGGCCTGGGCCAGTTCCGAGCGCAGGCGCACGCCCACGGCCGTCTGCTCGTCGCGGGCCTTGTCGGCGCGCCGCAGGGCCTCCAGAACATTGCCTTGGTTGCGGTCGAACACGGGGATGGGAATCGACACGCCGACCAGGGCCACGTTGTCGCGCAATTCCTCTCTTCTTTGGACGCCGGCGCTGATGGTCACGTCGGGGATGCGGCGGGTCCGCTCCAGGCGCGCAATCGCCTCGCGCCGTTCGACCTCCTGGCGGGCTCGCACCCATTCGGGTGCCGCCTCCACCTGTCTCAAGAGGTCGTCGAAGGCGGGAAGCAGCGGTACCGCATCGAGTTGGCCGAGCGCTTGGGTGAAGCGCGGGGAAGGATTCCCCCAGGCCGCAGAGAGGCGCTTGCGGGCGTTGGCGAGCTCGGCCGAGGCTTGCGTGAGTTCCACCCGCGCTCCCGATTCGGCGATCCGTGCCCGGGTTTCCTCGACGGGAGACACCTTGCCCGCCGTCACCCGCCGCGCGGCGGCATCCAGCGCCCGGCGTGCCAGTTCCAGCGAACCCTGGGCAAGGCGCTCCCGCTCCTGCGCGGCGAGCACCTCGTAGAAGCCCCGGATCACGGTGGCGCGCACGGCGGCCAGCCGCGAAGCGAGTTCGGCCTCGGCGACGTCGCGGGAGCGCTCCGCCGCCTCGATGCGGGCGCCCCGCTTGCCGCCGAGTTCTAGAGGCTGTCCGATCTGGACGGTGGTCTGGCGGGTGCCCTGTCGGACGTCCTCCATGCCGAGCGAAAACTCGGGATTGCGAAAAACCTGGGCCTGCAGCCGGGTCGCAGCCGCGGCGTCCACCTCGCGGCGTGCGACGGCAAGGTCCGGGTTCGCCTGCAGCGCGAACGCGAGCGCCGCTTCGAGCGTCAGCGGGCCCGCCGGCTCGACGGCCGGGGGCTGCGACCGGGTATCTTCGTAGGGTGCCGGGCCTTCGGCGCTTTGGGCCAACAGCGGGCCGGAAATCAATACCGATGCCGCCAGTCCGAGCGGCAAGACGAGTCCTCTTCGGCTCATCGAATTCTCCAAGGGTTGCGGGAGGAATTCGGCGAGACGAGGGCGCTAAATCAGGAAAGTCCTAGAGGCGCCGACAAAGCCCGTCCCACCGCATCAAGCGGCGGCAGACCAGTTGGGGCGCTCGGGTTCGTCGGGCGCGAGGTCGGAGAGGCGCGGGAGACGGAAGCATGAAAATTGCGTCGATGTATCCGGCACGGCGGCATCGGCCGAGGGCAGAACCGTCTTGGAGTCGGACGCGTGGTGGTAGCCGCAGTCGGTGTCGGCCGTTCCGCCCGGATTTCCTTGCTCGCCGTCACCGGGCGACGCCTTGTGCCGGTGATCGTGATGGCCGAAGTGCCATGCCGCCTGCCCCTGCTCGTGCTGGCAATAAGCGCCGGCCGCTGCCCAGACAGCCTGGAGCGGCAGGATCAGCATCAGGAGAACGAAGAGAAGGCGTTTGACCACGGGCAGCAGTGTAATCGCTCCGGGGTTTGCGCGCAAGCTAACCGCCGCTTCTTGACCCTGCGCGCGTCGCGGGGAGCAGCCACAGCAGGCTCTCGCTCATGACGGCTCCTTGCCGTTGGCAGGGCAGCCCCTGCCGACCGGCTTACCCGATCGAGCGCAGTCCGGCCGGATATTGCAGGCGCCAATTGCACGGCACGCGCAAGCAGTTCACGGCAGTGCCGCCATCACCCGCTCCAGCTTCGCGCGCACTTCGCCCGCGATCCCCGCGATTTCGGGGTTGTCCACGAGTTCCAGGACAGCGCGGGGATCCATGAACTCGACGCGCACCTTGCCGGCCTCGTCCTGGCGCACCACCACGTTGCACGGCAACAGCAGCCCGATCGGCGGCTCGGCGGTGAGCGCCCGGTGCGCCAGCGGCGGGTTGCATGCCCCGAGGATGCGGTAGGGCGGCATGTCCGCGTTGAGCTTCTTCTTCAGGGTCGCCTGGACATCGATCTCGGTCAGCACGCCGAAGCCTTCCTTCTGCAGTTCCTGGGTCACCCTTTCGAGCGCGGCGTCAAACGCCAGATTCACCGTCTTGCCGAAACCATACTTGGTCATTGCGTAGCCTCCTTGGGAGCACATTGATGAAAACGATCATGTCTTGAGCATGCGTAGCCCGCTGGCGATGACAACGAACTCGCTGATCTCGTGGGCGAGCACGGCGAGCGGCAGGGTAAAGTAGCCGCCTATCGCGCCCACCACCAGCGCCCCGATCACCAGCGCGGACAGGGCCAGGTTCTGCAGGATCACGCGCCAGGTACGCCGGCTGAGCCCGACCAGGTAGGGTAATCGCGACAAATCATCGCCCATGAGGGCGACGTCCGCGGTTTCCAGGGCGACATCCGTCCCGGCCGCGCCCATGGCGATGCCCACATGGGCGGCGGCAAGGGCCGGCGCGTCATTCACGCCGTCGCCCACCATGGCCACGTTGCCGTAGCGGGCATGAAGCTCGACCACCCTTTCGGTCTTCTGCTCCGGCGAAAGTTCCGCATGCACCTCGTCCACGCCCGCCTGTCGGGCGATCGCGGCAGCAGTGCGCGGGTTGTCCCCGGTGAGCATGACCACCTTGTCGATGCCGGCACGCTTCAGTTCCGCTACGGCCTGGGCGGCGCCGGGGCGCAGCGGATCGGCGATGGCGATCAAACCCCGCAATTCCCGAGCCGTGCCCACCGCCACGACCGTCTTGCCTTCGCCCTGCAGGCGCTCGATCTGCGGCATGACGTCGTCGAGCGCGAGACCGAGGTCCATGAAGAGCCTGGGGCTGCCGATGTAGAGTTGTTCGCCATCGACCCGGCCGCGCGCACCGGCGCCGGTCAGCGACTGAAAGTCTTGCGCCGGGGCGGGGTGGATACTTTCCGCCTCGGCGCGCGCCAGGATCGCTTGGGCCAGCGGGTGCTGGGAGCGGGCCTCCAGCGCCGCGGCCTGCCTCAGGACTTGCGCCAGCGGGTGCCGGCCGAGCGGCAGCAGGTCGGTCACCGTCGGCCTGCCCATGGTCAGGGTGCCGGTCTTGTCGAGCGCCACCACCTTCACCCTGGCCAGGTTTTCCAGGTGAATGCCGCCCTTGATGAGCACGCCGTTGCGGCCTGCCGTGCCGATGGCGGCGACCATGGTGATCGGGATGGAGATCACCAGGGCGCAGGGCGCGGCGGCGACGATGAAGACCGTCGCGCGCGTCAGCCATTCCTGCACCGGCAAGCCCAGAAGCGGAGGGAGCAGCGCGAGCAGCACGCCGACCATCAGCACGACGGGACTGTAGCGTTTGCCGAAGCGCTCGATCAGGCGCTGGCTGCGTCCCTTGCTCGCCTGGGCCTCTTCGACCAGGTGGATGATGCGCGACAGGGTGTTGTCGGCGAAGGTCTTGGTGGCGCGCACCACGAGCGCACCCTCGCCATTGATGGTCGCGGCGAACACCTTCTGTCCCGGCGATTTCTCCACCGGCACCGACTCGCCGGTGACTGGTGCCTGGTTGACGCTGGAGTGGCCGTCGATCACCTCGCCGTCGGTGGCGATGGCTTCGCCGGGAACCACGATGAAGACGTCGCCGACCCTGAGTTGCTCGACAGGAATACGTAACTCCTCGTTGCCGCGCCGGACCAGCGCCGTCTTGGGCGCCAGGTCCATGAGCGCCCGGATGGCCCGGCGGGCGCGTTCGCTGGTGTAACTTTCCGCCGCCTCCGAGATGGAGTAGAGGAAGACCAGGGTGGCGGACTCCGCCCATTGGCCCATCAGGCCGGCCACGACGGCGGCGGTGGACATGAGCAGCTCGATGCCGACCTCGCGCTCGCGCAGGAGCTCTTCCAGCGCCTCGCGCATGAAGAACCAGCCGCCGATGACGACGGCGCTGATATAGAGCGTCGCGGACAGGGCAGGGGGCAGGCCGGCGTAGCCGCCGAGGAACCCAATCGCCAGCAGCACCCCGGAGGCGGCCGAAGTGACCACCTTGGGGTTGCGCCAGAGTTTGGGCGGCTCGACGCTATCCGCAACACAGGCGGTGGATGCCATCATTGTCCTCGTCTCCTTCCGGAAGTCGTGTTACTTGGGAAACTTCATCTCGACGGTCTTCTCAATGGGCGGATAGCACACCCCGATCTTTTCGTTGCACCCCTGATAAGACGCGAACAGCGTGAACCCTTGCGCCTTGGGCGCGCGATCGAGGGCGATCTCCGCCCGTACCGGGGTCTTGTAGATTTCGATCAGGCCGAAGAACGGGTCGTTCTTCATTTCTCCGGCGGGAAGGCTTACCTGCCTGATCAGGACGCCGCTGGAATTCTTGAGCGCGAAACGGGTCTTGCTCTTGTAGAGATAGTGGTTGCTCGCCGGGACGATCTCCGCCACCACGGTGTCCGCGCTCCTGAACGCAACCTTGAGCTTGAAGGCCTCATCGGGCGGAAGGGGCTGCTCGGCGGCGAAAGCGGCAGACAGCACGCCGAACAGAAGGACGGCGGCCAGCGCCACGGGCGTGACCGGCTTGTAGAATGGTTGCATCGGTACGTACTCCTGGGTCAGTGGGTCGATCCTTGGGTTCTGGGCTCTATTCGTCAGGTTCTCGTTGCCTGCCACAGGCGTATGGTGCCGACCGGTGCGCCGAACCAGGCCTTCTCCGCGGCATCGGTAAAGCCGGCGTTGTGCAGGCGTGCCGGGAAGATGCCCCGGGCGTGGTCGCGCGTCACGGCGAAGCCGTCGAGCAGGCGCACCGCCAGGAAGCGCACGGCGGCGAACGTTGAGTGAGGCCGGCCCCAGTCGGCGACGACGAGCTGCCCGCCGGGGCGCAGCACGCGGCGGATTTCCGCCAGCACCTGCCGTTTTCCCTGGGGCAGCAGGTGATGGAAGAACAGGCTGGTCACCACCACGTCCGCGGAGCCGTCGGCGAAGGGCAGGTTGCGCGCATCCGCTTCCCTGAAGGCCGGTGCGGGCACGCCGTCGAAGGATTTCGCCCGCGCCAGATCCAGCGCTTCCTGGTCCAGATCCACGCCGGCAATCCTTGCGTCGGGGAAGCGCTGGGCCAGCATCCAGGTGAGGGTGCCGGTGCCGCAACCCACTTCGACAATGAGCGCGCCGGGAGACGACGCCACCAGCTCGAGCAGGGCCGGGCGGAAGCGCGCCTCGGCGGAAGTCCAGGCGACGATCCGGTCGTAGAACCGGGTGAGGGCATGGAAACGCAACGGCGGAACATAGGTGTTCATGCACTCTCCTTTCTCGGCGACGCCGCGCTCCCCAACAGGAAAAGCACGACGCCCAGGACGATCGCCGAGTCGGCCAGGTTGAAGGCCGGCCAGTGCCAGCCGCCCAGATGAAAGTCCAGGTAGTCGAGCACTGCGCCGCGCGCCGCCCGGTCCACCGCATTGCCCAGCGCGCCGCCGAGGATCAGGCTGTAGGCGGCAGCCTCGCGCCGCCTGCCCACGCCGCGTAGGAGCAGGACGACCAGGCCGGCGGCAACGGCCAGTGCCACAAGTAGGAAGAAGGGGCGCTGCCAGCCGCCGGCGCCGGCGAGCAGGCTGAACGCGGCTCCCTCGTTCAGGACATGCACGAGATTGAAGAACGGCGTGACCGCTTCGCTGGCCCCGTAGGGCAACCACCCGGCGATCCACAACTTGGCGCCCTGATCCCCAAGGACGATGCCGGTCGCCGGCACCAGCCAGAGCCATCGCCTGCCGCCGGAGGAACCGATCATCGTCGCCCTCCGGTTTCCGTTTCGACATCGCGCCATGCGCCCACGAAGACAGCCAGCACAGCGCTCGCCAGGCCGACCAGGTATCCCGCCGCCACATCGGCGGGGAAGTGCGCGCCGAGCCAGACCCGTGACAGCCCGACGGCAAGCACGAGCAGCACGGCGGCGCCTCGGCCCCAGGGGCCGAGCAGCGGCCACAGGCTTGCCGCCAGCAGCGCCGAGAACGAGGCATGGCCGCTGGGCAGGCTATATCCCCGCTCCCCTGTCCCCACGACATGAACGGTACCTGGGGTCAATACCGCCGCCGGCCGCGGGAAATCCAGCGCCAGCTTGAGCCCCGCCGTCACGGCGAAGGCGATGGCGGCGCCGACCAGCAGCCGCTTGAGCTGCCGTACCGCGGGGGGCGCCAGGGCGCTGTCCTCGTGCCGCAGCAGGATCGCGACGACCAGCCAGCTGCCCGCGACCAACGGCAGGTTCCAGTAGCTGCCCATGCGCGAGACCCATTCCATGACTTCGTCAAGCGGTCCGGGCCGTTGGAGCTGGATGGCCTGAAACAGCCACAGGTTGGCGCCGCCCCAGTCGTAGAGAATCGCCTTGAGCGTCACTTGCGCAGCAGCCGCAGTCCGTTGAACACTACCAGCAGGCTCGCCCCCATGTCGGCGAACACCGCCATCCACATGGTCGCCTGGCCGGTGAAGGTCAGCACCAGGAACACCGCCTTGATGCCGAGCGCCAGCGCGATGTTCTGGGCGAGCACGGCGGCGGTGTGCCGGCTCAGGCGGATGAAGGCGGGCAGCTTGCGCAGGTCGTCGTCCATGAGCGCCACGTCGGCGGTCTCCAGCGCCGTGTCGGAGCCGGCGGCGCCCATGGCGAAGCCGATACCGGCCTTGGCCAGCGCCGGCGCGTCGTTGATGCCGTCGCCGACCATGCCCACCTGGCCGTAGCGGTCGGCCAGCTCTTCGACCGCCTCCAGCTTGTGCTGCGGCAGCAGCTCGGCGCGCACGTCGTCGATGCCCGCCTGCCGGGCGATCGCCCGGGCGGTGTGGGTGTTGTCGCCCGTCAGCATCACGGTGCGCAGGCCCAGCCCGTGCAAGTCCTTGAGCACGGCCTTGCTGGTGTCGCGCAGCGTGTCGGCCACGGCGAAGGCGCCCAGCACCCGCCCCGGTTCCATCACCAGCACGGCCGTCTTGCCCTGGCGTTCCAGCGCATCCAGGCGCGCTTCCAGTTCGGGCGAGTGGGCATCGAGCTCGCGGGCGAGGCGCTGGTTGCCGAGATGGAGCGTGCGCCCCGCGATGCGTCCCTTCACGCCGCGCCCGGGCAGCGCGCTGAAATCGGCCGGGTCAAACGGTGGCCCGTCGCCGGCGCCGAAGGCCGCGATCGCCCGCGACACCGGATGGTCCGAGCGCGCCGCCAAGCTGACACCGAGACGGCGCACCTCGTCGGCCCCTGTGCCGTTCAGGGTGATGAAGTCGGTGACGGCCGGCTTGCCGTGGGTCAGCGTGCCCGTCTTGTCGAAGGCGATGGCGCGCAGCCGGCGGCCTTGTTCCAGATACACGCCACCCTTGATCAGAATGCCGTGGCGGGCGGCGGCGGCCAGGCCGCTGACGATGGTCACCGGCGTCGAGATGACCAGCGCGCAGGGGCAGGCAATGACCAGCAGCACCAGCGCCTTGTAGATCCAGTCGTACCAGGGCAGGCCGAGCACCAACGGCGGCAACAGCGCGACCGCCACGGCGACGGCGAAGACGACGGGCGTATAGACCTGGGCGAACTGATCGACGAAGCGCTGGGTCGGAGCGCGGCGGCCCTGGGCTGACTCCACGGCATGGATGATGCGCGCCAGCGTCGAATCGGTCGCCGCCGTCGTGACCTGGAACTCGAATTCGCCGGCCTCGTTGATGGTGCCGGCGAAAACGGGATCGCCCACCGTCTTCTCGACGGGAATGCTCTCGCCGGTGATGGGCGCCTGGTTGACGGAGGGCTGGCCCGAGATCACGCGCCCGTCCAGCACGATGCGCTCGCCGGGCCGCACGCGCACGAGGCTGCCGAGGGTGATCACCTTGGCCGGCATCTCGCGCCAGGTGCCGTCCGGCTGGCGCACCAGGCCCGTCTCCGGGGCCAGCTCCATCAGCTTGCGGATGGCATGGCGCGCCCGGTCGAGGGACAGCGCCTCGATCACCTCGGCCAGGGCGAACAGGAACATCACCATCGCCGCTTCCGGCCACACGCCGATCGCCATGCCACCCGTGACCGCCACGCTCATCAGCGCATTCATGTTGAGGTTGCGGTGCCTGAGAGCGATCCAGCCCTTCTTGTAGGTCTCCCGCCCGCCGGTGAATACCGCGAGCAGGCTGAGGGCGATCACCAGCCACGGCGGTCCCTGCCACCAGTCCGCCGCCTCGGCCAGGACGGCGGCGACGCCCGCGACGCCGAGCCAGACCCACTGCTTGCGGGAGAAGACGGGCGCAGCCGGAACCGATGCGGCTTCGCTCGTGCTCGTCTCCACGGTCGCCTCGAAGCCGAGCGACTTCAGGACCGCCAGCACCTCCGGCAGCGCCGAGGCGGCATGGCTCAACGTGAGGCGACGCTGCATCAGGTTGAACTCCAGATCCGCCACCCCCGCCATGCCCGCGAGCTTGCTGCGGATCAGCCCCTCCTCGGTCGGGCAGTCCATCTTGTCGATACGCAGCGCGGTCTTCACCATTGCACTGGCGGGCGATGCGACTTCCACCTCGAACCCCAATGCCCGCAACGCCGACAGCGCCACAGGCAGCGTTCCGGCATCGTGGTCCAAGGCGAGCGTCCGTTGCATCAGGTTGAAGGACAGCCCATGAATGCCTGGCATCCCCTCAAGCTTGCCGCGGATCAGTCCTTCTTCGGTCGGGCAGTCCATCTTGGCGATCCGCAGCACGGTCCGGGATCCGCCCGGTTTGCCGGTGGGGGCAACGGAAACGAGGGCCGACCTGCCGCTGCAGCCGCAAGAGGCATTGCCCGCGCTCGTCCTCGAGGCGCAGCCCGAAGCCTGGTGGACTTGGCTCACGTTTTGCTCCTTCACAAGTTAAACCGAGACGATAGAGCCTGTAGCGACTCCGGGGTCAAGCCGATACAATGAAGAATCGGAAATCGGAGGCGTTGCGTTTTATGCGAATCGGCGAACTCGGGCAGGCCGCAGGGGTGGACGGCGAGACCATCCGCTACTACGAAAGGACGGGACTGCTGCCGCCGCCTTCTCGGCAGCCGAACGGCTACCGCGACTACGGCCCGGACCATCTGGAGCGGCTGGCCTTCATTCGCCACTGCCGGGCGCTGGACATGCCCCTCGCCGAGGTCAAGCGTCTGCTCGATTTCGTCGCCCATCCCGAAGCCGACTGCGGCGACATCAACCGGCTGATCGACGCGCAACTCGGGCGGGTGCGGGCACGGCTCAAGTCCATGCACGCCCTTGAGAAGCAGCTCGTCGCGCTCCGCGCCCGCTGCGAGGCCGGGCACATAGCTGCAGAGTGCGGCATCCTGCATGAGTTGGTGGCAGCAGCGCACGGCGAGGCCTGCGCGTGCCACGCGGCGCAGTCCGGTGAAGTGCGATGATGCAGTTGCTCAAGACCACCGTCCTGTTCGTGATCCCCGCGGTCGCGGAGATCGTCGGCTGTTACTTGCCGTGGCTGGTGGTGAAACAGGGGCGCCCCGGGTGGCTGCTGCTGCCCGCCGCCGTCTCGCTCGCGCTCTTCGCGTGGCTGCTCACCTTGCACCCCTTCGCCGCGGGACGCACCTATGCCGCCTACGGCGGCGTCTACATCGCCGTGGCGCTGGCCTGGCTGTGGATGGAGGACGGCGTCACCCCCGACGCGTTGGGATGCGGTCGGCGCGGGGGTGGCGCTGCTCGGCATGGCGATCATCGCGATGCAGCCTAAGCGCATCTAGACGGTACCGGGAAGCGCGTTCAGGGGCACGTTACCGCCCGGCCCGGCTGTTTCGGTCGATTTCCCGTTGGTAGGCGAGCTGCTGTGGCGGCCACGTGCTCTTGATGAAGGCGAGCACGGCGCGGATCTCGTCGTCGGACAGGGTCGTGCCGAAGGCCGGCATGTCGCTTTCGTACCCCGGCGGTGCGAACTTCCCCGGCACCAGCCCTTCCTTGACGATACCGAAGAGCACGGCGTCCAGATGGTGCCAGGTATGGCCGCTGGCGTCGTGGGGCGGCGCGGGCATGCGCCCGCTGGGCAGACGCTCGCGCCAGTTGGGCTGCCCTTCCAGTTTCGCGCCGTGGCAGGCGCTGCACTGCATGTCGTAGATGCGCTTGCCCGCGGCGACCAGCGTCTTGTCCGCCAGGTCGATGGCCGCGGGCGCGTCCCGCTCCGCGACGATGATCGCACCGACGAGAAAGGCCACCGCGCCCGCGAGCAGCCAGCGGAAGACGCGCCCGGAATCGCCTGTGCTCATCGCCGATACCCCTTCCCAGCCCGGCCGCTCAGAAACTGCCGAAGACCTTCGGCGTCGCGCCCTGCCCCAGGTAGTAAACGTTCAGCGGCGCGCGCTTCTCGCCCGGCATCCCGGGTGCGCCAACCGGCATGCCGGGCAGGGCGATGCCCTTCACCGGACTGCGCTCCTTGAGCAGACGCTTGACGAACTGCGCCGGCACCAGTCCTTCGACGACATAGCCGTCGACGATGGCCGTGTGGCAGCCGGCGAGCTTTTCCGGCACGCCGTATTTCTGCTGGATCGAGGGCAGGTCGGTGGTGTTGATCTTCTCCACCGCGAAACCGTTGGCCTCCATGTGCTTCGCCCAGTCGTCGCAGCAGCCGCAATTCGGGTTCTTGTACAGCTTCACCGGAATGCCCGCCGCGAGGGCCGGCAGTTGCAGGCCCAGGGTGAGGGTCAGCAGAAGGATTTTGGGGTAACGCATGGTCATGGCTCCTTGACTTGAGGTTGAATCGGAATGGATTCGGGTGCTCATCGCGCCTCGGAAGGGTAGGGTTCGCCTCGGCTCTCCGCCTCCTGAAAGCGCCGCTGCTCAGGCGTCCACAGGGTCTTGAGATAGTCGATCACGGCCCGGATCTCCGCCGGCGCGAGCGTCCGGCCGAAGGCGGGCATGGTGAGCCGCTGGGTCTTGTTGAAGGGATCGCGCCAGCCGTCCCTGACGATCCGGTACAGCATGCCGTCGGCGTGCTTCCAGGTGTGCCCCTCGCGGTCGTGGGGCGGCGCGGGCATCTCTCCGTGTTCGTCCGGCCGCTGCCAATTGGGTGCGCCCTCGGCCCGGCTGCCATGGCAGGAGGCGCACTGCGTCTGGTAGACGCGACGGCCCGCGTCCAACTCTTGTGTGGAGGCAAGCGGGGATTCACCGGCACGAGCGGCGGTACCCAGGATCAGGGCGAGGGCCAGGAGGCTACGCACCGACCCGCTCCCAGGTCTTGGCGCCGTCGCCGCTACGGAACAGGTCGCCATCGCCTGCCACTGCATAGACGATACCGTCGGGCGTCACAGCGAGTGCCCCAATAGCAGCGACCGGAGTACTTATGCGCGACCATTGCTCGCCGCCGTCGGCGCTGAGAAACAGCCCGTCCTCCGTCGCAGCATAGACGGTGCGGGGTTGGCGCGGATCGTAGGCGATGGCCCTCACCGGACGTCCGAGCTCGCCCGCATCGCGCCAGCCGCAGAAGCAATCCATGGCCCGGCGCACCCCTAGGCCGGTAGCAGCGAAGAGCCAGCCGGTCTGCATGCTGCCCGGCATGTTCGAGTGCACGAAGCGCAGGATCCCGCTGCGCGGCCCTGCATCCATCAGCTGCCAGCGCCGTCCGCCGTCCTGGCTGCGGAAGAAGCCGTGCCCGGTTACGTACGCGAAGACCGTGTCGGGCTGCTCCGCATGGGTGGCAAGCGCGGTGACGTTGCTACCGGGCAGACCCTCGTTGCGCGCCGACCAGTTGCGGCCGCCGTCGTCGCTGCGCAGCACGCCGATGCCCGGGCCGGCGACGTAGATGGCGCCCTTGTCTCCCGCGGATACGGCGACCGATGCGATGCTCCGCGGCGCCGCGAGGGGTGACAGCTTCACGGGTGCCCAGTGTCGCCCGCCGTCATCGCTGCGCGAGAGGGCGTCGCCACGGGCCTTGAGCAGCGTCCCCGTCGCGCCGTCAAAGGCGAGGGCGACCGCTTCACCCGCGCCCGGTGCCGCTGCGGCCGCGAGGCCAGGCAGCCCGAGCAGGCCGACCAGCAGCGCAGCGCCGGCGAGCCAGCGCACCAGCGCCGTGACGACGAGTTTCATTTGGCCTCCTTGATCCGGTCGGCGTACTTGGCGGCGATCTCACCCATCTTCTGCATCATCTCCGCGTGCATCTGGAATTCGAGCTTTTCGTTGCCGGGCGGCAGATGGGGCATCGCCGTGTTCCCCGACATGGCGCCACCCATCATCTTCCGACACGACTCCATCATGCCGTCGCCCATCATCCCGTGGCCCATCATGCCCCGACCCATCGGCATCTCGCCCATGCCCGGCATTCCCGGCCCGGGCTTCGCCTGCCCCTGATCTGCGGCGCCCGCCAGACCGACAGCACCCGAAACCGCCACTGCCCCCAGCAGCGCCGCCACCATCCGTTTGCTCATCATTTGGATCTCCTTCGTTGAGTTGAAATGTGCAGCGAGGCTTTCGCCGCAGTAAGAAAAAATGGGCGCGTGGCTCATCCGATCTTCCCCAGGATCGGAAAGCGTTCGAGCAGCCAGTAACTGAACTCCGTCAGCTTGCCCGTCACCATCGCGACACCCATCGCGACCATGACTGCACCCGCTACGATCTGCAGCGGGCGTCCCGCATGGCGCAGCGCCTTGAGGCGGCCGACCAGCTGGCGCATGAACACTGCCGAGAGCACGAAGGGCACGCCCAGGCCGAGGGCGTAGGCCGAGAGCAGCGCGATGCCGCCGGACACCGAGCCCTGCATGGCGCTGGCCGTGAGGATGGCGCCCAGCACCGGTCCGATGCAGGGCGTCCAGCCGAAGCCGAAGGCGATGCCGAGCAGGAGCGCGCCGGCCGGATGCCCGCCGGCCATGTGCGGATGGAAGCGCAAGTCCCGGTGAAACCACGTGACGTGTCGGAACAGCCCGAGCATGAACAGGCCGAAGGCGATGACGATGACGCCGCCGACGATGTTCGCCTCGTGGCGGTAGCGCAGGAGCAACTGGCCGAGCGCGGTGACGCTGGCCCCGAGGGCGATGAACACGGCGCTGAACCCCAGCACGAAGAACACACTCATGACGCCGGCGTGGGCTCGCGTACTCGCGCTCATTTGCAGCTGCGTGCCATGCAGCGACTGCCCGGCGATGTAGGACACATAGGCTGGTACCAGGGGTAGCACGCACGGCGAGAGGAAGGAGACGAAGCCGGCCGCGGTTGCGCCGGCCAGTCCCAGGGCGGACGTCTCGATCACGGCAAGCTCCTCCCGTTGCCTTGGCCCGGACCCGGTTTCATCATGGTTTCCCCCCGAGCACTCGCCGGATGGCCGCATCGAGGGCCTCGGCCGGCTGCGCGCCGACGACCCATTCGCTGGCGCCATTGCGGTTATTGCGCACCACCGTGGCCGGAGTGCCGGATACGCCTGCGGCGTTGCCGTCCGCAACGTCTTCGTCCACCCGCTGGGCGATCTTCGGATCGTCCAGGCAGCGGGAGAATTCCTCCGACTTGAGGCCCAGCTCGGCCGCGATCGCCCTCTCGGATTTGCCTTCTGGCAGTCCCTCGCCGTTCGAGCGCGTGTTCGCGAAGACGGCATCGACGTATCTCCAGAAGACCTCGTTGCCGCCCAGCTTCGCTGCGCACTCGCTGGCGATGGCTTCGCGCTGCGCCGCCGGATCGTGGAAGCCGAGCGGAAAGTGGCGATAGACCCAGTTAACCCGGCCGCCGTGGCGCTCGAGCAGGGATGCGGGGGTAGCGTGAAAGCGTTTGCAGTACGGGCACTCGAAGTCCGAGTATTCGATCAACGACACTTCCGCGCTCGCCTGGCCGCGGACGTGGTCGCGCCCGGGCACGACCTTGCGCGCTCGCTTGGCGCGCTCCGCCGCTTGGGCCTGCTGCTGTGCCTGCGCCTTGCGCCGCGCGTCCTGCTGGCGTTCCGCCACACGTGCGAGTGCCCGTTCTACGGCGCGGTCGAGGGTTCCGTCGCTCTCGATCTTGCGCACGATGGCATCGACCAGCGCAGGATCGGGAGCCGCACCCGCCCCGGAGTCGGCTGCCCGAGCCGAGGCAGCCAGGGCGGCGGCGAGCAGCGTTGCGAGAACCTGCCTCCTCATGGCGTCTCCTCCCGCTGCGCCGCGCCCTGCCGGGGCGGGCCACCGTTGCCGCCATGGCACTTGCCGCCCAGCCGGTTGGCGCACAAGCCTGCCGCGCACATGGCAGCGCAGGGGAGCAGGCCGACGGCGAACGAGGTCAGCCCCGCTGCCGCCAGCCAGTCCCATCCAAAAAACAGTCTGGTGGTGACACCGGCAACCGTGAAGCCGATCAGGACGGTGCGCCGATCGAGTCTGGCGCGGGAGCCGATGAGCGGAAGACCGCGTCTTTCCGGCGGGCTGATGATGACTTGTTCCGATGTCTTCACGGTCATTTCTCCTTTGCGTGATAATGCGTTCGAGGTTCGCTCCCCATCATGCAGACGGCCCAGTGCCGAACCGGCAGTTGCGCATCATGCCGCCGTCCTCGTGCTCGAGGTTGTGGCAGTGGTACATGAAGAGGCCCGGCTCGGTCGGCGCCACCAGCACGCGCACCCGCTCGCCCGGGAAGATGAGAAAGGTGTCCTTGAACCCGGCGTCGACCAGGCCCTCACGCAGGTCCGCGGGCGCGTCCCCCCGGCTGCGCTCCAGGATGCGAAAGCGCACGCCGTGGATGTGCATGGGATGGGGCATGGCCATGCCGCCGCCGTCGTTGGCGAAGGTCCACACGGTGCCCTCGCCGAGGGGCAGGCGCTCGTCGTCGGCCACCGCCTCCATCTCGAAGCGGCGACCGTTCAGGAAGCCCTGCATGTGGCGGAAGGCAAGGCGTGTGTATAACTCGTGCCGTCCCTGCGGCGGCGCCTCCGAGGGCGGGAGGCGCAGTGTTTCGCGGGGCGTGCGCGCGGCGGCGGCCACCGTAAAGCGCGCGAGAGTCATTTCCTTGCCCTGGGCGGGACCCATCATGCCGCTCATCATTCCGCCCATGCCCCGGCCCATCATGCCGCCCATCATGTCCATCATCCCCACGTCGGCGAATTCACCGCTCAGGAGGGTGATCTCGGCACCGGGGCGGCGCTCGCCGAAGTCCTCCAGCAGTTCCACGCGCTCGAAGGGACCGAGGACGACGTATGGCCGAGTCTGAACACCCTCGCCAGCGGAGAGCAGGCCGTTGTCAGTGGCGATGACGCGCAGCGGGCGCCCGTCGGACCAGGCGAGCTTGTAGATGCGCGCATTCGATACGTTGGCGAGCCGCAGCCGCCAGGGCCGCGGCGTGACCATGAAAGCGGCGTCCGGAGCGCCGTTCACCAGCACGGTGTCGCCCAGCACGCCGTTCATGTCGTCCATCATCATTCGCTTCAACACGAACTGGTCGTCGTCCACGCGCCGGTCTTGAATGACGAGACTCAGCTCGTGCTCGGGCCCCGGCAGGCCGTAGGCGCGCTCCTCGGCCTCGCGCACGATCACCAGTCCGGCCAAGCCCCAGTAAACCTGGGCGCCGGTGCGGCCGTGGGGATGGGGGTGGTAGAGATAGGTGCCGGCGGGATTGCGTACGGTGAATTCATAGACGTACTCCCCGCCCGGGCCGACGGCGAAGCGCGGGTGGCCGTCGGCGGTTTCGGGCACGATCATGCCGTGCCAGTGGATGATGGAAGGCTCGGCCAAGCGGTTGCGGAACTCGATGCGCACTCGCTCGCCGCGACGCAGTTCTAGCGTCGGCCCCAGGTAGCCCGGGGAGGGTTTGAGGCCGTCGGCGCGACCGTGCAGCACCTGCCCGAAGTACCTCAGCACCGCGGTCTTGGCGCCCGGCCACAGGGGGAGTTCGGCGCGCTGGGCGGTGAGCCTCAGGACCAGATCCGGCTCGGCCGCCGCCAGCGCACGCCTGATCGGCGCTGGCACAGCCACCAGTCCCGCCCCGGCGCCCAGGGATTGCAGTACGTTGCGTCGTGTCCACATCGCTCTCGTACTCCTCTTCAGGGTTTCGCGCCTGCCGATAAGTGCTTGCGGATTTCCGCGACCGAGGGCGGCGCATCCCACTCGGCCGGCCCCACCTTGCGCCAGACCTCGCGGCCTGCCTGATCCACCAGCAGGGTGGTCGGTATGCCGATCGTGCCCAGCGTGGAGGTGATGCTTGTCGTGGGATCGATGTAGAGCGCGAGAGACTTGATGCCGTACTTGAGGTAGAACTCGCGCACCAGATTGGCGTCCTGGTCGATCGACACCGCCACCACCTCGAAGGCGGGACCGCCCAGCTCTTTCTGGAGACGATCGAGGGCGGGCATCTCCTTGCGGCAGGGTACGCACCAGGTGGCCCAGATATTGAGCAGCACCACCTTTCCGCGAAAGTCGGCAAGCGACAGTGCTCTTCCTTCCCCGTCCTGGAACCCGACGGCCGACAGCGGCAACGGTTCAGATCGGGCATCGCTCGCCGCCTCCCGCCTATCGAGACTAATGTAGGTACCGAGTCCCGCGGCGATCAGCAGGGCGCCACCCACGACAATGATCAGAAGGCGCACAGCGCGCCGTTTTCGTTGTAAATCGCTCGCAGCGGTATCGACGTGCATGGCTATTTCCGCAGGCGTTCGATCATCGGTATCAGCTTCTCCCTGACGAATTCAGACGTCAGCGGACCGATGTGTTTGTAGGCGATGCGGCCATCTCGGCCGACGACGAAGGTCTCCGGCACCCCATAGACGCCCCAGTCGATGCCCACGCGCCCGTCCAGATCGGCGCCGGTGCGGGTGTAGGGGTCGCCCCATTCGTCGAGCCAGCGCGCGGCATCCTCCGGCTTGTCCTTGTAGTTGAGGCCGTGAATCGGCACGACGCGGCGGCGCGCGAGATCGACGAGAACGGGATGCTCCTCGCGGCAGGCGACGCACCAGGATGCGAAGACATTCACGAGGGACACCTCGCCCTTGAGGTTGTCACCCGACAGGCCCAGCGTGCGTCCCTTCACCGGCGGCAGGTCGAAGGTGGGGACAGGCTTGCCGATCAGCGGCGAAGGAATTTCGCGCGGGTTGAGGAACAGACCCACCCCGAGCACCAGGACCAGGAGGCCGAACAGGGCGAGTGGGAGCAGGAAAGCCGTTCGTCGCGCCCCGCTCCGAGACGGGGATTCCTGCGTCGAAGCGGTCGCATTGGGTGTGTCGGATGTGTTCATTCGCAGTGGTTCCGGATGAAGGCGGAGATCTCGGCCGGCTCGGCGAACACGACCTGTGCGCGGTCGCCGCCCATGCCGGCGCCGACGATCACCGGCTGGCCGCGGCGCGGGCCGTGCGCCGAGGAGTCGGTCTTGAAGCGCAGGTTGAATTCCCAGAAGGCGTGCTGCGTACCGTCGCCGAGCGTGACCCGATAGGTGTCGCCGCAGTGAGTGATGGCGCTCACTCGGTCGCCCGCGCCGGCCGCCCTGAGGTCGGGCAGGCCGGGCATTTTCGGCGCGGCGATTTTCCCCCCCGATACGGCCTGCAGATAGGCGATCAGGTCAGCGCGGAGGTTGGCCTCGGGCAAGCCGCGGAAGGCCATCGTGGTGCCCGGAACGACCGCCTCGGGCTTGCGCAGCCAGGCGTCTAGGGTCTGCGCGTCCCACACCACGCCCGACTTGCGCAGCGCCTCTGAATAGCGCCGGAATCCGTCGGCCGTGCCGGCTCGGCGGCCGAAGACGCCCGCAAGGCTGGGGCCGGTGCGGTGATCTCCGGGCGCCAGCGAATGACAGCCAGCGCAGGCGCGGAACGCCTGGGCGCCGCGCGCCGCGTCGCCCGAGGCGAACACGGCGGCCGAGGACACGAGGACGGCCAGGGCCGCGAACCAGCGATGCAGGATCATGATTGCTCTCCGTTGTCGTTCACATGAGGGGCCGCGGGGCCGACCGCCGGTTCTGCGCGGCGCCGGGCCAGCCCCAGCGCCGCCGGCGGCACCAGCGTCCATTGCAGCAGCGGCGCCACGCCGATGGGGACGAGCGGCAGCACCGGCATCGCCGGCGTGTAGGTCCAATGCCCTAGGAGCAATGCGTTCCGCCATTCGCTGAAGGCGGTGTAGGCGATGCCGAGCACCACAGTGATCACCCCGATCCGCTGCCAGTGCCAGCGCCGGTAGGCCCCGGCGCGGGTGGCGACGAGGGCAGTAAGCAGCGCGAGCATGCCGATCAGCACGTCGCCCGCCGTGCAGTGCAGGACGGCATAGGCGATGGTGCGGGGCAGCGCCTCGTGCCACAGGGCATAGAGGGGAAGCTGCATCAGCTCCCACGCCAGATTCAGCACCGCCAGCGTCGGGGCATAGCGGACTAGCAGGAAGCGCCACGCCGCCGGGTCGGCGCTCCACGCCGCGGCGTTCGGCCGCGCGGCACCCGGATCGGAAGGTATCGTCGCGTTCATGGGTGCAGCAGCAGAGCGAGATCGTGGGCGATGGTCTCGGGCGCGGCATCGCCGGAGATGTAGAGCCGCAGCCGCCCCTGAGGATCGAAGGCGAAGATCGCGGACTGATGGTCGACGGTGTAGAAGCCCGAAGCGTCGGGCGCCTGGCGCGCGAAGAAGACCTTGAAGTCCGCCGCCATGCGCGCCACCTCGGCCTCGCTGCCGCGCAGGCCGAGGAAGTCCGGACGAAAGGCGGGAACGTACTGCGCCAGCACCGCCTGCGTGTCCCGGGCCGGGTCCAGCGTCACGAACAGGCCCTGGACTCGCTTGCCCTCCTCGCCCAGGAGATCGATGCCCTGGGCCATCTTTGCCAGCGTCGTCGGGCAGACGTCCGGACAGTGGGTATAGCCGAAGAAGAGAAGCACTGCCCTGCCTTGGAAGTCCGCCAGGCGGCGCGGCCGGCCTGAGTGGTCGGTGAGTTGGAAGTCGCGACCCCAATCGACGCCGGTGATGTCGGTGGAGCGAAAGGACTCCGCCTTCTTTCCGCAGGCCGGCAGCGCAAGAGTCAGCCCCGCCAGGGCGCCGAGGCGGAGCAGCTCACGCCGGCGCAAGTCAGTCATGGCGCCCTCCGTGCGCGTGAGGACCGTCGACGACGGGCAGGCTCAGGCTGATGATCCGGTTCGCGCCTCCGGCCTCGGTCACTGTGAGGCGCAGCGCGACGGTGCCGCCCGGGCGCAGCTTGCCCCGCAGCCCGAAGAGCATGAGATGCGTGCCGCCGGGCGCCAGCTGGACCGGACGCCCCGCTGGCAGGTCGAGGGCCTCCAGCCGGCGCATGCGCATGACGTCGCCCTGCATCGACATCGTGTGGATCTGGACCGAATCGGCCACGTCGGATTCGGCGGCAACGACACGCGCGCCCTTCGGGCTTTCCAGCACCATGTACGCGGCTGCAACGGTTTGTCCAGGCACCGGGGCGACAACCCGCGCCTCATCGACTTTCAGCGCGTCCGCGGCAAAACCCGGCTGGGCGAGCGCGATGGCGCCGAACAAGAACATCGTCAGAAACTTCCTCTTCTGCATGCGTTTGACATCTCCTCGTCGAGAGAAACGACGACCGATACGCAGCTATCCGCGCAACGGTCCCGGCGAAATCCGGTCGCTGCGTATCGGCGAGTCAAGGCAGGCGGGGCGCGCTCAGCGGCCCATGGGCCACCGACCGAGCGTTCCGCCTAGGTGAGGATCAGAGGAGACGGGGAGGTCGCCAGACCCCGAACGGATCGGGAGCGGCGATGAGAGGAGAGACGCCGGTCCGCTGCTGCGCATCGGCAGTCATGGCTGGCATGGGCACAGCGGACGGCTGCATGAACTGAACGCCGCCGCATCCGCTGGCAACGCTACAGTGCGTCGCGCAGGCGTCGCCCGGCAACTGTCCGGAGCCACCGGAATGGTCGCAGCACGGACTCGACGCGCCCGCCTCTTCCATACTCATGTCTGCATGCGCAGGGCAGGCCTCCGGCACGACCGCAGCCGCGAGCCCGTAGGTCGGAACCGCGATGCTCAACAGCAGAATAAGAAGCAGGTGCCAGATGCGCATGTAAGAAGGGCAGATTCTTCTTGTTGCGAAGAACTTATGTTGCAGGGCCGAATATTATCAAATTGCCGTTTTACGCACCATCGACAAGCCTGGAACTGGAAAGTTCGCCGGTTCGACTTCTCCGACGGAGTTCTGGCTGGCCGAATGGAATTCATGATAAGTGCCATTATCAAGAACGCCATTTTTCGCCGACAAGTTGGGCAATGGAGAATCGCCGTGCTGGAACGCCAAGCAAATCATGACCTTGGGCGAGCTTCCGGGCGCGCCCGGCTGTCGTTGCCGTTATGATCGGGCACGGCACCTGGTTGCTCGGGGTGAGGGTACCGGTCTCCAGCAAGTGCACAGACGATGCACTAACGGTACGC
>DYIB01000006.1:38589-52592 GCA_020723855.1 Uliginosibacterium gangwonense
ACCGGCGGAATGCCGCTTTGAAGGCACAGGCGGTGCACTGGCGGGCGACATCGGCCAGAAGGCCGCCCCCGCGCGTTTGCATTGGGTGCGCTGACGGTGCACTGGCAGGACGACGCCTCGTCATTCGCAATTCGCAAACAGCGAACGGTCGGCCGCCACGGGGCACTATTCCTCCAGCCTGCGATAGCCGTGCCTGACACGCAACCGCTCGATCCGCTTGAGTTCGCGTAGAGCCGCGTCCTCGTGAAGGAACACTTCCCGCTTCACGCCGCCCCGCCGGTTGCCGAGACCATGCCAGCGCCGGACGAGTACGAAGGCGCCGAACAAGTCGCGTTCGAGGGCGAGGATGTAGCCACGGGTATCGCTCCTGAACTCAATCCGCATCGGCTGCCTCCAGGTTGGCCAACTCCTGCCACACTCGCTCTTCATCCGATTCCGTATAGATGGAGGTGGTCGCCAGGCTCGCGTGGCCCAGGAGCTTCTGGATGAGGTTGGGGGGAACCCCAGCAAGGCCGAGGTGGCTGCCCCGGGTGTGGCGGAGCCAGTGCACGGTGGCCCGATCAAAATCCTTGGCCTCCTGCATGTGACCCTCTGCCCGGAGCGCGTCGGCCGCGCCCTGGAATAGAGGCCTCAACGCCTTGTAGAGGCTGCTGGGCGATACGGGCTCGTTGCCGCCGAGTCGGGCGATCAGCGGGGTCTCGGACGGATTCGCCAAGGGATCGGGAGGAAGGCCACGACGGGTCAGATATTCTCCCAAGGCGATCAGGACGCCTTCCGGGATCGGCACGGCCCGCCACTTCCCTCCCTTGCCGCGCACCTTGAGCATCCATCGAACACCCAGCGAATCCCTGAGCGGCATGGTATAGAGCCGCCCGACCTTCGCATCCACCAGTTCGGACAGCCGCAGACCTGTGGCATAGGCGAACGGGAGCACGAAGCGCAGTCTGTGGGAGTGTGCATCGCGCGGCAGCTGGTCCAAGTGGTGGGTCAAGTATCGCCACTGCGCCTGGGAGAACACCCGGGTCAGCTCGATGTCGGCCGGTGCGTCTTCTTAGGTCGTCAGCTTTTTGCCAACCAAAGGGTTGAAGGCGCAGTATTGGACGCGCACCAGCCACTCGAACAGGCCGGAAACGATGGTCAGAGCTTGGCGTACGCTCGCGGCCGACAGGCAGCCGTCGAACGGGCGCCAGGCGGGGCTGAAGCGCGGCGTATTGCGCTTGCCGATCCAGTCGCTCTGTGAGACACGGAAGGGCCAGTGCTCAGGAGAGCTTCGCCCGAGCGCCGACAGCCAGTCGCGGTAGGCCGCGCAATCGTCGACGGTCAGATCGGAGAGCGCCTTTCGGCGCTCGATCACGGCCCACAGCAGCAGGCGCTCCGATTCCTTGCGGTATGCGCGCTCGGTATTGGAGCTGCCCGATTTCGTCGCAAGCCATGACTGGATGGCTTGAAGATCGTTGACCGCCTGAATGCGCGGCTGGCCGGGATAGCGATTGGAACCGGTCGCGCCGGCGAGCGCGTCGGGGACGGCGAATGCTTCCATCGGCACGATGGCGGTTTCGCGACTCCTCTCCTGGATGAGCGCCGGCACAGGCTGGGTGCGGAGGGGCGCGAGGGCGTGGCCGGGCAGGGCGCCCAGGGACGATTCGTACCCTCGCAGCCACGCGACGATCCGGTTGGCGCCTTTCTCACCCAGCTTCGGCACCGTGACCCACCAGCGGTATCCTCGTCCCCGGATGCGCTCCAGAAGAGCCCCGACGGTCGGGATGCCGGCAAGAATGAGGCGGTCTGCGATGGGCTGGTCGAACCAGGCGGACACCGGATCGGCCGGCACGGGGTCGGTGACCAGCAGTCGTTCGATCCAGACCAGGGCGGCGATCTGGCGGTCGATCAGTCGCTGGCGTTGGCGCCCCCTCTTATCCCGCGCTTCCGGAAAGGCGTCGAGGTAGAGCGCGATCAACTCCTCCTCTCGATAGAATCCGCCTGGATCGTGTTCAGCCCGGAAATCGTCCAGCGACGGGCAGGGAAGGGCTTTGCCCTGCTGGCCGGAGGCCAGATGGAGCCGCAGCAACCGTGCCTCTCCCCGGTGGCCGTGGCGCAAGGCGGCCTGGCTCAGGGTGTCGCGCAGCCAGACAAGCGTGGCCTTCGCGAGCCGAAGATCCAGTCCGGTCTCGAGGTAGCGATCCGCCAGGGCCTTGAGATCGAGCCCCTGGAGCCAGCCGCGGTAGAGCGCCAGGTGACGGCGACCGACTTTCCGTTCAACCGGAGGCATACGTCATACGCCGCAGAAGCGATTCAGCCTCTCGCGCCACCTGCGCGGCACGGCGCAACCAGGATGCCATTTGGCGGAAGCCTGGCCGGCATGGTCATACCCCGTCTCCCAAGGACTTGGCGAAGGTCAGGGCACGATTTGGAACCCCATGGCTCTGCCTGCTTGCCGGCGCGTGTGGGGGTGTGGCTGCTGTGGCAGGGAGGATCCCACCCGACACGGCGGCCAGGCCCAGCGTGGCCAGCGTGCGGACGCGCTCGGCCCGAAGCCTGGCGGGCACGTCCTTCAGCCCGCCGAAAAGCTCCGGGCTCGCCGGCGTGACCGTGAGCACGACGCGGATGCTGCTCACAAGGCGGCCCCCATCAACCAGAACCCGCGGGCATTGGAGAAGACCGATTCCTTGGGCGTGAGCACGGCCAGTCGCGGAAAGGCGTCTTGAACGGCCTCGCGGAAGAACGCGGCGCCGCCGCCGACGAGAACCACGAGGTCAGGCATCTTGCTCTCCGTCCGAAGCGATTTCTGGATGGATTCGATCACGACGGGGCCGACGGTCTTCGCCGCCTGCTCGATGTAGGGTGAAACCTCCACGCGCTGGCCGAGAACGAGCACGGTCGCCTTGCCGGCCCGGAGAGCGTTTTCCAGGGTTTCGACGTTGAGCGCCGATCCATGATCCTTGGCGATCAGCCGGGACGCCTCCTCCAGGACCACGGAAGACGCGTTGAGGCTCGTGCCGGACGATTGCCGGTGCAGATCCTTGTGGGCGATCACGACCCAGTCGACCGAGAAGAAACCGGGATCGACCACCAGCACCCGTGCATCGTCGATATCGGCGTCCTCCTGGGCGATGTAGTCGAGGAGCCCGCCGATCGGCTGAGGGATGACTTTGACCTTTTCCACGGAGACGGTCCGCTTGGGCGTGACCTGGTGGGTTCCCTGCATTTGCGCGGCGAGGGCATTGCGCCGCGCCTCGTCCAGGTATTGCGAAACCGGCAGCCCGGTGACTAGCGTATCGACCCGATCCATCTCGGACAGGAGCAGGCCGGCATGGAACAGCGCCGCGTAGGAATTGCTGGATGCGTAATCCGCATGGAGGGAGCGGCTCCAAAGCTCGGCACGGTCCGGCGAGACGCCGGCGACGAACTGCTGCCCGTCCACGAGCACATGCAGGAAATCGTCCTGCGCCTTGCCGTCGAAGCGGGAGCCGAACCGGTCGGCCGGGGCTGCACCGGCGGGGCGCAGATGGGTTTTCGGGGTGTCACCCTTCTGCCCGAAGGCGAGCTTCAAGTTGGAATACCCGATGTCAATGCCGAGGATGTTCAAATCGACCTCCTGTGAATCGTAAGAGAACAAGCTGTCCACCGCTTCGCCGGTGGGGTGCCCAGTGCACCGTCAGTCGTATCTCAGAGAACCGCCCGCGGCGTGCGGGCCGCCGCATGGCCACTGAGTACCGCCAGCAGACCGCCAGGGAACTTAGCAGGCCACCAACTCCAAACGAGGGCGAAAAGCGCACAGAAGTGACGCATTTCGAAGTGGTTCCCGGAAAGCGGCTTGCTACCGTAGCGGCTTGTGCGAATTCAGCGAGGGTGCGGAGTGGCGATGGGGCAATTCAGGTGCTTGCCGGGACAGGAAGGCATTGGCAGCACATATGTGGAATTCATGCCGGCGAGTTGCTGCATCGCTCCTGATAAGAGCGAATCGGGGTTCGTTTTGCTCCTGTCCGGCACGTGCGCCGACAGAAAAGCCGAAGTATTCGCGGCGGGTTGCGCGGGAGGAGCGATGTGGCGACGGATCGCTCCTATCAGAAGCGCCGCGCGCCCAAGACGGCGAACGGCGGGCACGCCAAGGAGCGATCGTAGGTCCGGCCGCTCCTCGGTAAGAAGAGCGATTGGACATGGAAAACCTATCCGACACGACACCCCATGACGAGGCCCAGCGCATCCTGGAAGCGCGCATCGATGCCCTGTTCCATACGGCCTACGCGATCGTCGAGCGGCACTGGCAGTTTGTGCGCCGCATGGAAAGCAAGTCCAGTCACTGGGAGGACAAGAGCAGCCTTCAGCTCCGCTGCGAAAAGGTGGGGAACTCCATCCGTGCCGACTGGTGCGGGATTCGGTGGCACGGATCAAAGGCGATGGGCAACCGTGGCGCCACCAGGGTCTACATCGCCAAGCCCAAGGGCGCCCATGGCTACGCGCTGTCGAAGATCATGGCCTTCGCCAAGGAGTGGGAGAAACCGATGATCGAACAGACCGAAGCGCGACTGGCGGCGATTCGGCGGGAGGCGGGTCTACTGGTCAAGGCCATCGCTGCGATCAGGATCGCCAAGCGGGCCGTTGCGCAGCTGGAGGCCGAGCGGCCATGAAGAAAATCTGCATCGACGTTTCCGACGAAACCGCCGCCACGCTGGCGCGGCTGGTGAAGTCCTGCAACGACTCGCACGATGCTCGCGACGGCTTCACGACGCACGGCAAACTGTCCCTGGAGCGCCTGCTTGCCATGCTGGTCGAGGACGCCGCAATGGTCATGACACGGCCGGGCTCATGGGAGGGCGCCAATATGGCCCAGGTTCTGATGTCCCACGGCTACGACGTATAGATCGACGCCCAGAGCACGTTATGCGTTACAGCAGCCCCATCGCTCGAACACGTCGTATGCGTTTCGTATTTCAACCGTGACCGCATGGAGAGTATGATGGCAAGAAGAATCGACCTCAAGAATCTCGCCGACTACCGTCGGACGCAAGGCCTCAATCAGTCAGCCTTCTGGAGCCGGTACGGCGTCACCCAGTCGGGCGGCAGCAGGTACGAATCGGGCAGAAGCCTGCCGACGCCGGTGGCCATCCTGGTGTGGCTGCGCGAGACCGGGCGCCTGAGCGATGCCGATCTGGAGGCGGCGCGCAAGGGCGTGGCAAAAGGCACTGCCCGTTCCAATTGATGGTCGGGGTAATGCAGAGAGTGCAATGGAGAAGCGCCATCCTGATTTCGTTCCCGTGACTGACGCGCGCCGGACGCTTACCGACGCCGAGGGGTTTGCACACAACTCGGACGAGCAACGCGACGGTGGGCAAGTGGCGGTGCCGCTTTATCGGGCACCGCATCTCAGGGCTGCATGACGAGCTGCGCCCCGTCAAGCCGCGCTCCATCGGGGATGAGCGGATGGCCGAACTCATCAACAAGACGCTGCATGCTAAGCCGGCGGCGCGCTGACCCATTGGACCGTGCGCTTTGTGGCCGCCGAGACGGGGATTTCCAAGACGAGCGTGCATCGCTACTTCTAGCTGCTAGATGTTTGGCTTGCTGCTACACCATAAGCCTTCTGCCAACCCATCTGCGAAAGCGCGGTGGAGTTGGCGGAGATGGTGTCCTCCCTCAACGGGCATGAGTGCGGCGGACTCCTCTAGCCTAGCGAGTGGTGGGATCCAACTGCTCCGCAGCCTGAGCGACCCACCCTGAAGCATCTGAGGAGTACCAACATGCTCGAACGGCTCAATGAGGAGATCAAGCGCCGAACCCACGTGGTGCGCATCTTCCCGAATGCCGAATCGTGCCTGCGGCTCATCCGCGCCTTGTGCGTCGAGACCGGTCGAGTTACGAAAACCGAAAGGCTGCCGCCAAGTGCGTTTTTCACCCCGGTTTTCGGGTGAGACCCTGATACAACCGGGGGATGGACCGTTCCGATCCCCAGTTGCCTATCCACTTTACCGAAGCTTCCGAGCCGACATCGAATGCCACGATCGCCAGGATTCTCGACCGGGTTCGTGAGCGTCAGGAGCGGGTAACCATCGCCGCAGGCTTACCGGATTGGCCGGAGAAGGCCCGAGGCATACCAAACGGGGCGCTGCGCTCCTCCCTGTTCGGGGTAGTGAGGAAGGGCGCGAGGGATTATCTCAAGCGTCAGAAGATCGCCTCTGTCGAGGGGTTGACCCTCGTCTTCAACGGCCCACGGCTGACCCAGTACCACCTCGATGTCTGGGAGCAATGCCTCCACATCGCCAGGGTCGACGGCACCGGCAAGATCATCCGGTTCACGGCCTATTCCTTCCTCAAGTCCATCGGCCGCAGCACGGGCAAGAGCGACCGTGAGTGGCTGAAGGGCGCGCTGCTCGACCTCGCATCCTCGGTCGTCGAAATCTCGGACGGCCGAAGGGCCTACTTCGGCCCGCTCATCCACCACGGCGTCCGGGACGAAGTTACGAAGGAATACATCATCGAGATCAATCCGCGCCTTGCTCTGCTCTACGGGGTGGACGGTTGGACGCGGATCGAGTTCGCGCAGCGGCAGGCCTTGCGGAAGCAGCCGCTGGCCCAGTGGCTCCACGGTTTCTACTCGACCCACGCGCAGCCGTATGCCTACAAGGTCGAGACGATCAAGCGACTCTGCGGCAGCGAGACCAAGGAGCTGTTCCATTTTCGTGCGGAACTACGCGACGCGCTTGCGAAGCTGTCGAGTACCACCGGCTGGTCCTGTTCGATCGATGGGCAGGACCTGGTTCGTATCGGGAAGGCGAAGGGGGATAGCACCGATAGGGCAGGGGGATAGCACCGAGGGTGCGGTGGGACCGACAGGGGATAGCGCCGATGACATGAGGGGACAGCACCGATGGGTAGCGGGATAGCGCCGATGCGGAACGGGGGATGGCACCGATGAAGAAGGGGGATAGCACCGATAAAAGCCAGGCTCGAAATGGTCCGCAAACCCCTGCCGTTGCTCGATTTGGCTACGCATGCACCGACTGTGCTAATCGCTTCTTAATCCTTTCCTAATCAAAAGAACAGGAGCGAAACGGGACCACGGAGATCCACGATGACAGCAAAGGATCTGAAGAATCTCGCAGCCCAGGTGAGAAGGACCGATACCGCCTTGCGGCAGCTCGCGTGGCGTTTGGACCTGGGTGAGCACGAACGACATGCACTGCTGGCAGCGGCAGCCGTTCTCGACAGTAGTGGTCGCAGGGTCCGAGCGGAAGCCACCCAGGCAAAGCGCGCCGAGGACGCGAGAGAGAAGGCGATCGTCAAGGGAACCCTGGAAGCAATGACGCTGCTGGCGGACTGGCCAGCGGCGACGACGCTGGACAAGGTTGCACTGTGCATCGTTGCCGGGCTCGAAGCCCATCTGCGAGAAGACATAGGGCGTGAGCAAACGGATTTGGCCTGGTGCCTCGACTACTGGCTGAAACAGGCGAGGCGGGACATTCCGGCGGAAACGGCTTGGCAATCCTGGCGGCAGGGGAAGCCGGTATTGACCATCATGGCTCAGGCCCGCGAGAAGCTGGAGTGGATTCGGACCCAACCCGGAACCATGGCTCTTGCGGAACGATGGCAGACAGAGTTGGATGCACAGGCCTCGTCAGCCTGACAGCCGGCGGCCACGCAGTCTGAACCATCACCACTCCCAGTCGGGGCGGACGTAGGGCCACTGGGGAGCGATCTCCTTGGCCCCGAGCGCCGTGAAGAAGCTGGGGTAGCCAGCGGTGTCGTAGTGGGGGCTGTCTTCCGAGAAGATGATTGTGCGGACACCGTACTCGTGCGCGACCGCTTCCCGGAATGCCATCGCAACCGCTCGGCCCAGTCCACGTCCTTCGAATCCACGCTCAACGGCGAAATGCCCGATGACCGCGCGATTGCGGACGGGGTCGATGATGACTCTGTGGATGTAGGCAAACTGCATTCCGGCGATCGTGATGTAGACGTCGGATGGCAAGTAAAGCCCATTGGTAGTGTGTCGCGGCCAAACGAAGGGATGACGCCCAGGCGCCTGCGCCCATCTTAGCGGTGCGGTCAAGACCAGCGTGAGCTTGTCGTCGATGCTCCCGTTACTCGCGATCCGTCGTTCCCGTGCAGTGGTTTGAGCCGCGATCAGCAACGCCTTTGTTTTCCGAAGCCACGTCATTCGCGGCCACCCTCCCTGGCTTTCCAAGCTCCAAACAGATTGCTTTGGTGCGCTTTTCTCCCGCGTTCCCGCCGCGCGCGCTGCTATTTTGCGCCGCATGAACAGCATACGGAAACCCAAACCGCAGCCCGCTTGGCTGTACGACGGCAAGCCGGAGTTCGTAGATGTCAATGTAGCGTCGACAACGCCGGTCGAAGGCGGCTATGTCGTCGCACTGGCACTCACGACCGGCGCGATACGGCTGGCTGCGACCCGCTATCCCGCCAAGTATGTCAGCGCCTGGCGCCACAACGTCAGGCGCTACGGGCTTCCCGATGTCGTGCGGGTCCTTGTCTCCAAGCCCTACCTGCGCTATGAGTCGGTCAAGCGCGGCCTTGCCGGCATGCTGGTTGAGCACAAGGACAAGGAGTCGGATGCGTATCGGCTCGGCGTCGACGCGCTGACCGAGAAGGCGCGGCAGATGTTCTCGGCGGCGGCGACGTGAGCGGCGGACCCGCCCGACTGCTCGCAGCGATCGAAGAACATGCTCGAAACCCACGACTTCGACAACCCTTGGCGCAAGGTCTACGAATGGCCGATGACGGCCACCTGGCTGGGAGCGTCGGCGCTCACCCTGGCCGTCACCAAGACGCTGCCGGTGCCGACCCGCTTCGGCGTCGCCACCTCGTTGCTGTGCGCCGGACTGGGCGCATATCGGGCCACCCAGGCATGGAAGCGCAGTCAGGACACGACGCGCGTTCGGCTCGCCGAAAAGCAGTTCATCGACATCCCGGGGATGATCGACCTGGCCAGGCATGCGCACGGGAGAACCTCGCTTTGGCTCGGCAAAGGGTTCCAGTGGACCGACATCGAGGCGAGCCGGATGCACGCGCTCATCAACGGCGGGCTGGCGGCGCAACTCGGCAAGGACGCTCTGCACAAGGAGGGGGCCTACTGGCTGCACGGCCTCGCGAAGGAGGAAGACGTCGAGCTCGACCTTTCCATGCTGGAGGGCCACACGCTGATCGTCGGGGCCACGGGCGTGGGCAAGACGCGGCTGTTCGATCTCCTCATCGCCCAGGCGATCGTGAGGGGGGAACCCGTCATCATCATCGACCCGAAGGGCGATCATGGGCTCGCAGAGAACGCCAGGCGGGTCTGCGAGGCACTCGGACAGCCAGATCGGTTCATCTACTTCCACCCGGCCCACCCGGACAAGTCCGCCTGCATCGATCCGCTGCGCAACTGGAACCGCAAGACGGAGCTCGCCAGCCGGATCGCGGCGCTGATCCCGTCCGAAACCGGTGCCGACCCCTTCACGGCCTTCGGCTGGAAGGTGCTCAACGACATCGTCAACGGCCTCATCGCCACCGGCCAGCGCCCAAACCTCGTGCAACTGCGGCGCTATATCGAGGGCGGACCCGATGACCTTCTTCTCAAGGCGCTGCGCCTGCACTTCAAGACCAAGGTTCCCGACTGGGAGTCCCGGGTCAGCAGCTTCGTCAAGCAGTACAAGGGCAACCAGCTCCTGGCCTACATCAGCTTCTACAAGGAGATCGTCATCCACGACGCCCAGTCCGTGGACCTCGACGGCTTGATCTCGACCTACGAGCACAACCGGGAGCACTTCCAGAAGATGGTGGCCTCGCTCATCCCGATCCTGTCCATGCTGACGAGCGATCCGCTGACGGAACTCCTGTCGCCGGATTTCGAGCCCGGCCACGGCAAGCAGGTGACCGACATGGCCCGCGTGATCCGATCGGACAAGGTGCTCTACACCGGTCTCGACAACCTGGCCGACGCCACGGTGGGCAGCGCAATCGGCTCGATCCTGCTGGCCGACCTGACGGCGGTGGCCGGCGACCGCTACAACTACGGCGTGGAATCCCGGAAGCCGATCAACGTCTTCGTCGACGAGGCGGCCGAGGTCATCAACCAGCCCACGATCCAGTTGTTGAACAAGGGCCGCGGCGCCGGTTTCCGCATGTTCATCGCGACCCAAACCTTCGCCGACTTCGCCGCCCGCCTCGGGGACGAGAACAAAGCCAGGCAGGTGCTTGCGAATACCAACAACAAGATCGCGCTCCGCGTGCTCGACGCGGAGACGCAGAAATACATCGCCGATGGCATCCCGAAGATCAAGGCGCGGACCATGATGATCCGCTACGGCCACAACGTTGACTCCAACATCCACGACACCTACACCGCGTCCTACCAAGAGCAGGCGACGGAAGAAGAGGCCGATCTGATACCGCCAGCCATCTTGAGCGAGCTGGCGCCGCTCCACTACTTCGCCCGGCTTTCCGGGGGCAGGACGGTCAAAGGGCGGCTGTCCATCTTGAGGTGACGCCGTGTCCCATCACGACCAGAAGAAGCGCGGCGAATGGGCCACCTTCATCGCCACCCTCCTGATCGCCGGCCTCATGGCCGCCTGGGCGTTGATCCCGACCAAGGTGCTGGAAGCGACCTGGCAGGCCGAACAGCAGCAGATGTCGGCATGGGCAGGGGAATCCACCAATCGGTGGATCCTCTCGCAGACGGTGGGTGCGATGAACGGAGCGGCCAAGGATGCCGAACGGACGGCGGCCGGCCTGGGCGACAGCGGCGCCGAGCGCTGGCTGACCGACCGGATCTATGCGAGCCTCCTGTGGGCGAGCCTGATCGCCTATCGTGCCCATGCGCTCACGATGTGGGGGCTTCTCGGGATTCCGCTGATCCTCGCCGCCTCGGTGGACGGCTTCTATGTGCGGGAGATCCGCAAGACGGCGTTCATCTCGCAAAGTCCCATCCGCCACAAAATCGGCGTGCATTCCTTCCGCCTGGTCGGCGTTGCGATGGTCGCCTGGTTGTGCCTTCCGGTTCCGATGCCGGCCATCGCCGCGCTCGCGGTGGTGTGCTTCGCAGCGGTTTCGCTCTGGCTGTGGGTGGGCCACCTGCAGAAACGGCTGTAGCAGGCGGGGTGCAAGTGGCTCCGATCATGAATCAAAACGTGGGCGCCCTCCTTGCACCTATTGCAGTCGTATCGCAGGAAGGTCTGACGCCCTTCAACCTGACGTATCTGTGTCGCTAATAGGCGGTACCAGATCGGCTTCTGCCCCTCCCTTGGCGCGGACCTGGAAGCGCTGATAGCACTCCAGTCCGCAGAAGTGCTCGACGTATTCCGCGCCTTCCGGGGTGAAGGCGGCATCGAGCGGGATCTCTTTGCAGCACACGCAGCAGGCGACTGTGGCTTGGTCGGCTGCATTCATGGCGCTCCCCTTCCATTGCGTGACAAAGCCGGCGAAGGCCGCCGCCGGCATCGGTTGGGCGAACAGGAAGCCCTGCGCCGCGTCGCAGTCGGCGTCGCGCAACTGCGCGAGGCTTGCCGGCGTCTCGACGCCCTCGGCCACCACGTCCATGCCAAGCCCGTGGGCGAGCTGGATCACAGAGCGCACGATGGTCTGGTCGCGGGCATCCTTTGCGAGTCCGGCCACGAACGACTGGTCGATCTTGAGCGTGGCGATCGGGCAGCATTTCAGGTGTTTGAGGCAGGAATAGCCCGTGCCGAAGTCGTCGGCGGCGAAGCGCACGCCAACGGCGCGCAGCGCGTCGAAGACCGGGAAGATCGCCGGATCACCAAACGCGACCGATTCGGTCAGCTCGATCTCCAGGTGGTCGGCAGGCAGGCGGGCATCGGCCAGGGCCTGTTGCACCTGCTCGCCGAAATGCGGCCCGACCTGGCTCGCGGACACATTGACGGCCAACCGGAACGGTCGCCAATTCAACGCCAGCCAACGCTGCATCTGGCGGCACGCTTCACCAAGCGCCCACGCGCCGACTTCGGGCATTAGCCCGGACGACTCGGCCTGCGGCAGGAACGCGCCCGGCGACAGCAGGCCGAGGCTCGGGTGTCGCCAGCGCAACAGCGCTTCCGCGCCGGCGATCCGGCCGCGGCCAAGATGGACGATGGGTTGGTAGTGCAGTTCGAGCTGCCCGCGCTCGACTGCGTGGGCCAGCTCTGCCGTCGTCCATCCGTCCGGCCGGGAAGCGCTCATGATCTTTCCCTGAACGCCCGCAACGCCCGCAACAGGGACAGAAGGAACAAGCCGGTCAAACCGAGCGCCGCGATGACCCAATGCTCGCCAAGGATCGCGCCAGCGGTCGTACCGGCCAGCACGATGGCGAGGATGGGCAGGTGGCAGGGGCAGGTCAGCACAGCCAGTCCGACCCACAGGTAGCCGGAGATGGGTTTGCGCTCGGGGCCGTTCATGGCAACGCCCCTTCCTGCCGGGCAACCTCGGCCCGTAGCGCGCTCAACTGCACCTCCAGGCCCGCGAGCGCCTTCTGTCGCCGTTCGACGAGTTGGCGCAGCTCGGCGAGCCACACCGCCGCTTCACCGGCATCCGGGGCGTCCAGCGCCCGGCACAGCCGCGTCAGCACGTCCAGGCCGATCCCCGCCTCGAAGGCGGCCCGCACGAAGCACAGCCGCTGCAAGGCCTCCGCATCGAACACGCCATAGCCGCCGGCGGTGCGGGCGGCCGGACGCAGCAACCCGCGCAGCAGGTAGTCGCGGACGACATGCACGCTCACGCCGGCATCCTGGGCTAGGCGCGACACCGTGTAGGCGTTCATCGAACACCTCCTTTTCCTCACCCGGCGCAGCAGGACAGTTGCTTCACGTCCTTGCTGAAGGTCTGCGCCGCGAGCTTGAGTCCCTCGACCATCGTGAGATACGGGAACAACTGGTCGGCCAGCGCCTGCACCGTCATCCGGTGGCGGATCGCCAGCGCGGCTGTCTGGATCAGTTCGCCCGCTTCCGGTGCGACCGCCTGCACGCCGATCAGCCGCCCCGTGCCGGCTTCCGCCACGAGCTTGATGAAGCCGCGCGTGTCGAAGTTGGCCAGCGCCCTCGGTACGTTCTCGAGCGCGAGGGTACGGCTGTCGGTCTCGATGCCGTCGTGGTGCGCTTCCGCCTCGCTGTAGCCCACCGTCGCCACCTGCGGATCGGTGAACACCACCGCCGGCATCGCCGTCAGGTCCAGCTCAGCAATGCCGCCGGTCATGTTGATCGCCGCGCGAGTACCGGCCGCTGCCGCCACGTAGACGAATTGTGGCTGGTCGGTGCAGTCGCCGGCAGCAAAGATGTGCGGCGCGCTCGTTCGCATGGCGCGGTCGATGACGATGGCCCCTTGCGCGTTGACCTCGACGCCCGCTGCCGCGAGGTTCAGGCCGCGCGTATTCGGTGCGCGGCCGGTGGCGACCAGCAGCCGGTCGGCGCGCAGCTCGCCGTGCCCGGTGGCGAGCACGAATTCCCCACCCGTATAGGCGACCTGGCTCGCCTGGGTGTGGTCCAGCACCTCGATGCCTTCGGCGCGGAACGCGGCCGTGACAGCCTCGCCAATGGCCGGGTCTTCGCGGAAGAACAGCGTGCTGCGCGCCAGGATCGTGACCTGGCTGCCCAGCCGGGCGAAGGCTTGCGCCAGCTCGACCGCCACCACCGACGAGCCGATGACGGCCAGCCGCTTAGGGATCGTGTCGCTCGCCAGCGCCTCGGTGGAGGTCCAGTAGGGTGTGTCTTTCAGGCCGGGGATCGGCGGGATCGCGGGACTCGCGCCGGTGGCGATCAGGCAGCGGTCGAAGCTCACCTCGCGCGTGCCGCCGTCAGCACTCGCCACCGTCAGCGTGCGCGTGTCCTTGAAACGGGCCTCGCCGCGCAGCACGGTGATGGCCGGGGTGCTCGCCAGGATGCCTTCGTACTTGGCGTGGCGCAGCTCATCGACGCGGCCTTGTTGCTGGGCGAGCAGCCGTTCGCGCAGCACGGCGGGCGCTGCGGCAGGCAGCCCCTCGTCGAACGGGCTTTCGCGGCGCAGGTGGGCGATGTGGGCGGCGC
>DYIB01000139.1 GCA_020723855.1 Uliginosibacterium gangwonense
GCCATCGTCGCGGCGCTGCGCGGCCACGACGGCAACGTCTCGGCCGCCGCCCGCAGCCTGGGCATCAGCCGCAGCACCCTGTATCGGCGGCTGCGGGACGAGGACGGGCCGGCCTAGCCGTAGCGCCGATCGGCCACGAAGGGATTGCTGCGCCGCTCGTCGCCGAAGGTGGACAAAGGTCCGTGGCCGGGAATGAACACCACGTCGTCGCCCAGGGGCCACAACTGTTCGCGGATGGAGCGGATCAGGGTGTCATAGTCGCCGCGCGGGAAATCGGTGCGGCCGATGGAACCCTGGAACAGCACATCCCCCACCATGGCCACGCGGCTTTCAGGCTCGAAGAAGATCACGTGCCCCGGCGTGTGGCCTGGGCAATGACGCACTGCCAGCTCCAGGTTGCCCACCCGCACCTTGTCGCCCTGGTGCAGCCAGCGGTCGGGGACGAAGGACTCCACCAGGGGAAAACCGAACATGCGGCTCTGCTGGGGCAACTGGCTGATCCAGAAGTCGTCTTCCTCCTGGGGGCCTTCCACCGGCACCCCCAGGCGCCGCGCCAGGGCGGCAGTGCCGCCGGCGTGGTCGATATGGCCATGGGTGACCAGGATCTTCTCCACGTCTACGCCTTTTGCGGCGGCCGCCTGCACGATGCGCTCCAGATCGCCGCCCGGATCGACCACGGCAGCCTTGAGGGTCTCTTCGCACCACAACAGGGTGCAGTTCTGCTGGAACGGCGTGACGGGGATGACGGTGAATTTCAAGCCTTACTCCAATTCATAGCGTTTGAGTTTGCGCCACAGGGTGACGCGGTCTATGCCCAGATGCTGGGCGGCCAGTTGCTGGTTGCCGCCGGCCTCGCCCAGCACCCAGCGGATGTAGTTGCGCTCCATCTCCTCCAGGGTAAGCAGGCCGCCGTTGCGGCGGCGGAAGGACTGCACGGGAAACTGGCGCAGCTCCTCGGGCATGTGGGCCAGTTCGATGCGGCCGCCGGTGCACACGGCGACGCCGCGCTCGATGACGTTTTCCAGCTCCCGCACGTTGCCCGGGAATTCGTAGTTCATCAGCAGGTCCAGCACCTCGGGCGCAATCTCGCCGACGTCCTTGCCCATCAGGCCAGCGAAGCGCTTGAGGAAGTGCATGCACAGGAGGGGAATATCCCCCTTGCGCTGGGCCAGGGCCGGAATGCGCAGCGCCACCACGTTGAGGCGGAAGAACAGATCCTGGCGGAAGGCGCCGCTCTTCACCGCCTCCTGCACGTCGCGGTTGGTGGCGGCGACGAAGCGCACATCCACCTTGATCGGCTCGGTGCCGCCCAGGCGCAGCACTTCGCGCTCCTGGAGCACACGCAGCAGCTTGACCTGCATGGCCGGAGACATCTCGGTCACTTCGTCCAGGAACAGGGTGCCGCCCGCCGCCGCCTCGATCAGGCCGCGCTTCTCCCCCGCCGCGCCCGTATAGGCGCCCTTCTCGTGGCCGAACAGCTCGTTGGCCAGCAAATCCTCGTTGAAGGCGCCGCAGTTGATGGCCAGGAAAGGCCCGGAGGCGCGAGCGCTGGCGAAATGCAGGTACTTGGCCAGCAGCTCCTTGCCGGTGCCGGTAGCGCCGATGATGAGCACGTTGCAGTCGGTGGGCGCCACCTGGCGCGCCACGCTCAGCAGGCGCAGCATCTCTCCGTCCTGGGTGATGATCTTGACCCGGCCCTCGTAGCTTTCCACGCGCTCGCGCAGCAGCCGGTTTTCGCGCTTGAGGCGGGTCTTCTCCACCGCCTCGGCCACCACCTTGCGCACCTCGTCCAGGCGGAAGGGCTTGGCGACGTAATAGAAGGCGCCCTCCTTCATGGCCTCGACCGCCGACTCGGCGCTGGCGAAGGCGGTGATCACGATCACTTCCGCGTCCAATTCCTTCTCGCGGCAGCGGCGCAGGATCTGCATGCCATCCACCTTGTCCATGCGCAGATCGGTCAGCACCGCGTCGAACTCCTGGCCGTCCAGCAGGGACAAGGCAGCGGCTCCGCTCGCGGCCGTGGCAACCTGGTAGCCGTCCTTCTCCAGGATGTGCTTGAGGTTGTTGAGTGCAATGCGCTCGTCATCTACGACCAGCAGCCGCCCCTGAGCCATCATGCCGCTTCCCTCTGCTTGACGGGCACAATGTTGGGATCGGGCAGGCGGATGAAGAAGCGCGTGCCCTCGCCCGCCCTGCTGTCGGCGCTGATGCAGCCGCCGTGTTCGGTGATGATTTCATGCACCACGAACAGCCCCAGGCCGATCCCCTTGCCCACGTCCTTGGTGGAGAAGAAGGGATCGAAGATGCGCGGCAGCACGTCTTGCGCGATGCCCTGGCCCTGATCGCTGATCTCGATATCGACCCCGGCGATCCCCTCGCACAGGCCGGCGAAACGCTCCTGCATGGCGCTCTTGAACTCGTCCGGCTTCTCGTGAGGCCCGAACGGCGCCGCCCGTACGCACACCTCGCCGCCGCTGGGGGACGCCTCCACCGCGTTCTTGATCAAATTCAGGAACACCTGCTGCAGGCGCTGCTTGTCCGCATGCACGACCAGGGCCTCCGGCACCTCCAGCCGGATGGCGATGCTTCCCGGCAGTTGCCCGCCGAACAGGCGCAAGGTCTCTTCCAGCATGTCGCGCAGGGACACGCACTCGCGCCGGAAAGCGCGGTCGCGCGCGAATTCCAGCAGGGTGCTGACGATGCGCCGCGCCCGTTCCGTCTGGTCGTCGATCTGCACCAGCAACTCCTTCTGGTAGGCGGCATTGGGCTGCTCCAGCTCCTCCAGCAGGATCTGGGTCGAAGTGGAGATGTTGGACAGGGGATTGTTCAACTCGTGGGCGACGCCCGACAGCATGGTGCCGAGGGAGGCGAGCTTTTCCGAGCGCACCATGTCCCGCTGGCGCGCCTGGAGCTCCTCCAGCATATGGTTGAAGGCGGCGCTCAGGGAGGCGATCTCCTTGTCGGCGGTGCGAAACTCCAGTTGCCGCAACTGGCCGTTGGCAATGGCCACCATGCTGCGCTCCATCTCCTTGAGGGGCTTGGCGATGCGCCGCGCCAGCAGATGCCCCGCCGCCAGCACCACCAGGGCCACCACGGCCACCGAGGCGATCAGGCTCCAGCGGTAGCGGCGCAGCTCGTCCGCCAGGGCACGGTCGGCGTTGCGGGAAAGATCCTCGGCGTCCACGAAGAAATCGGCGCGCGACTCGCGGATGGGCTCTTCCATCTCCTTCGCCTGGGCAGGTCTGGTGCGCACCAACTGCCAGAACTCGGTCAGCAGCCTGCCGTGGTTCTCCAGCTTGTTCTGCAAGCCGTGAATCCGCTCCGGCGGCGCCAGTTCCTGGAATTCGGGGCGATAGGCACCCAGCAGCGAGATGCCGTTGGCCAACTGGCGCATGGACTCCTTGTAGTCCGCCTGCTTGCGGTACTGGAACAGGCTTTTCTCCAGGTTGCGCACATCGCGCACCGTATCGAGAAAGGCCGAAATCGCCCTCTGCTTGGCCACCTGGCGCTCGATGGCCTCCAGCCGGGCGAAGGCGAACACCGTCAATCCGATGAACAGCGCACCGAGGGCCACATAGCCCAAGGCGATCTTGCTGCGTAGCGAACCGAAGAGCATGGAGGTCATCGAGATCTTGTCCATCGGTACTTGTGTTGCATTCTGCAACCAGTGCGGGACGAATGCAACACTGCGTACCTTCGCGCCATCCGTTTGACTTGAGTGATTTTTTTATATGCAATGACAACAACTCCAATGCCATGCTGCATTCTGCAACAAGCCAGGCAAATCGACTGGCCCGTCGCCTCCACAGATTTCTACATCTTTTCATCGGCTTACCTCTCGTTCAAGAGCCATGGCACGTCCCCTGCTTTATTCAGAGAGATTTCGTGCCCGTCCATCGGGCTTCTGGAAGATTGAGGAGAGAGCACGGGACGGACGCCTGCAGTCTTAACAGCCAGCAGGACGGACAACCTGCTCATTGAGCCCCTCCCTGGAGGGGCATTTTTTTGATCCTGCTCAGAATGGACAACGCCACAAGCCTGGATCTGCAGCTGCCGGGCGCCGCGCCCCGTGCCGGCGCCGCCCGCGTGCGCTCACGCCCGCTGGCTGCCGCCTGCTCCCTGCTCGCCGCCTGTGCGCAACTACCTCCCGCAAGCCCGCCGGCCCCGCCGCGCGCGCCGATACCCGCCTCTCCGGCACCCGCCGCCCCGGCGCCATCCGCCGAACCCGCCGCCGGCGCCGCCGAGACCGTCCCGCCCCGGACAAAACCCGCTTACACCGTATTGTTCGCCAGTGACAGCGACCGCATCAGGAACATCTCCCTGCCCGCTATCGAGGCGGTGGCCCGGGAATTCCGGGCAAATCCGGATCGCTGGATCGTCCTGGAAGGCCATTCCGATGAACTGGGCAGCCGGGAGTACAACGTGGCATTGGCGGAACGGCGCGCCCAACGGGTGCGGGAAAAGCTGGCATCCCTGGGCGTGCCGGAACGGCGCATGCGGGTGGTGAGCTACGGCGAGGAGTCCTACCACAGGGGCAACGGACGGCGGGTCGACATCCATTATGTGGGAGACGACTAACCGCCGTCGGAACGGAGGCGCAAAAAAGCGACCCGCAAGGTCGCTTCCTTTCTAATGGCGGAGAGAGAGGGATTCGAACCCTCGGTACGGTTTTAGGCCGTACACACGCTTTCCAGGCGTGCACCTTCGACCGCTCGGTCATCTCTCCGCGAAAGCGGCGCATTCTAACAGAATCAGCCGCCCTTGGCACGGCGCGCAACGGTAAAAAAGGGCCCGCTTGCGCGGGCCCTCTACTGCTACACCCTCCTCCTAATTCTTATCGGCCGGCGGTATCGATGTCGCCTTCGAGGCTCGGATACCGCACATGCTCCACCAGTTCCTGCACTTCCTTCTCGGGCGCGGCGGTGAGCAGACTGACGACGATCAGTACCGCGAAACCTACGGGGATACCGAAGATGCCGGAGGAAATCGGGTTGATGTCGAACCAGGCCGCCTTCATGCTGCCGCCGAAGAACGGATGGGTGATGTAGGCATAGTAGAAGGTCGTGCCCAGGCCAGCGATCATCCCGAGCACGGCGCCCCACTTGTTGGCGCGCTTCCAGAACACCCCGCACACCAGGGCCGGGAAGAACGTCGCCGCGGCAAAGGAGAACGCCAGGGACACCAGGAACAGGATGTTGTCGGGCTTGAGCGAGGCCACGTACGCCGCGATGACCGCCACCACCAGGAGCAGCGCCTTGGACACCACCAGGCGGCGCTGGGTCGAGGCATGGGGGTCGATCATCTTGTAATACACGTCGTGGGACAGGGCATTGGCGATGGTCAGCAGCAGGCCGTCGGCGGTAGACAGCGCGGCGGCCAGACCGCCGGCGGCCACCAGGCCCGAAATCACGTAGGGCAGGCCCGCGATCTCCGGCGTCGCCAGCACGATGACGTCGGTATTGAGGGTCAGTTCGGCCAACTGCAGGATGCCGTCGCCGTTGATGTCGGCGATCTTCACCAGACCCACCTTGCCCCAAGAGGCCACCCAGCCCGGCAGCGATGCGATGGAGGTGCCGACGATGTCGTTGTACACCACCCATTTCGCAAACACCGCATAGGCGGGTGCCGTGAAGTAGAGCAGGAAGATGAAGAACAGCGACCAGAACACCGAGTGGCGCGCCTCCCGCACGCTGGGCGTGGTGTAGTAGCGCATCAGGATGTGCGGCAGCGAGGCGGTGCCCACCATCAGGCAGATGACCAGGGCGATGAAGTTCAAGCGCGCGGTGTTGGAGGCCTTCTCGTCCTTGCCGGCGTGCGCCTCCGCGTGGGCTCCCGGTTTCTTGGCGCTGGCTTCCGCGCCCGCCTTGGCCTTGGTCCAGGCCTCCTTGGCCGCATCAGGCGTCTTCGGCAGGTCGGCCAGGGCTTTCTCTGCCGCGGCGATGTCCTTGGCCGGCGCATTCTGCGCCTTCAGGTCATTCACCTTCTGGGTCAGCGCCTGACGCTCGGTCTCCAAAGTAGCGGGCAGACCCTTGATCTTCGCGTCCAGCGCTGCGGCACGGTCGGCGTAGATCTTGCGGACTTCCTGCTCCTTGGGGCTGTCGAAGAGCACCTTTTCCTTGTCGCCCAGCTTCTGCAGCACACCGCCGTACACCGCCTGCGGAATCGGCACGCCGGTCACCTTGTACGACAACACGACGACGGGCACCAGGTAGGCGATGATCAGGATGATGTACTGGGCCACCTGGGTCCAGGTGACGGCACGCATGCCGCCCAGGAAGGAGCACACCAGGATACCCGCCAGACCGACGAACACGCCCAGTTCCAGCGGGATGCCGATGAAACGGCTGGTGATGATGCCCACGCCGTAGATCTGGGCCACCACATAGGTGAACGACGCGAGAATGGCGCCGAACACGCCCACCATGCGCGCGGCGTTGCCGCCG
>DYIB01000140.1 GCA_020723855.1 Uliginosibacterium gangwonense
TGGCGACCGCTGCGGCCGAAACTGCCGGCCAGGCTGCGGCGGCGGACGGCGCGCCCGTGCCGGCCGCGGAGCCCGCTGCGCCGGTTGCGGCGGCCGCGGCCCACGGCCTGTCCGCCACGAAGGAGGCGACGACCCATGCAGCACGCATAGAGACGCCGGTGGCCGCCCCCGGCTGGGAGCGCGAGATCGGCCAGAAAGTGGTGCTGCTGGTCGGCCGCAACGAACAGCGCGCCGAGCTCACGCTCACGCCCCCCAGCCTGGGCAGGGTGGAGGTGACGCTCACGGTGAGCGGCGACCAGACCAGCGCCCTGTTCGTCTCGGCCAATCCGACCGTGCGCGAAGCCCTGGAACAGGCGCTGCCGCGGCTGCGGGAAATGCTGGCCGACGCCGGCGTGCAATTGGGCCAGGCCCAGGTCAGCGCCGGATCGTCCCAGGGCAACGGCCACCAGGAGGAGCGGCCGCGTGCTGCCGGCGCCGGCGGCGGCCGTGCCCCGGCCGACAACGCCGCCACCGCGACCCATTGGGTCAGGCGCGGCGACGGTCTGATCGACACCTTTGCCTGAAATGGAGTGAGGAATGGCGAAAAACCCGCCCAGGCAGCAGGAGCAAGCCGCGCCGGCCGAGGAAGCCGCGCCGGCGGGCAAGAAGCGCGGCAAGCTGCTGCTGTTGCTGCTGCTCGCGCTGGTGCTGGCGGGGGGAGGCGCCGCCGCCTGGTTCTTCCTGTTGCGCAAGCCCGACGGCGGCGAGCAGGCGGCCGCCAAGGCGCCGCCGGCCAAGCCCGTCTTCGTCAATCTGGAGCCCTTCACGGTCAACCTGCAGCCGGAGAGCGGCGAGCAGTACCTGCAGGTGGTGGCGACTCTCAAGGTGTTCAACGAAGCCACGAGCGAGACGGTCAAGACCGTGATGCCCGAGATTCGCCATCGGCTGCTGCTGCTCCTGTCCAGCAAGAAGGCTTCCCAGATCGCCTCGGTGGAAGGGCGCCAGCGCCTCGCCGAGGAGATGCGCTACGAGACCAACGTCATCCTGTGGACCGCCGCCGGCATCACCCCCAAGGCGCCGGAAGCCCTGTCCAGGCCCATCACCACTGCCCCGGCCGAGGAGGGCCAGGTGGCCGACGGTGGCGAGCCGAACGTCGAGGGCGCACCCGGTGCGCAAGCCCAGCCGGCCACGCAGGAGCGCGCGGCGGACAAGCCGGCCGCCTGGCCGAAGCCGGCACCCGACGATCCGGTGCAGAACGTGTTCTTCACCTCCTTCATCATCCAGTGAGCCGCAGGGATCATGTCCCAGGACTTTCTCTCCCAGGAAGAAGTCGACGCCCTGCTCAAGGGCGTGGCGGGCGAGACCGACGAGCCCGAGCAGCAGCAGGACAGCGGCGGCATACGTCCCTACGATCTGGGCCGGCAGGAGCGGATCGTGCGCGGGCGCATGCCCACCCTGGAGCTGATCAACGAGCGCTTCGCGCGCTACCTGCGCATCGGCCTGTTCAACTACATGCACCGCACCACCGAGGTCTCTGTCAGCCCGATCCGGGTGCAGAAGTACAGCGAGTTCGTGCGCAACCTGGTGGTGCCCACCAACCTCAACCTGGTGCAGTTCAAGCCCCTGCGTGGCACCTGCCTGGTGATCTTCGACCCCAACCTGGTGTTCCTGGTGGTGGACAACATGTTCGGCGGCGACGGGCGCTTCCACACGCGCATCGAGGGTCGCGACTTCACCCCCACCGAGCAGCGCATCATCCAGGGCCTGCTCAGGGTGGTGTTCAACGAGTACGACAAGGCGTGGAAGCCGGTGTATGGCCTGCAAAGCGAGTACATGCGCTCGGAGATGAACCCGCAATTCGCCAACATCGCCACGCCCAGCGAAATCGTGGTGAGCACCACCTACTCCCTGGAATTCAGCGGCTCCACCGCCGACATGCACATCTGCATGCCCTACGCCACCATCGAGCCGATACGCGACATCCTCTACAGCTCCATGCAGAGCGACCAGATCATGTCGGACCGGCGCTGGACGGCCACGCTCACCAAGCAGTTGCAGAGCGCCGAGGTGGAACTGGTCGCCACCCTGGGCGGCACCGAGATTACTCTGGGTGAGATTCTCAAGATGAAAGTCGGTGACGTGATCCCGATACACATCGAGGACACCATCGTCGCCGCCGTGGACCACGTGCCGGTCATGGAGTGCCGCTACGGCATCCAGAACGGCCAGTACGCATTGAAAGTGGAGCGCTTCCTCGGCGCCGAGGACAGCGACAAACGATAGGAGGACGCCATGGCCGATCCGGGCTTGGAAGACAAGATCAGCGAAGACGATTGGGCCGCCGCCATGAGCGAGCAGAGCGCGGCCGAGGCCAAGGCCGCGCAGCCGGCGGCGATCTTCCAGCAGTTTGCGGAAGCGGGCGGCAAGCCCGGCGCCGGCCACGACCTGGACATGATCCTGGACATTCCCGTGCAGCTCACGGTGCAGTTGGGCCGTACCAAGATCTCCATCCGCAACCTGCTGCAGCTCGCCCACGGCTCGGTGGTGGAACTGGACGGACTGGCCGGCGAGCCCCTGGACGTGCTGGTGAACGGCACGCTCATCGCCCAGGGTGAAGTGGTGGTGGTGAACGACAAGTTCGGCATCCGCCTCACGGACATCATCACGCCCACCGAGCGCATGCGCAAACTCAACCGCTGACGGTTGTCCTACTTCACCCCATGCACCAAGCGCATGTGGATCAGCGCCGCCTGTCGGCCGCGGTAGTCGGTGCGCTCCTCGATGAGAAAGGGCCGGAACCCCAGGCGGGAATAGAACAGCAGGGCGCCGGCGTTGGCGTTGAAGCAGGACACCAGCACGTCCGCCGCCTTGTGCCGGGTAAAGGCGATGTCGAGCATGGTCTCGATGAGATAGCGCCCGACGCCCCGACCGCGCAAGTGCGGCGCCACGACGACATTGCCGATGGTGCACGCGCCGCCGTGCTCCCGCTGGCAGAAATTGGCGAAGGCGGCCGGCTCGCCGTCCGCCAGCACCACGGTCGAGTCCGAGCGCTGCTCGATGGCCGCCGACAAGGCCTCATGGGTCAGGGGATAAGAGGCTTTCGGGAACATGTAGAACAGCTCCTCTGCGGACTGGGGGAAGGAGCAGACGAGGGGCACGTCCTCCCACTTGACGGGACGGTGGGACAAATGCGGTTGCTGACGATCGGCGGGCATGGGGGGAAGCGCCAGCGTCCTCCGGGGCGACGGCGCGTTCTCGCAAGGGAAAGTTCATTCTAGGCGGCGCCCCCGCCAAGCTCAAGCCCGCAGCCGCGCAAGCCATCGTTCCCCGGTGCGAAATTGGCGCCCTTTTCGCCTGCTAATCCGCCTTATGCGGGTGATCCGCGCCGGATATCCTGACAGCGTCGAAACCTTCGTTCACGCCATGCGCCCGCTCCTGTTCCCGCTCGCCGCCTTCGCCGCGCCGCAGACGGCTCTGGCTCAGGCGGCGCCCGCCGTGCCCGACGCCGCCGGCAGCATCGCCCAGGTGCTGCTGGGCCTGGCCGCCGTGGTATTGCTGCTGTTCGCCGCCTTGTACCTGCTCAAGCGCCTGTCGGCGCCGCGCGGCGCCGCCGCGGGCATGCTCAAGGTGCTGTCGGCCACCGCCGTGGGCAGCCGCGAGCGCGTGGTGCTGGTGCAAGTGGGCGACACCTGGCTGGTGCTGGGCGTGGCGCCGGGCAGCGTGAACGCCCTGCACACCCTGCCGCGCCAGGAACTGCCCGCCACGCCCCAAGGCGCGGCCGCGGCGGGCAAGGATTTCGGCGCCTGGCTGCGCCAGGCGCCGGAGCGCAAGCATGCGCGCTAGCTCTGGCCGCTGGCTGCTGCTCGCCGCCTGGCTTGCGCCCGCTGCCGTCCTGGCCCAGGGCGTGCCCGCCATCACCAGCACGCCGGCGCCCGGCGGCGGCCAGACCTACTCCCTGTCGATCCAGACCCTGCTGCTGCTCACTTCCCTCACCTTCCTGCCGGCGGTGGTGCTGATGATGACCAGCTTCACGCGCATCATCATCGTGCTGTCGCTGCTGCGCCATGCCCTGGGGTTACAGACCTCGCCGCCCAACCAGGTGCTGATCGGCATGGCCCTGTTCCTCACCTTCTTCGTCATGGGGCCGGTGATCGAGAGAATCTACACCGACGCCTACCAGCCCATGGCAGAGAACAGGATCGGCTTCAACGAGGCTCTGGAGCGCGGCGCCGTACCGCTGAGGCAGTTCATGCTCAAGCAGACGCGCGAGGCCGACCTCACCCTGTTCGCGCGCGTGTCGCGCACGCCGAAAGTGGACAAGGCGGAAGACGTGCCCCTGCGCGTGCTGATCCCGGCCTTCGTCACCAGCGAGCTCAAGACCGCCTTCCAGATCGGCTTCATCGTCTTCATCCCCTTCCTGATCATCGACATGGTGGTGGCCAGCGTGCTCATGTCCATGGGCATGATGATGATGTCGCCGGTGATCGTGTCGCTGCCGTTCAAGATCATGCTGTTCGTGCTGGTGGACGGCTGGAACCTGCTCATCGGCTCCCTGGTGCAGAGCTTTGGATAAGGACAGAGGATGAACGCCGGAACGGTAATGGAACTGGGGCGCCAGGCCCTCGAGGTCCTGCTGCTGGTGTCGGCCCCCATGCTGCTCGCCGCCCTGGCCACCGGCCTGGTGGTGAGCATCTTCCAGGCGGCGACCCAGATCAACGAAATGACGCTGTCTTTCATCCCCAAGCTGGTGGCGATGTTCGTCACCCTGCTGCTCGCCGGCCCCTGGATGCTCACGTTGCTGACCGATTACATGCGCCGCCTGATCGAGAGCATTCCGGCGCTCATCGGATGAGGAGTAAGGAGTGGGGGGGGGTGAGGAGTTGAACGATCCTGTCACCCAGTGATTTCCGTCACCGACGCCCAACTCAATGCCTGGCTGGCGGCCTACTTCCTGCCGCTGGCGCGGGTGCTGGGACTGCTGGCCGCCGCCCCCCTGTTCAACAACCCGGGCATGCCGCTGCGGGTGCGGCTGGTACTCGGCCTGGCGGTGACCATCGCCCTGGTTCCGGTGCTGCCGCCGCTAGAGCCCATCGCGCCCGGCTCCTGGCAGGGCATGGCGCTCCTGGTGCGGGAGACGCTGATCGGCATCGCCATGGGATTCACCATGCGCATCGTGTTCGTGGCCATCGATCTCGCCGGAGAGCTCGTCGGCCTGCAGATGGGCCTGGGTTTCGCCCTGTTCTACGATCCCCAGAATGCGGCCCAGTCGCCGGTGCTGGCCGAGTTCATGGGCTTGATGGCACTGCTGGCCTTCCTCGCCGTCGACGGCCACTTGATGATGCTGGCCCTGCTCGCCGAGAGCTTCCATTGGCTGCCCATCGGCCAAGCGGACTTCGGCGCCAAAGGCTGGGAAAGCCTGGTGCGCTGGGGTAGCACCATCTTTTCGGCAGGGGTGCTCCTGTCCCTGCCCATGATCGCGGCGCTGCTCATCGCCAACATCGCCCTGGGCGTGCTGACCCGCGCCGCCCCCCAGCTCAACCTGTTCGCCGTCGGCTTTCCCGTCACCCTGGCCGCCGGCTTCGTGGTGCTGGTGCTCGGCATGGCTTACCTGGGTCCGGTGCTGGAACGCCTGTTCGGTCAGGGGCTGGAGGCGGTATCGGCAATCTTCCGGGCCGCCGGGACGCGCTAGCTGGAACAACAGCGCCAGCAGACGCGGTTGCAGTGCAGGGCAAGGGTCAGGTCAAGGGCACTGATCCGGTGCATGGACGATCGCATGCTCGCTTCCGCAAGGCTTCGCGCGATCCGCGACGATGTCGCCCATGACCCGCAGTAACTCCGCGACCACCTGTTCCCAATCCAGATGCTCCACCGATGCCCGCGCCCGGGCGGCCCGGGCCATCCGCCCTTCGGCATCCTGGGCGAGGCGACAGGCTGCCGCCACGAAGGCGTCGGCATGGCCCAGGGGCGCCAGCGCCCCGTTTTCTCCGTCCCGGACCAGTTCGGCGGCGGCCGCATAGTCGTAGGCGGCCACGGCAAGTCCGCTGGCCAGGGCCTCCGCCGTGACATTGCCATAGGTCTCCGTCTCGCTCGGGAACAGAAATACATCGGCCGAGGCGTAGTGGCGCGCCAGATCCTCGCCCGTGCGCACGCCGGCGAACACGGCACGCGAGCCGCCTGCCTCCAGCGCGGCCCGCGCCGGGCCGTCGCCCACCAGCACCAGACGGGCGCGCGGCTGCGCGGCGGCGATGGCGTCATAGGCGCGCAACACCAGCGGGATGTTCTTCTCGGGTGCCAGGCGCCCCACATACAACACCACCGGATCGGCATCGCCCGCGCCCCACGCGGCGCGCAACCGCCGGCTACGCCGGCACGGATGAAACAGTCGGATATCGACACCGCGTGCGACCACGTGGACCCC
>DYIB01000141.1 GCA_020723855.1 Uliginosibacterium gangwonense
GGCCGCTCGGCTAAAGCAGATCAGATGGCTAAGCGGGTCGCTCCCGTAGCGAATTCACGGCGGCCCGTAGTGCTTACACCCGTGGGCGCTGAAACATAATGCGGGCAATCTGGTCATGGCCTGACACCCCGGAAAGACGGGGGTTCTTTTGATGGGGTGAAAGATGGAACAGTGGAAAGACATCCCTGGGTACGAGGGCCGGTATCAAGTCAGTGACCAAGGTCGGGTGCGTGGGCTGAAGGGGGAGATCGCCCAACAGCCACAAAACAGCGGCTACCTCGTTGTCCACTTGCACCTAGCCGGCCGCCGCCGTGCGTGCCTGGTTCACGTCCTCGTCGCCGAAGCCTTCGTGCCGGGGCGTTTCGAAGGCGCACAAGTAAACCACAAGGACTGTTGCAAGCGCAACAACGCTGCGGTCAACCTCGAGTGGGTGACCCGCAGCGAAAACATGGTCCACGCTTACGCCAACGGACACCCAGGCCCCCGGCGCGTTGCTGTGCGTGGTGTATCCGTGGCAGACGGTCACGTAGTGCGGTTCGACAGTCAGCTCCAGGCTGAGAAATATTTGGGCGGACGTGCGTCCTCTGCGATTCACCAGTGCCTGACCGGCAAAAAGAAAAGCGCCTACGGGTATATCTGGAGCCGCGCATGATTCTTTGGGGCGACATCGAAACTTTCAGCGAGTGCGACCTCAAGACCGCCGGCACGCACCGCTACGCCGAACACCCTTCCACTCGCATCATTGTCTGGCAGTGGGCCCTGAACGACGGCGAGCCGGTTGTTGAAGACCTGAGCGACGGCAGCATGCCGAGCGACGAATCCATGCGCCTTCTGCTCGACCCCAACGTAACGTTGGTTTTTCACAACAGCATGTTCGACCGCACGGTGCTGCGGCACGTCTGGGGGCTCGACATCCCGGTCGAGCGCTGGCAGGACACGATGGTCAAGGCCCTTGCCCATGGCCTGCCCGGCGGCCTGGACAAGATCGGGCAGATCCTCGGCCTCGAGGCCGACGAGGCCAAGGACAAGCGCGGACGTGAGCTGATCCAGCTCTTCTGCAAGCCGCGCCCGAAGGGCAGCAAGCTGCGCCGCGCCACGCGCGAGACGCACCCCGATCAATGGCAGGAGTTCCTCGAGTATTCGCGCCAGGACATCGTGGCAATGCGCGCGATCGACCAGCGCCTGCCGACCTGGAACTACCGCGCCGGGCATCCCGAGCTGGCGCTCTGGCACCTCGACCAGCACGTCAACGACCGCGGCATTGCCGTGGATCTCGAGCTGGCGCGCTGCGCAATCGACGCTGTGGCCGCGGAGCAGAAGCGCCTGAAGGCCGAGGTGGTCGAGGCCACCAACGGGTTTGTGGCCAGCGCAAGCAAGCGCGACCAGCTGCTCGCGTTCATCTGCGCCGAGTACGGCGTCGACCTGCCTGACTTGAGGGCCGACACCGTGCGCCGCCGGCTGGAAGACCCGGAGCTGCCCGAGGGTGTCAAGCTGCTGCTGGCGCTGCGTCTCGAGTCGAGCAAGACCTCGACTGCCAAGTACAAGGCCCTGGTCAACGCGGTGAGCAGCGACGGCCGCCTGCGCAACACCATGCAGTTCGCCGGCGCTACCCGAACCGCGCGCTGGGCCGGCCGGATCTTCCAGCCGCAGAACATGCCCCGCCCTGACCTCAGCCTGGTGGCCGATCACTTCCAGGTCTCGATCAAGGAGGCCGAGGACCTGCTGGTCGACTACCTCGACCAGGGCGTCGCGGCGCTCAAGGGCGGCTACGCCGACGTGGTGTTCGACAACGTCATCGGCCTGACCGCCAACGCGGTGCGCGGCTGCATCGTGGCGCCGCCGGGCAAGAAACTCGTGGTCGCCGACTTGTCCAACATCGAAGGCCGGGGGCTGGCGTTCCTGGCCGGCGAGCGCTGGAAACTCAAGGCCTTCGCAGACTTCGACGCCGGCACCGGCGAGGACCTTTACAAGGTGGCCTACGCCCGCTCGTTCAACATCGACCCCAAGGAAGCCACCGGCCAGAAGCGCCAGATCGGCAAGGTCATGGAGCTCGGCCTTGGCTACGAGGGCGGGGTGGCCGCCTTCCTGACCTTCGCCGCGGTCTACAACATGGACCTAGAGGCCCTGGCCGCGGCGGTCTACGCCACCACCTCGGCGCAAGCCCTGAGTGATGCTCAGGGCATGTGGCAGTGGGCCGTCAAGAACAAGCGCACCCTCGGCCTGCCGGAGCGCGTCTACGTGGCCTGTGAAGTGCTCAAGCGCGCCTGGCGCGATGCGCACCCGAACACGGTAGCGCTGTGGGCCGCAGCCGCTGAGGCGGTGCGCCTGGCCATCCGCAACCCAGGCGAGACGTTCCCGATCGGCCCGCACCTGAAGGCGCGCCGAGACGGCAAGTGGCTGCGCATCCGCCTGCCATCGGGCCGCTACCTCTGCTACCTCAACCCCGAAGTCGACGATGCCGGGCAGATCACCTACTTCGGCGTGAACCAGTACACGCGCCAGTGGGGGCGCATCAAGACCTACGATGGTCGGCTGGTTGAAAACGCCACCCAGGCCTTCGCCCGCGACGTGCTGGCCTACAACATGCCCGCGATCGAGCAGGCCGGCTACGAGATCGTGCTGTCGGTGCACGACGAACTGCTGACCGAGACCCCCGACGAGGACCGCTTCAGCGCGGACGAACTCGCTCGGATGATGGCAACCGTGCCGGCGTGGGCCAAGGGTATTCCCTTAGCTGCTGCGGGCTTTGAAACCGCGCGCTATCGCAAGGGTTGATATAGCATGTGCTACAATCCACGAATCACCAACCCAACCGAAAGGACTCGTGATGAACACCTCGGCACTGCGACGTGTGCGCAAGCTCTTCAACGTACCCCATGTCCCTCCGCACATCAACCGCCACAACCAGCGCCAGTGGGTGCGCAGCATTCGCCAGCTCGGTGACCGCTGGCTCTTGGCCAAGCCAGTGGAGCGCCGGGCATGAACTGGTGGGCCAATGACTGCAACCAGGGCCACGACTGCCCGGCACGCGTGGCCAAGATCGGCCGGAGGGATTACGCCAAAGAGCCCTGCCCACCCAGCCCCGCGCCGCGCTACCTCAAGCACCTGGCCAAGTGGGTTCTGATCTGCATCGCTGCGGCGTTCTCCGCCATCCTGACGTTGGTGGCCACCCATGCGTGAGCGCGACATCGAGGCGTACCTGGTCAAGCGGGTGAAAGCGATGGGTGGCGAGGTGCGCAAGGTCCAGTGGATCGGCCGCAACTCGGCGCCCGATCGCCTGGTGATGCTGCCGAAAACGCCGCGCCACGCCCCCCGCACAATCTGGGTGGAGCTCAAGAACCCCGAGACCGTCAAGACATTTCCGGCCGACGCGCGTGAGCGCGGCCAGGCCCGGGAGCACAAACGTATGCGCGAGCTCGGCCAGCGCGTCGAGGTAATCGGCACGCTCGAGGCCGTCGAGGAGATTCTGTCGTGGACGAACTGATCGAACGCATCCGCAAGCACGTCGTCGAGGAGGGTGACTGCTGGAATTGGACCTGCGCGCTGCAATCCTGCGGCTCGGTGCCCACCATGAACTACAAGCGCAAAGTCGGCGCCGTGCGCCGCTTCATCCTGCTGGAGCGAGGCGTAGACCTCGGCAAGAGACTGGCGAGCTACACCTGCGGCAACCCGCTGTGCGTGAACCCTGAGCACGTCGCACCGGCCAGCCGCCGCGCGGTCCAGGTGCGCAGCGCCAAGGAGATCGCCTACCAGACCAGCCCGCTGCGCCGCAAGAAGCTGTCGGACAACGCGCGCAAGCGCGCCAAGCTCACCCCAGAGCTAGCTCGTCAGGTGCGCGAGGCCGACGGCACGCAGGACAGCATTGCCGCGCGATTCGGGATCTCCAAGGCTACCGTGAGCGCCATCAAGCAGGGCAAGATCTGGAAGGACTACACCAACCAGTTTGCGGGGCTCGTGCAATGACCAGCCGCATCAGACCCGACGCGACCTTCGTTGCGGAGCAGGCGGACCGCACGCGCGAGCTGCTGCACCAGCGCGCGACGCTGCCACGCGAGGATCTCGAGTACGTCGTCAAGAGCGTGGCCAAACTCAAGGACGAGCGGCTCAAGGCCTGCGTCGCCGAGCTGATTGGCTGGGGCGATGAGGAGCGCGCGGAGATCGAGACGTTCGTGGCGATCACCATCGAGGTGATACGGAAGACCAACGTCTCGAAGCTGCGCGAGGCCGCGAGGACGGTCGAGCTGCGCTACTACCTGAAGGAGAACTAAAGTGTCAACAAACGCCACCATGGACCTCGAAGACGAGGCCCTGCTGAGGCAGGCGCTGGAGGCGCTGAAGGCCGAGAACGAGATGCTGCGCGAAGTGCTGAAAGACGCCGACAACGAGCTGGATTGGCTCGATGAAGAGGTGGACACGTGCGACCACTCGGTCGGAGTGTGCATGTGCGATTGCTGGAACATGCGGCGGAAGATGAAAGCCGCGCTGGCGAAGGAGAGCAGCAATGAGTGACCACTACGAGGAAAGCCTCGATGCGCTGGCGCATGAAATATGGGCCGCTGCGCAGTTGGCCCCAGGCGAAGGGATCGTGGATGGTGCAGCTCGCATCGCATCTCTGCTGCGGAAGGAACCCCATCCAGCGATCACTCACTGCGACAACTGTGGCTGTGATTGGCTGGACAATGGACTGAACCCTGTCGGCTGTCCGTACTGCAAACTCTCTGCTGAGACCGAGGCATCAAGGAGGACGCCCATGAAAGAAGTTGACTTCTTCACCCCTGGCGCACGTCTGGCGCTGGAGCTTGAATGTCTGTTGCTGGACACGCGTAACGACGCCGTGCAGTCGCGCTGGTGGGGCTCGGCCCACGAGGCGCTGGAGCAATGGCGGCAGGCGGTCCGGGATATGGAGGCGTCCATCGACGCAGTGCAGCCCGAGGCATCCGAGGGTGAATTGCTGCGGGCGGAGGTGGAGAGGCTGCGAACTGATGGCGCCAGTGCCGTTCGGTGGGCGCCATCGTCAGCGTACTGGTCCGATGCTCTGATGGAACTGTTCGGACCGAATGCCCGTGACGGGATCGACGTCATGGAAGCACGATGGTGTGCAGAGATTGAGCGTGCCGACACCACAGAGGCCCTGCTGCGGCAGGCGCTGGAGGCTTTAGAGCTTCGCTGCGGCACCAATGCGGATGAGCGCAAGGAACTCATTCCTGCCCTGCGCGAACGACTGAGTGAAGGAGAGCAGCGATGAGGCGCAAGGCTAGATCAGCTTCCTGGTTGAACCGTTCTCTGATCATCGGCCCGTATCTGTGCCTGTGCACCACAGAGGAGGACTACCACGCGGTGATGGATTACCTCAAGGTTCCGGCCATCGGCGGGGGTCTTGGGTGAGCAAGTGCGCCGACGCAACCACTCATCTGCTGGAGAACCAAGACCACGGATTGGTGGCTGTCGTTTGCGTAGGCGACGTTAGTCGGCGCTCTCCCGTTGGCGTAGCCGCACTGCTGGTCCACGAGGCCGTACACGTATGGCAAGCGTTTTGCGAGGACATCGGCGAGAAGTCGCCTAGCGACGAATTCGAGGCATACAGCATCCAGAGCATTTCCCACGAGTTGTTAAGCGCGTTCGCCCAGCAGTCGAAGCGTCGCGCCCGAGTATGAGAGGGGTCAACATGATCGACGGCGCCCGCGTCCTATCAACGCGCAGCACCCCCTACGGCTTCAAGCGACGCCGCTACCAGCTCGCGGACGGCCGGCGCATCACCACCTACGAAGTGCCCTACGCCATCCTGAGCCACCTGGGAGCCGCCAGGCTGCGCGAGGCCGTGCAAAAGTGGCAGCGTGGCGAGCATATTCGGGCGCGCCGTCAGCGCATCGTCGCGCTGCTGGCAGAGGGTTGGAAGCCTACCGCCATCGCGCACGAGGTGGGTGTCACCGAGCAGCGCGTGCGCCAGATCCGCGCCGAGTGGCGCAAGGAGCTCGGCGAGATCGACACCGGCACCCTCCAGGAGGTGAAGTGACCCGACGCACGTACACCCCGCGGCCCTACACCGCGGCGGCCACCGAGCACCTGAATGCGCACGAGCGCTGCGCACTGTGGGCGAAGCCGGGCATGGGCAAGACCGTGATCACCATGACCTGGCTCGACACGCTGCACAACATCGTCGGCGAGAGCGCGCCCACCCTGGT
>DYIB01000007.1 GCA_020723855.1 Uliginosibacterium gangwonense
CGCTGCGATCTGGCTCGTGATACCTATCGTGAGGTCGCCGGTAGTGCTGCTGTTGATGGGTTGCGCCGAGTCGTCGTCGCGCAGCGAGGGCGAAAGAGCGTACCAGAGGCGTTCCCCTGACGCATCTCGTAGATCGGGAAGACCGAGAGTACGCCAAGGCAGCCAGCCGACATAGCTGGGGCAGTGGTTCCCTACGAGCATGTCGGCTTTGCCGTCGCCAGGAACGTTTTTGCCTGGAATATTCGTAATTAGATCCGGACACGGCAGGCTTCCCGGGCGATTGTCATCGGTGACAGCACGACCGATCAGCGCATCTTTGGCCAGGGCGAGGGCAGTCTCAGTATTCTGGCCGCGAGATATCTTCAACTGATTTGCACTCAGTTGCCTGACGAACAAATAGACCGCCGCCATCCCCAGCACAGCCAGGATGGCGATGAGAACCGCGCCCTTTTGGCGGAGCATTTGGCCTGCCGGGACGGACCTGGGCATGATTGCAGTGTTGATGCTTGTTAGTTTCCGCGTACTACTCTTGCCGGCCGTGGCAAGGAAATGCCGATGCGCCCATCGCCCATACTGCTGGTCGTCTCCCGGGCGCCGCGATTCAAGGACTCGCCGACCTTGAGCGGCACCGGCGCGTTCCCTCCGTCAATCACCGTAGCCTGGCCGGGGTTGCGCCGGTCGACCTCGACCCGCACTCCCGTCGCGCCGCCGCCGTCGTGCTGGGGCACGCCGTTGATCCAGGTCGTACTCTTGCCGCTGCTGCGCACCACGACGCCGGTGACCGACAGGGTGTCTCCCTCGAGCACCTGGGTGTGCTGGATATTGAGCTGGCGCTGCCGCTCGAGGGTGCTGCGGGCCTGGGGCGTGAGGAACAGGCGGCCCAGTTGCTCCGCCTGGGCGGCGAAACACAACTGCGGAACGAGGGACAGCAAGGCGATTGCCAAGACGGAGTGGCTCATTGGGGTATCCCCTTTCTTTCGCGCGCGGTGATCAGGTCGAGGATGCAGCTCGCCCGCAACTGGGCCGCGGGGCCTGTGCCGCCGCCGGCCCGCGACAGCCTCTCGATGGCGCACTTGCTCACCCGCACGTGGGCGTGTACGGCGCTGAAGTCGGAGAGGAAATTGCGCAGGTCCTCCTCGTGCAGCAGATCCATGCGCAGTTGCATCGGGCTGGTGTAGAACTCGAAGCCGCTGCCGCCGCCAGGGAAGGCGGGCAGGGTGAAAACCCGCTGGGGGGAGATCTCGTACTCGATTTCGTAGAGCTTGCGCTCCGCCTTGATGCGGCGGATCTGGTCCACCCAGTTCAGGCGCTCCTCCTCGCCCAGGATGCCCCGGGCCTGGAGGTCGTGGAAGCGGGCGATCTTTTCCCTGATTTCCTGCTCTTCCTGTTTGGCGCGGGCGAGCCGGCCCTGGATGTCGGCGAGCCTGGCCTGGGCCGTCTTGAGCGAGCGTTGCTCGTCGGCGAGGAAGCGGCCGGAGGCCGCCACCAGCGCGCCGCCTACTGCGATCATCACGATCATGCCGGCGGCGCTGACGCGCAGGTGCCTGACCGTCTCGGCCGTGAGGGGGCTCATGGGCGCGCGCCTCTGGCCACGTGCAGGACGAACCGGGGCGGCTCGGTGCGGCCCTGCTCTTCGCCGCCGCCTTTCAGGGATTTGCCCGATTCGAGGTCGGAGGGCATGCGCTGCCCCGTCACGTCCAGTTTCACCTGCCGCAGGGCCGCGGCGAAACCGTTGATCTTGCCGAGCATGGCACGATGGTCCGCCTGCATCGCCGCCGGCAGCATGGCATGGATCACGGCCGTGCCGCCCTTGGCCTGCGCGTCCGCGCTTTCCGGAGCCGCGCCGGGCCGCGCCGCTTCCTTGGCCGTTCCGTCGGTCTGCTCCCCGGCGGACCATTCGATCCTCTCCACCTCGATTTCCGGAAAGACGTCGAGAGCGCGGCTCACGGCCACGAACAGGTCGAAGGGATCGGGCGAGCGCTTTTCCAGTTGCTGGTAACGCTCGATCAGGGCGCGCAGATCGTCCGTGCCGACGGGAACCGGGGGCAGGCCCTGCATGAGCTGGGCGTAGCGCTGGCCGTCGAGTTCCGCCTGGGCGCGCAGCCGGTTGCGCTCGGCGGCGAGCGACATTGCCTCGAAAACCTGCCCGCCCGCCCAGAGCAGGCAGCTTATCAACGCCGCCGCGCCGGCGCCGATCATTCCCGTGCGCATTTGCCACAGGCGGTAGTAGCGCTGCGCGGGCGGCGGCGCGTACTGGTGGGCCGGCGGGAACTGGCACAGGAGATGGGCGAACACCGGCTCGCAGCGGGAGTCGGCGGGAGAGGTTTTCAGGCCCGTCCGGCGTGCCGCCGCGTGCAGGTCGAGAATCCGATAGCGCAACTCCTCCGTGCTGCGGCAGGCCTCGGTGAAGGCTGCGGCGCGCGACGGGTGCACCAGCAGCAGCGTGGTGAGGGGGGCGTCGCGCGGGATCATGCGCTGGGCGGCCAGGTACTGGTAGATCTTCTCCGACTCGGCGGCGCAGGTCCGCGCCAGCTCGGCTTGCGCCATTTCCGGGACCAGGGACAGGCGCGAGAAGCGCAGGGCCCCCTGCTCCAAGAAGGTCTGGCGCACGGCGTTGCGGCCGATGCTGACCAGCACGCAGCGATCCAGGCGGAGATCGAGCTTTTTCAGCAACTGCTGGGCGAGCTGGGCTACAGTGTAGATTCCCGCGAGCCGGGCCTCTTCCGCGATCAGGCAATTCACCCACGGCTCCAGCACCTGGGGGCGCGTCAGGGCGGAGAACAGCATGCGCTCGTCGCGCCGCCCGGATTTCTCCCGGCCCAGGGAGACGGCGACCGCGTAGGGGGTGCCGTAGAAGAACTGGCTCAGCTTGCGGCTCAGCAGGGCCTTGCGGTCCGCTCCCTGTGCGTACGGCACGGACTCCATGTGGAAGCCCTCGTCGGCGCCGTCCACCAGAAGCCGAAAGTTGCTGCGGCGATGGGTCCTCACGTAGCCGCGGAATGCCTGGACGCCCGCCTCGTCGGCGGCGAATACGCCTTCCTCGCGCAGATGGCCCGCGTGCCACAGGAGGGCCCGCAGGTCGATTCCGTCGAAGTGGAGTACGCGGCGCTGGGGCATGAGCCTGCTTTCAGACTTTCAGCTTGGTGATGACATCGTACACCGGCCCCAGCACCGACAGCATCACCCAGCCCAGGATGGCGCCCAGCAGCAAAGTCATGGCGGGTTCGATTCCCGCCTGGATCTTGTCGATCGATTCCTTGACGTCGCGGTTGTAGAAGTAGCTCACGTTCAGCAGGGCCGTATCCAGGGCGCCGGTGTTCTCGCCCACCCGCAGCATGCGGATCACCAGGGGCGGGAACATGCCCAGGTTGTGGAAGGCGGTGGTGACGTTCTGGCCTTCGGCGATCATCTGGCCGGCACGCTTCAGGCCGTCCTCGATCACCACGTTGCCCACGATGTCCCGGGTGGTGCGCACGGCGTCGATGATGGGGATGCCCGAGGCGTACATCATGGCGAAGATGCCGGCGAAGCGCGACAGGATGATCTTGCGCAGGATGGGCCCGATGATGGGCAGGCGCAGCTTCAGGTCGTCGAAGCGCAGCCGCGCCGCCGGGTTCACGCGGATCATCGCGTTGAGCCCGATCACCGCCGCGACGGGCAGGCCGACGAACAGGTACCAGAACTGGCGGAAGGCATCGGAGGTGGCGATCAGCAGCCGGGTCTGCAGGGGCAGGGCCTGGCCCATGTTCTTGATGAAGGAGGCCATCTGCGGCACCAGATAGACCAGCAGGAACACCGTGACGGCGACGACGATGGTGCCGACGAAAGCCGGGTACATGAACAGCCGCTTGGTCTGGGAGGCCAGTTCGTCTTCCCACTTGAGGGATTCGTTGAGGCTCTTCAGCACCTCGGGCAGATTGCCCGTCGCCTCGCCGGCGCGCACCAGGTTGCAGAACACGGTGTTGAACACCTTCGGGTGCTCGCGCATGGCCTGGGACAGGGTGCGCCCGCCTTCGATACTCTCGATCATGCCGGCGATGATCTCGCGGAAGCGCGGGTGCGACAGGCTGTCGCGCAGGTCGGTCAGGCCTTCCAGGATGGGCACGCCCGAGCGGGTGAGCTGCTCCAGGTGGAAGCAGAAGTTGATCAGCTCGCGCCGGGGCACGGAAGCGCCGCGGAACAGCGCCGTGCGCTTGACCGGTGCGCCGTTGATGAAATCCAGGTCCATGCGCTTCAGGCGCATCTCCAGGTCCACCTGATTGATGGCGTCCATCTCGCCGCGCACCAGGCGGCCGCGCGCATCCATGGCCTTGTACGAGAACAATGCCATGGCGCTACATCCTGTCCGTGAGATCCACCACCCGCGCCACTTCGTCGAGCGAGGTCGAGCCGTCGAGCACGCGCCGTATGCCGTCCTCGGCCAGGGGGCGGAAGCCCTTGGCTAGCGCCATGCCCTTGATCTCGCGGAAGGTGGCGCGGCGCGCCACCAGCTCGTCCAGGTCCGCGTCCAGGCGCAGCAGCTCCATGATGGCAAGCCGTCCTTTGTAGCCCTGGAAGTCGCAGTGTTCGCAGCCCACGGGCCGGTAGAGCAGGGGCGCGCCCCGGGCGCCGGCGGCGCCGATCAGGCGCAGTTCGTGGGGTTCGGGCGTGGCGGGGCGCCGGCACTCGCGGCACAGCCGGCGCACCAGGCGCTGGGCGACGATGCCGATGATGTTGCCCGCCATGATGTCCGGCAGGATGCCGATGTCCAGCAGGCGCGGTATGGCCCCGATGGCCGAGTTGGTATGCAGGGTGGAATACACCTGATGGCCGGTCATGGCGGCGCGGAAGGCCATCTCGGCCGTGTCGGCATCGCGGATCTCGCCCACCAGGATGACGTCCGGATCCTGGCGCATCATGGAGCGCACGCCGTTGGCGAAGTCGAGTTTGGCGGCCTCGGCGACGGAAGTCTGGCGGATCATGGTCATCGGGTACTCGACCGGGTCCTCCAAAGTCATGATGTTGATGCCCTCGGAGTTGATGTGGCTGAGCACCGAATAGAGCGTGGTGGTCTTGCCGCTGCCGGTGGGACCGGTGACCAGGATGATGCCTTCCGGGCGCGCGATCATCAGCTTCAACTGGTTGAGCTGGTCGTCATCCAGGCCCAGGTCGTCCAGGGGCACGATGCCCTTCTGGCGGTCCAGGATGCGCAGCACGATGTTCTCGCCGTGGATGGTGGGCTGGGCCGACACCCGGAAATCCACCGGCCGCCCGCTGATGTTGAGGGAGATGCGCCCGTCCTGGGGCGCGCGCGTCTCGGCGATGTTCATGTTGCTCATCACCTTGATGCGCACCGCCATGGCCGGCCAGTAGGATTTGTGCAGCGCCCGGATCTGGCGCAGGATGCCGTCGATGCGGTAGCGGATGCGCAGGAAATTCTGTTCCGGCTCGAAGTGGATGTCGGAGGCTTCGCGCTTGACCGCATCGGTGAGCAGGGCGTCGATCAGGCGCACCACTGGCTGGCTGTACTCATCCGAGGAGGCGGCGAGGCTCCGGTAGTCGATCTCCCCGGTCTCGATCTCGTGCAGGATGCCGTCGATGGACAGCTCGTGGCCGTAATACTGGTCGATGGCGCGGGCGATTTCCGACTCACCGGCCAGCACCGTCTCTATGGCCAGGTCTTCGCTGGACAGGGCGCGCAGCTTGTCCAGGGCGACGATGTCGTTGATGTCGCTGATGGCCACCGTCAGCCGCGGGATCTGCCTGTCGTAGTCCAGGGGCAGCAGGCGATGGCGCTTGGCCAGTTCCCGGGGCACCAGGCGCAGGGCTTCTGGGTCGACGATGGCACGCGACAGGTCCACGGCTGCCTTGCCCAGGCTCTGGCCCAGGGCGTCGCGCAGGGTCGCTTCCGAGACGAAGCCCAGGCTCACCAGCAGGCGTCCCACCGGCTGGTTCGACTTCATCTGCTCCAGCAGCGCGATGCGCAACTGGTCCTCGCTGATCACCCCTTGCGAGATCAGGATCTGGCCCAGGGGGCGGCGATGGGGAGTGGGAGAGTTCATCCGACCTTTGGCGGCACGTACGCGAGCTTTACTGCTGCAAGTCCCGGATGCGGCCGGCCGCCTGGGTCCGATCGAAGCCGGCGGGCCGGATGTCGGCGGCCGCAAGCGCTTTCTGATAATACTGCAACGCCAGCTTGGGCTGGCGCAAGTGATCCAGGGCCACGGCCAGGTTGAACAGGTAGTCGGGATTGTCGCCGTCCCCCGCGAAGGCGCGGAAATAGGCCTGCTGCGCCTCGTTCCAGCGCCCCTGACGCGCATAGACATTGCCCAGGGCGAAGTTGAGCGGCGGGGAGTCGGGCTGATCCGTCAGCAGCACCTTCAGGCGGCTTTCCAGTTGTACCGGGTCGCTCTGCTGGCGCAAGCCGGCCAGCCCGGCCTGGGCGGTGGCGTTCTTGGGGTCGCTTTCGGCGGCGGCGAGGAAGTAGCGCTCCGCCACGTCGGGCCGCGCCTGTTGCAGGGCGATCATGGCCATGCCCAGCAGCGCGTCCGCGTTCTCCGGCTCGGTTTTCAGGACCTGCTCATAGCCGCGCTGCGCCGCATCGACTCTGCCTGCCTGGAAGGCCTGGTAGGCCTGATTCAGTACCGGGTTGACCACGATCTTGCTTTTGCTGATGCGCACCGGCGCGGGTTCTTCACGCACCGGCTTGGGTGCCGCCGGCCGCAGCGGGCGCACCGGCTCTGCCGGTTTGGCCGGTAGCGCCGCCCGGGGCGCAAGGTCCGCACCCAGCGGAGTGGCCGCCGCCGGCAGCGGAGACTGGGATGCCGGAGCGGAGGTTGCCGGGGCGGCAGGCAGGGGCGCAACGGCGGCGGGCGGCGGCGCCGCCGCCGTCAACTGCCGGTTCCTGGCGGGCTGCAACTGGAGCCAGAAATGGATGCCGATCGCCACCATGGCGGCAGTCGTCGATATGCCCAGCACGAGATAAAAAGGCCGCCGCGACGGCGGCTGCTTGGCATCGAACAGATGCCGGGCGGCTTCACGCTGCCGCGCGTCGTCCGCTGCAGGCGCCGCAGGTGTGGCAGGCGGCGGGCCGAGTTCGTCGTCGAGCAGCTCGAGGGTGAGGGCCGGTTTTGCCTGCGCCGGTCCCTGGCCGCCTTCGGCTGGTGTGGTGCCGCTGCCCTCTTGCGACTGGCGCTTGGCCTGCTCGGCTCTCTTGAGCGCGTCCATCAGCAGGCTCACCGATTCTCCTCCCCGGAGCCGATGGCGGGCTGTTTGGGGCCGGGCAGGTTGTCGAAGAAATCCTTGCCCGGCAACTGGTTGCGGAACACGCGGAAATCGCCGCTGATGCTGGGATCATGGACCACCACCGGGCGCAGGAAAATCACCAGCTCGGTCTTGCGGTTGATGTCGTTGCGGTGCTGGAACAGGTTGCCGAGCAGCGGAATCTTCGACAGTCCCGGCACCGCGTCGTCCTTGTAGTCCACGCCGTCCTGCATCAGTCCGCCCATCACGGCGATGTCGCCGTTGTGCACGCGGATGAGCGATTCGATCTCGCGCGTCTGGATTTCCGGCACGAGGTTGGAAACGCCGGCGGCGGCGAGCGCCGGGGTGGGGTCGGCAACGAAGCCGCTGATGCGGGAAATGGTCGGCCGGACATTGAGCACCACCACGTCGGCTTCGCTGATCTGGGGCGTGACCGTCATGACCAGGCCCACCGACACCGTGTTCGGTTTGGCGGTGATGGTGGAGGGGATCACCGTGCCGCCGCTGGTAACCGTGGTCTGGGTGGCATCGACGGTGAAGAAGACACGGTTGTCGACCACCTTCAACAATGCCGTCTGATTGTTGAGCACGGCGAGCTTCGGGCTGGACAACACCTTGAGCGTGCCGAAGGACTCCAGCAGCCGGATGGCTGCGGTCAGGCCGCCGTTGCGGAAGGCCAGCGTAAACAGGGTATTGGCCACCCCCGAAGGCAGCGTGGAGTTGATCTGCTCGAAGGCGCCGGTCAGGGGATTGATGCGCTGTGTCGCGGCGCCCTGGCCGACGGCCACCCGGGCGCCCTTGTCGCGCAGATACTGCCAATCGATGCCCTGCTGGTACTGGTCGTTGAGGCTTACCTCGACGATGGTCGCCTCGATCAGCACCTGGCGCCGCGCCGAAGACATGACATGGTCAATGAACTCCTGCACCTTCTCGTGCTGGCGCGAGGTGGCGCGCACGAACACCACGCCCGTTTCCGGATTCACGATGACCGAGGCGGCCTCGCGAAAGGTGGTCCTGCGCACCACCGTCGTGCCGGCGTTCTCCAGGGTGGCGGGGTTGGGGCTGCCGGCTATGCCCGTCTGCTGCGCCCGGGAGCGCCCGGCGCCCTGAGGCGTCACGCCCGTGCCCGTGGTGCTTTGGCTGCCGGACTGCTCGACGACGGTTTCGCTCGAACCTTCGGGCAGGATCTTGTCCGTCTCGCGCAGGATGTCCTTGATGTTCTTCTCCAGGTTCTCCCAGAAGCGGTTCTTGGCATTGTTCTCCACCGAGGTGCGGGAGACGTTGCCCGCGCCCGCCGCAGCGGCGGCGGCACCGCCGCTGCCGGTGCTGCCGCCCGAGGGAATCTGGGTGTTGATGGCGATCGATCCCACCACGTCGCGCGCCATGTTCACGTAATCGATCTTGTACGTGCGCAGATGGGGCGTGTCGGGCATCACCGCCAGATTCGGGCCGTCCAGCTCGTAGCGCATGTCGATCTGCCTGGCGATGCGGTTGAGCAGTTGCGGCAACGTCTGGTCGATGGCGTTGAGGGTCACCGTGCCGGAGATGCCCGGGTGGAGGTCCACATTCAGCCTGGCGTCGCGCGCCAGGGCGAACAGCAGTTCCTGGGCCGGGACGTTGTTCACCACCACGCTGTAGGTTTCGGCCTTGGGGGCGGGCTTGGGCGGGGGCAGGGCCAGGGCCTGGGGCACCGGCGCGGGAATTCTTGCTTCGGCCGGAGCGGCCCTGACTTCTTCCGCCCGGATATGGGCATCGGAAGGCTTGAGGGCGGGGGCGCTAGTGCACGCCGAGACGGCCAGGGCCGTGACGATGGCAGCGGTGGTGTATTTAAAAGTCATGATGAGCCGGGAAGCGAGCCCCTCGTCCGTTGCAAGGCTTTCCGAGCATAGCACATTAAGTATTAAATACAACTTTATGATTTTTATGTCCAAAATTGAGGACAAAATCCATCGTGCTTAAACCGTCGGTATATGCCTCGGTTAAGGGCGAAGGTGGCGGATCGGACGCGCATAGGGGCCGAAGGCCTTCAGGGATTCGGGCAACTGCGCCAGCGCGGCCAGGGCCGCCTCCCGGCTCGGGTAGTCGCCGTAGATGACGCCCACGCGCGAGGTGCCGTCCAGCTCCACGGAATAGACGCGCACCTGGGAGGAGTCCGCGGCCTTGGCGGCGCGGGCGACGAAGGATTCCACGTGGTCGTATGGCTCGCCGTCCGCGGCCAGGAGCTGGATGAACCAGCGCTCCCGGCCGGCCGAGGCTAGCCATTTCCGGGTCTCGAGTAGGCGTTCCCGTGTCGCCGGCCCGAATTTGTCCAGGTTGGGCACCGGCGTTTCTTCCCGCGCGGCCGGCGGCGGCGTTTTTTCCTGCGCAGGTGCCCCGCCCGGCGCTGGCGCGGCTGCCGGTGCCTCGGCTGTGGGCGCGGCAGGCGGCACGGCAGCGGCCGGCGCCGGCCCGCGCTGGCTGCCGGCGTAGAAATACAGGGCGGCGCTGACCGCGCCCGCCATGGTCGCGGCCGGCGCCCCGCCCCAGATCCGGCGCCAGGTCCGCCGCGGCCGGCGGAAGAAATCCGAATCCCGCACCGCGGCGCGCACGTGCCTGGCCGCCACCAGATGTGTGTTCTCGGCAAAAGCCGCCAGCAGCGACTTGTCGGCGAGGATGTTGATCCGGCGCGTCAACCCCAGGGACGCCTTGGCGATGAGGCGTATGGCTGCGGCATTGAACACGTCCGGCCCCCGATAGCCGGCCGCGCGCATGCGAAAGCGCAGATATTCGGCGATGTCTGAGCGCACCAGCGGTTCCAGGGCGAAGTTATGGGTGATGCGTTCCTTCAACTGGCGCATCTCGGTACGGTTGAGATTGGCATCCAGTTCCGGCTGCCCGAACAGCACGATCTGCAGCAGCTTGTGGCGGTTGGATTCCAGGTTGGACAGCAGGCGGATCTCTTCCAGGGTTTCCGCCGGCATGGCATGGGCCTCGTCGATGAGCACCACCACCTGCCTGCCTTCGCCGTAATGGGCGATCAGGTATTCCTGCAGGGCGCGCAGCACCGCGCTCACGCGGTTGGTCGCCAGGTTGATCTTCAGCTCGTCCGCCAGGGCGAACAGGATTTCGTCGCGCGACAGGGAGGGGTTGGCGAGATAAATGGTCTCCACGTGGGAAGGCAGCCGCTCCAGCAGCACCCGGCACAGCATGGTCTTGCCGCTGCCCACTTCCCCCGTGACCTTGACGATGCCCTCGTCGTGGGTGATGGCGTAGAGCAGCGCCTCGAGCGTGGCGCCGCGATTGGCCCCCTCGAAGAAGAAGTCGGTATGGGGGGTGATGCGAAACGGCGCTTCCTTGAGCCCGAAATATTCCAGGTACATGGCCCGGTCCTCGCCCCTTTTCGGTCAGCCGAAATTGCCCTGTTCGCGTTCGATGGCTTCCATGCGATTGTATAGCGTGGTGCGGTTGATGCCGAGCAGCTTGGCGGCCTGGCTGACGTTGCCGTGGGTGATTTTCAGGGCCGCCTGGATATAGCCCTGCTCCCAGCGCCGCAGGGTGTCGTCCAGGTTGAACCGGCCGCGCTGCTGCAGGTGGCGCAGGGCGATCCGGGTCAGCTCGTTCGTGTCCTGGGGCGGCAGCCAGGCGGTCGGCATGGATTCGGCGCGGGTGTCCAGCTCCGCCTCCAGATCGGCCATGGTGACCGCCTGCCCGGGGAACTTGGCGGTGAGGCGAATGGCGATATTGCGCAGCTCGCGCACGTTGCCCGGGAAATGGTAGTTGCGCCACAGGGTCATGGCTTCCGGCGACAGCTCGCAGGGCCGCTGGCCCGCCTGCAGGGCGTAGAGCATCGTGAAGTGGCGCAGCAGCAGCACCTTGTCTTCGCCCATCTCGCGCAGGGGCGGCACGGTGATGGTGAATACGCTCAGGCGGTGGTAGAGGTCGGCGCGGAAGCGGCCTTCGCGCACCTCCTTGCGCAGGTCCCGGTTGGTGGCGGCGATGACGCGGGCGCGGCTGACCCGTTTCTGGGTCTCGCCCACTCGCTGGAATTCGCCGTTTTCCAGGACCCGCAGCAGCTTGGGCTGCAGGTCCAGGGGCAGCTCGCCGATCTCGTCGAGGAACAGCGTGCCGTCGGCGGCGTCCTCGAAATACCCCGACTTGTTGCCGGTCGCCCCGGTGAATGCGCCCTTGGCATAACCGAACAATGTCGGTTCCACCAGGGTAGGGGAGATGGCGGCGCAGTTGAGCGCCAGATAGGGTTTGTTGCCGCGCTGGGTAAGCTTGTGCAGGCAGCAACTGGCGACGATTTCCTTGCCGCTGCCCGATTCGCCCTCGATCAGCACGGGAAAAGGCGAGTCGGCGTATTGGCGGATCTGCGCCCGCAGCTTCTGCATGGGCACGCTCTCGCCCAGCAGCTCGCAGCGGTCCTCGAGCTCACGCGGGCGGGCGGAAAGCTCGACGGCCCGGTAGGTCAGCACCCGATGCAGCAGGCGGCACAGTTGCTCGGGATCGGCGGGCTTGGCGACGAACTCCACGGCCCCCAGGGCCCGGGCATGGCGCGCGTTGGCCTCGTCGTTCTGCCCGGACAAGACCACGATCTTGATCCCGGGACCGTGGGCCAGCAGGTCGGAGATCAGCGCGAAGCCTTCGTCGGGCTCGTGGGGCAGCGGCGGCAGCCCCAGGTCCACCAGGGCCAACTGGGGCGGCGCCGGGCGCGCGCGCACCAGGGCGACGCACTCGGCGCGGCTGGCGGCCGTGGCGGCATCGAACTGGCGGCCGAGGATGTAGCTCAGCGTATCGGTGATCAGGGGATCGTCATCGACGATCAACAGGGAGGGTCTGGTGTCGGGGCCAGGATTCATGCGCGCGGGAATGATCGACGGGGCCGAGCAATCATACAGCAGCGGGAATGGCAAGGGGCGCGCCCGCCAAGCGGATCACGCTGGAAAAGCCACGGCTCTGTTAAAATTCACACTTTTCGTTTGGGATACTCTCGGTGTCGGGCGACGCCCTCATAACAATCCGCGATCTCGGCTTCGCTTACGATCAGCGCCCCATCCTTACCGGCATCAACATGGACATTCCCCGTGGCAAGGTCGTTGCCATCATGGGGGCGAGCGGTTGTGGCAAGACCACCCTGCTGCGGCTGATCGGCGGACAGCTCAGGCCCACCCGGGGCGCGGTGCGCTTCGACGGCCAGGTCGTGCATGAACTGGACACGCAGGGGCTGTATGCCCTGCGCCGGCGCATCGGCCTGCTGTTCCAGTTCGGCGCGCTGTTCACCGACATGTCGGTGTTCGACAACGTCGCTTTCCAGATGCGCGAACATACCGATCTGCCGGAAGAGATGATCCGCGACCTGGTGCTGCTGAAGCTCAACGCGGTGGGCTTGCGCGGCGCCCACCGGCTCATGCCCTCGGAGCTATCCGGTGGCATGGCGCGGCGCGTGGCCCTGGCCCGCGCCATCGCCCTGGATCCGGCGCTGATCATGTACGACGAGCCCTTCACCGGCCTCGACCCCGTATCCCTCGGGGTTATCGGCCAGCTCATCCGCAGATTGAACGATGCCCTCGGCGCCAGCTCAATCATCGTCACGCACGACGTGCATGAGGCGCTCAGTCTGGTCGATTACGTCTATTTCGTCTCGGAGGGCAAGATCGTGGCTCAGGGCGCGCCCGAGGAGATCCGTGCCTCCGAGGCGCCCTATGTGCATCAGTTCGTGTGGGCCGAGCCGGACGGCCCCGTGCCGTTCCACTATCCGGCTGCGCCTTACCGCGACCAAATTTTGAGGGAGGCCGTCCGTGTTTGAGCACCTGCTCGGATCGATCCGCGGCCTCGGCCGCCGGGTGAATGACCGCATCTGGCGCCTGGGCTATGCCACGCGCTTCTTCGCCATGACCCTGGTGTATTCCGGCACCAGCTTCCGGCGCTTCTTCCTGACCATACGGGAGATCTATTTCACTGGCGTGCTGTCCCTCATCATCATCCTCGTGTCGGGGTTGTTCGTCGGCATGGTGCTGGGCCTGCAGGGTTACGATACGCTGCAGCGCTACGGCTCCAGCGAGGCACTGGGTATTCTCGTGGCGCTGTCGCTGGTGCGCGAGCTGGGCCCGGTAGTCTCCGCCCTGCTGTTCGCCAGCCGGGCGGGATCGGCCATAACCGCCGAGATCGGGCTGATGAAGGCCACCGAGCAGCTCTCGGCCATGGAGATGATGGCGGTCAATCCGGTCGCACGCGTGGTGGCGCCGCGCTTCTGGGCAGGGGTGATCTCCATGCCCCTGCTGGCCGCGCTCTTCTCGGCCATGGGCATCTTCGGCGGCTACCTGGTCGGAGTGGTGCTGATCGGGGTGGACGAGGGCTCGTTCTGGTCCCAGATGCAGGCCTCGGTGGACTATCGCGAGGACATCCTGAACGGCGTGATCAAGAGCGCGGTGTTCGGCGTGATCGTGTCGTGGATCGCCGTGTTCGAGGGCTACGATTCCGAGCCGACCGCCGAAGGCGTATCGGGTGCGACCACGCGTACCGTCGTCACCTCCTCGCTGGCGATCCTCGCCGCCGATTTCATTCTCACCGCATTCATGTTCCGGGGGGCATAATGAACCGCACGACACTCGACCTGTGGGTCGGATTCTTCGTCGCCATCGGCTTGGGCGCCCTGTTGTTCCTGGCGCTCAAGGTGGGCAACTTGAGTACCGCCAACATGGGGGAAACCTACGTGCTAAAGGCCAAATTTGATAATATTGGCGGCCTCAAGGTGCGTGCGCCGGTGAAGAGCGCCGGTGTCGTGATCGGGCGGGTGGCCAGTATCGGCTTCGATCCGAACAGCTACGAAGCCGTGGTCACGATGGACATCGGCAGCCAGTACCAGTTCCCTCGCGATACCTTCGCGACCATCCTGACTTCCGGGCTGCTCGGGGAGCAATACGTCGGCTTCGAGGTCGGCGGCGACCCGGAAATGCTCAAGAACGGCGACACCATCAAGAAAACCCAGTCGGCTGTAGTGTTGGAGAAACTGATCGGCCAGTTCCTTTTCAACAAGGCGGCTGAAGGAACCGAGCAGAAGTGACGTTAATAGGCTGTCAGCCATCGAAAGAAAGGATTGCTCCGTGAAACTCTCCGTTGCCAAGCGCGTAGGCTCCCTGGCCATGGCGGCCGCCTGTAGCGGGTTTCTGGGCGGCTGCGCCTCCACCGGCAATCCGAAAGACCCCCTGGAGGGCTTCAACCGCGCCATGTTTTCCTTCAACGAAGGCCTGGACAAGGCCGTGATCAAGCCCGTGGCCCAGGGCTATGCCTACGTCCTGCCCCAGCCGGTCGAGACCGGTGTCGCCAACTTCTTCTCCAACATCGAGGACGTCTTCATCGGCGTAAATAATCTACTGCAGGGCAAGCCGGTCGATGCGCTGACCGACGGCATGCGTTTCCTGGTGAATACCACTTTCGGCCTCCTGGGCCTGATCGACGTGGCCAGCAGCATGGGGATGGAGAAGCACGAAGAGGACTTCGGCCAGACTTTCGGCCGCTGGGGGGTGGGTGAGGGCGCCTATGTGGTGCTGCCCTTCTTCGGCCCGCGTACCGCGCGCGATACGGTCGGCCTGGTGTTCGACGTCTATGCCGATCCCGTGGTGAACATAAACAACGTTGCCACCCGCAACAGCCTGATCGCCACCCGCTTTGTCAGCCGCCGGGCGGAACTGCTGAAGGCCGACAAGATCATCGAGGAGGCCGCCCTCGACAAGTACAGCTACATCCGCGACGCCTATCTGCAGCGGCGCCGCAGCCTGGTGCACGATGGTGCGCCGCCCAGGCGTCCGGACGACGAGGCCGCCTTGGAACAGACCGATGAGGCTTTGGTCGAACACCGGAAAGCGCCCGACCTGGCTGCCGCGCCCGCCGGGAGCCGCCCTGCCGCTCAATAATCTCAGCAATCGGATCGAGAAATGTTCATGAAGCTTTTCACCCTGCTGTTGGCCGGCGTCAGCCTGCTGCTGCCGGCCGCCGCGCAGGCCCAGGAGACCGCTCCCGACGTTCTGGTCAAGAACGTCACCAACGAAGTGCTGGAGATCATCCGCAAGGACAAGGACATTCAGTCGGGCAACACCAAGCGCGCCATCGATCTGGTGGAGCAGAAGGTTCTACCCCATTTCAACTTCACCCACATGACCGCCCTGGCGGTCGGCCGCGACTGGCGCCAGGCCACGCCGCAGCAGCAGAAGGCGCTGATCGACGAGTTCCGCACCCTGCTCGTGCGCACCTATTCCAACTCCCTGACGGCATACAAGAACCAGACCGTGGACTTCCGGCCCTTCAAAATGCAGCCGGGGGACACGGACGTGGTGGTCAAGACCCAGATCCATCAGCCGGGGGGCAAGCCCATCACCATCGACTACAGCCTGGAGAAGACCCCCGAGGGCTGGAAGGTCTATGACGTCGTCGTCGGCGGCGTCAGCCTCGTGACCAATTACCGCGACAGCTTCTCCCAGGAAGTGCGCGCCAACGGCATCGACGGGCTGGTCAAGGCCCTGCAGGCCAAGAACCGCAGCCTGGCCGGCGCCGTGGCGGCCGGCGGCGAAACCAAATGATCCGCGATGCCGGGGATCGCCTGGAGGTTTCCGGCGCCATGACGCTCGCCACGGCCCGGCGCCTGGCGCAAGCCGGCATCGGCATGCTCGGCCGGGAACAGGTGGTGTTCGACTTGGCGCAAGTGCATGAAGTGGATTCCTCCAGTCTGACCGTCGTTTTCGCCTGGGCGCGCGCGGCGCGCGCCCGGGGCAAGCGCATGGTGATCAGCAACCCGCCCCGGAACCTGCTCAGTCTGGCCGAGCTCTACGGCGTGACCGAGCTGCTGCCGCTCGGCTGAAGCGGCTGCGGACGCTCCGGCGCCCGGCTCATCCCATGATTCCCGCCATTCGCGTCGAGCAAGTCGCCAAGCGTTTCGGTCCGGTCCAGGCCCTGGCGGGCGTGGACCTGGTCGTGGAGCAGGGGGAATTCTTCGGCCTGCTCGGACCCAACGGCGCCGGCAAGACCACGCTGATTTCCGCCCTGGCCGGGCTGGTACGGCCCGACAGCGGCCGCCTCGAGGTGATGGGGCGCGACGTGGTGCAGGACTATCGGGCGGCGCGCCGCCTGCTGGGCGTGGTGCCCCAGGAGCTGGTGTTCGACCCGTTCTTCACCGTGCGCGAGACCCTGGAGATCCAGTCGGGGTATTTCGGCATCCGCAACAACGATGCCTGGATCGACGAGATCATCGACAACCTGGACCTGCGCGCCAAGGCCCACGTGAACATGCGCGCGCTGTCGGGCGGCATGAAGCGCCGGGTACTGGTGGCCCAGGCGCTGGTGCATCGTCCGCCGGTGATCGTGCTGGACGAGCCCACCGCCGGCGTGGACGTGGAGTTGCGCCAGGGCCTGTGGCAGTTCGTACGGCGCCTGAACCGGGACGGCCATACGGTGGTGCTGACCACCCACTACCTGGAGGAGGCCGAGAGCCTGTGCGGGCGCATCGCCATGCTCAAGCAGGGGCGCATCGTCGCCCTGGACACCACCGACAATCTGCTGCGCAGCTTCTCGGGCCACAGCCTGCGCGTGCGCCTGGCGCCCGGCGGCCGCCTGCCGCCATCCCTGCTGGCGCGCCTGTCCGAAGAGAAGGATGGTTTCCACGCCTTCAGGCTCGACAGCTTCCAGGAAGTGACGTCCATCCTCGACGCCTTGCGCGCAACCGGATGCAACATCGAGGACATGGAGTTCGGCAAGCCCGACCTGGAGGAAGTGTTCGTCAGCGTCATGCAGAAGGAAACCGCATGAGGCACTTCTCGGGCGGCTTCGCCACCTTGCTCTACAAGGAACTGCTGCGCTTCTGGAAGGTGAGCTTCCAGACCGTGGCCGCGCCGGTGCTGACGGCCCTGCTCTACCTGCTGATCTTCTCCCATGTGCTGGAGGAGCACGTGCAGGTCTATGGCAGCATCCGCTACACGGCCTTCCTGGTGCCGGGCCTGGTCATGATGTCCGTGCTGCAGAACGCCTTCGCCAACAGCTCCTCTTCCCTGATCCAGTCCAAGGTCACCGGCAACATCGTGTTCGTGCTGCTGCCGCCCATCTCTTATCGCGAGTTCTTCGCCGCCTACGTGCTTGCAGCGGCGATCCGCGGCATCGTGGTGGGACTGGGGGTGCTGCTGGTCACCGTGTGGTTCGTGCAACTGCCCTACCGCAACCCTCTCTGGATTCTTGCCTTCGCCCTGGCGGGCGGCGCCATCCTCGGCGCCCTGGGAGTCATCGCCGGCATCTGGGCGGACAAGTTCGACCAGTTGGCCGCTTTCCAGAACTTCCTCATCATGCCCCTGACCTTCCTCTCGGGCGTGTTCTACTCCATCCACTCCCTGCCGGCCTTCTGGCAGGAGGTTTCCCGTTTCAACCCGGTTTTCTATATGATCGACGGTTTTCGCTACGGTTTTTTCGGCGTGTCCGACGTGTCGCCCTGGACCAGCCTGGCGGTAGTGGGCGGTTGTTTCGTCGTCCTGACCGGCTTTACCCTGTGGCTGCTCAAGATCGGCTACAAGCTGCGTGCATAGGTGCAAACATGGTGAGACCCGAAGACATCAAACAGTACATCGAGCAGGGACTGCCCTGCGAACACCTGGAAGTGGAGGGCGACGGCCACCATTTCCAGGCGCTGATCGTCAGCCGCGAATTCGCCGGCAAGTCGCGCGTGCAGCGCCACCAGCGGGTCTATGCTGCGCTGGGCAGCCGCATGCGCGAGGAGATCCATGCCCTGTCTATGCGCACCCTGACGCCCGAGGAATGGAAAGGACAGTAGCCCCGTGGACAAGCTCCTGATCGAAGGCGGCGCCCGCCTGGAGGGTCAAGTGACCATCTCCGGCGCCAAGAACGCGGCGCTGCCCCTGATCTGCGCCGCCCTGCTCACGGAGGCGCCGCTGCACCTGTCCAATGTGCCCCATCTCAAGGACGTCACCACCATGCTGCGCCTGCTGGCGCAAATGGGCATCGACGTGACCCTGGACGAGAGGAACTGCCTCACCCTGGCGGCAACCGGCCTCAACAACCCGGTGGCCCCCTACGACCTGGTGAAGACCATGCGCGCCTCCATCCTCACCCTGGGCCCCTTGCTGGCGCGCACAGGCGAGGCGCGCGTCAGCCTGCCCGGCGGCTGTGCCATCGGCGCGCGGCCGGTGGACATCCATATCCGCGGCCTGCAGGCCATGGGGGCGGACGTCCAGGTGGAGCACGGCTACATCCATGCCCGGGCGCGCAAGCTGCGCGGCGCCAAGATCTTCACCGACCTGGTGACGGTCACCGGCACGGAAAACCTCATGATGGCGGCGGCGCTGGCCGAGGGCACCACGGTGATCGAGAACGCCGCGCGCGAGCCGGAAGTGGTGGATCTCGCCAACTGCCTCAACGCCATGGGCGCCCGGGTGAGCGGCGCCGGCAGCGACGTCATCACCATCGAGGGCGTGGAGCGCCTGGCGGGCGCCTCCCACCGTATCATGCCGGACCGCATCGAGACCGGCACCTTCCTTACCGCCGTGGCGGTCACCAGCGGCAAGGTGCGCCTCAAGCGGACCTCCGCCGCCATCCTCGATGCCGTGATCGAGAAGCTGCGCGAGGCCGGCGTGCGTATCAGCGCCACCGAGGACGGCCTGGAGGTCGAGAGCGACGGCCGGCTCAAGGCCGTCAGCCTGCGCACCGCACCCTATCCTGCCTTCCCTACCGACATGCAGGCCCAGTTCATGGCCATGAACGCCGTGGCCCAGGGCACGGCCGTGGTCACCGAGACGATTTTCGAGAACCGCTTCATGCATGCCCTGGAGCTGCGCCGCCTGGGCGCGGACATCGAGATCAACGGCAATACCGCGGTGGTACGCGGCGTGCCCCGGCTGGACGGGGCGACGGTGATGGCCACCGACCTGCGCGCCTCCGCCTGCCTGGTGGTGGCGGGCCTGGTCGCCCGGGGCGAGACCCTGATCGACCGCATCTACCACCTGGACCGGGGCTACGAGCACATAGAAGAGAAGCTGTCCCAACTCGGGGCACGCATCCGCCGGGTGCATTGAGCGTGCCCCTGCCGCAATGCGGTAAAATCACGCTTTGACAAGCCTTTTTCGCCCAGTGACCGGCATTACCATTGCCCTTTCCAAGGGGCGCATCTTCGACGAGACGCTGCCGCTGCTGGCAGCGGCGGGCATCGTGCCCGGCGATGATCCCGAGTCTTCGCGCAAGCTGATCATCGGCACCAACCGGGACGACGTGCGCCTGGTGATCGTGCGCGCCTCCGACGTGCCCACCTATGTGCAGTACGGCGCCGCCGACCTGGGCATCGCCGGCAAGGACGTGCTCCTCGAGCACGGCGGCAACGGCCTGTACCAGCCCCTGGATCTGAACATCGCCCGGTGCCGCATGATGGTGGCGGTGCCCGACGGCTTCGACTACGAACAGGCGGTCAAGCGCGGGGCGCGCCTGCGCGTGGCGACCAAGTACATCCAGACCGCCCGCGAGCACTTCGGCGCCAAGGGCGTGCACGTGGATCTCATCAAGCTCTACGGCTCCATGGAGCTGGCGCCCCTGGTCGGCCTGGCCGACGCCATCGTCGACCTGGTGTCCAGTGGCAACACCCTCAAGGCCAACAATCTGCACGCCGTGGAGGAGATCATGGCGATTTCCTCGCGGCTGATCGTAAACCAGGCGGCGCTGAAAATGAAGCGCGAGATCCTGCAGCCGGTGATCGACGCCTTTGCGGCAGCGGTGCAACCATGATCCAGAGACTGTCCACGCGCAACGCCAACTTCGAGGCCGCCCTGGCGCAACTGCTGGCCCTGGAGCAGGCCCAGGACGAGCGCATCGAGAAGGTGGTGGCCGACATCCTCGCCGACGTGCGCTTGCGCGGCGACGCGGCGGTGCTGGAATATACCCGGCGCTTCGACGGCGTCGACGCCGCCTCGGCCGCCGACCTGGAGCTGCCCCGCGCGGAGCTGGATGCCGCCCTGCAGTCGCTGCCCGCCGAGCAGCGTCGGGCGCTGGAGCAGGCGGCGGACCGGGTGTGGCGCTATCACGAGAAGCAATTGCTGCGCTCCTGGGACTACACCGAGGCCGACGGCACCCGCCTGGGCCAACAGGTGACGCCTCTGGACCGGGTGGGCCTGTACGTGCCCGGCGGCAAGGCGGCCTACCCCTCGTCGGTGTTGATGAACGCCCTGCCGGCCAAGGTGGCGGGCGTGGGCGAACTGATCATGGTGGTGCCCACGCCGCGTGGCGAGAAAAATCCGCTGGTGCTGGCGGCGGCGGCGATCACCGGCGTGGACCGGGTGTTTACCATCGGCGGCGCCCAGGCGGTGGCGGCGCTCGCCTACGGCACGCAGACGCTGCCCCAGGTGGACAAGATCGTCGGCCCCGGCAACGCCTACGTGGCGGCGGCCAAGCGCCGGGTGTTCGGCGTCGTGGGCATCGACATGGTGGCGGGGCCCTCGGAAGTGCTGATCATCGCCGACGGCAGCAGCGAGCCCGATTGGGTGGCCATGGATCTGTTCGCCCAGGCGGAGCACGACGAGATGGCCCAGTCCATCCTGCTGTGCCCGGACCGGGGCTATATCGAGCGGGTGGCGGCGAGCATCGCCAGGCTGCTGCCCATGATGCCGCGCCGTGACATCATCGCCGCGTCCCTGGCGCGGCGCGGGGCGCTGATCGAGACCAGGGATCTGGACGAGGCCTGCGCCCTGGCCAACCGCATCGCCCCCGAACATCTGGAGCTGGCGGTGGCCGACGCGGCCGCTCTGGTCGGCAGGATCCGCAATGCCGGCGCCATCTTCATCGGCCCCTGTGCCTCCGAATCCCTGGGCGACTACTGCGCCGGCCCCAACCACGTGCTGCCCACCTCCCGCAGCGCGCGCTTTTCCTCGCCCCTGGGAACCTACGACTTCCAGAAGCGCTCCAGCCTGATCGAGGTGTCCGCCGAAGGGGCGCGTCATCTCGGCGCCGTCGCCGCCATCCTGGCCGAGGGCGAGGGCCTGGCGGCGCACGCCCGCGCGGCCCAGATGAGAATGGAGAAAGCTTGAGCGCCATGCCCCAGCAACCCGCAGACCTGATCCGGCCGGAAATTCTCGGCCTGGCTGCCTACCATGTGCCCGACGCCACCGGCATGGTCAAGCTCGACGCCATGGAGAACCCCTATGCGCTGCCCGATGCCCTGCGGCGCGAGATCGGGGAGTTGGCCGCCCGCGTCCCCGTCAACCGCTATCCGGATCCGGGCGCGGCCGGCCTCAAGGCGGTATTGCGCGACACCATGGGGATTCCTGCGGGAGCGGAGATCCTGCTCGGCAACGGCTCGGACGAGATCATCCAGTTCGTTGCCCTGGCCCTGGCGCGCCCGGGCGCGGTGCTCATGGCGCCCGAGCCTTCCTTCGTGATGTACCGCATGGTGGCCACTTTCACGGGCATGGACTACGTGGGCGTGCCGCTGGCCCAGGATTTCTCCCTTGATCTGCCGGCGATGCTGGCGGCCATCGAGCGTCGGCGGCCGGCGGTGATCTTTCTCGCCTATCCCAACAATCCGACGGGCAACCTGTTCGATGCGGCCGCCGTCGAGGCCGTGCTGCGTGCGGCGCCCGGACTGGTGGTGGTGGACGAGGCTTACCACGCCTTCGCCGGCGCCTCCTTCCTGCCGCGGCTGGACCGGTATCCCAATCTCCTGGTGATGCGCACCCTGTCCAAGCTGGGGCTTGCGGGCCTGCGTCTGGGGTTTGCCGCGGCCGCGGCCGAGTGGATCACGCACCTGGAGAAATTGCGCCTGCCCTATAACGTGAACAGTCTCACCCAGGCCATCGCGGCGCGCGTCCTGGGCGATGCGGCGGTGCTCGAGGGCCAGGCCGAGGCCATCGTCGCCGAGCGGGCGCGGCTGCTGGCGGCGCTGCAAAACCTGCCCTTTGTCACTGCCTTCCCCTCGGCGGCCAACTTCATCCTGTTCCGCATCCCCGAGGCGCAGCGGGTGTGCGAGCGCTTGAAGGAAAGGCGCATCCTGATCAAGAATCTCCATGGCAGCCATCCGCGACTGGACAACTGCCTGCGCGTCACGGTCGGCACCCCCGAGGAAAACCGGGCCTTCCTCGACGCGCTCCACTGCAGCCTGAACTGACCACCATGCGAACCGCCGAAATCAGCCGCAACACCAACGAGACCCAGGTGCGGGTGCGCCTGAACCTGGACGGGAAGGGCGAAGCCAAGCTCGCCACGGGTGTCCCTTTCCTGGACCACATGCTGGACCAGGTGGCGCGCCACGGCATGATCGACCTGGAGGTGGAGGCCAAGGGCGACCTGCACATCGACGCCCACCACACCGTGGAGGACGTGGGCATCACCCTCGGCCAGGCGCTGGCCAAGGCCATGGGCGACAAGATGGGCATACGCCGCTATGGCCATGCCTACGTGCCCCTGGACGAGGCCCTGTCCCGGGTGGTGGTGGATTTTTCCGGGCGCCCGGGGCTGGAATTCCACGTGCCGTTCACCCGCGCCATGATCGGCGAATTCGACGTGGACCTCACCCACGAGTTTTTCCAGGGCCTGGTGAACCACGCCCTGATCACGCTGCATATCGACAATCTGCGCGGCAAGAACGCGCACCATCAGTGCGAGACCGTGTTCAAGGCTTTCGGCCGCGCCCTGCGCATGGCCGCGGAGCCGGATCCCCGTGCCGCCGGAGCCGTGCCCTCGACCAAGGGAACCCTGTGACCCGGCCATGGCCACGGTAGCGATCGTCGATTACGGCATGGGCAACCTGCGTTCGGTCGCCAAGGCGGTCGAGCACGTGGCGCCCCAGGCACGGGTGCTGGTCACCTCGGACGCGGCGGCGGTGGCCGCCGCCGAGCGGGTCATCGTACCGGGGCAGGGCGCCATGCCCGACTGCATGCGCGAGCTGAATGCGCGCGGCCTGCGTCCGGCGGTGATCGAGGCGGCGCGCCGCAAGCCTTTCCTGGGCATCTGCATCGGCCTGCAGATGCTGTTCGAGCGCAGCGAGGAGGGGAATGTCCCCGGCTTAAGCGTACTGCCCGGCCATGTGCGCCGCTTCCCGGCCGAGGCCATGGTGGGTGCTGCCGGCGAGCGGCTGAAAGTGCCCCACATGGGCTGGAACGAGGTGACCCAGGCGCTGCCCCACGCCCTGTGGCAGGACATCGCCGACGGCACGTGCTTCTATTTCGTGCATAGCTACTACGTGGAGCCGGGCGGTGCCGAGTTGGTGGCGGGCTGCACGGTTTACGGCTTCCCCTTTACCTCGGCGTGCGCCAAGGATAATATTTTCGCCGTGCAGTTTCATCCGGAGAAAAGCGCCCAGGCCGGGCTGACCCTACTCGGCAACTTCATGCGCTGGAACCCCTGACCACCTGCCTGCCAAGCGGACAGCCGTCACTTCACTGCCCACTTCCTATGCTCTTGATCCCTGCGATAGACCTCAAGGACGGTCACTGCGTGCGCCTCAAGCAAGGCGACATGGATGACGCAACGGTCTTCTCGGAAGATCCGGTGGCCATGGCCCGGCACTGGCTCGCCGAAGGCGCGCGGCGCCTGCACCTGGTAGACCTCAACGGCGCGGTTGCGGGCAAGCCCAGGAACGAGGCCGTGATCAAGTCCATCATCGCCGCCGTGGGTGACGACGTCCCGGTGCAACTGGGCGGTGGCATCCGCGACCTGGACACCATCGAGCGCTACCTGGACGACGGCGTGAGCTATGTCATCATCGGCACCGCCGCGGTCAAGAATCCCGGCTTCCTGCACGATGCCTGCGGCGCCTTCCCCGGCCATATCATCGTCGGCCTGGACGCCAAGGACGGCAAGGTGGCCACCGACGGCTGGTCCAAGATGACCGGCCACGACGTGATCGACCTGGCGAAGAAGTTCGAGGACTACGGCGTCGAGGCGGTCATCTATACCGATATCGGCCGCGACGGCATGTTGAGCGGGGTGAATATCGAGGCCACCGTGCGCCTGGCCCAGGCCCTGCGCATCCCGGTGATCGCCTCCGGCGGCATCGCCGGCCTCCAGGACATCGCCGCCCTGTGCGAGGTGGAAGGTGAAGGCATCATGGGCGCCATCACCGGCCGCGCCATTTACGAAGGCACCCTCGACTTCAAGAAGGCTCAGGCCGAGGCCGACAAATACTCGAACCCAGTGAGGAGTAAGGAGTGAGGAGTGAGGGATAGGGGCGCGCTTGCTCCTCACTCCTCATACTCCTCACCCCTCACCGCGATGCTAGCCAAACGAATCATTCCCTGCCTCGACGTCAACGCCGGCCGGGTGGTGAAGGGCGTCAACTTCCTCGGCCTGCGCGACGCCGGCGATCCCGTGGAGATCGCGCGCCGCTACGACGAGCAGGGCGCCGACGAGCTCACCTTCCTGGACATCACCGCCAGCTCCGACGAGCGCGACATCATCCTGCACGTGGTGGAGCAGGTGGCCGAGCAGGTATTCATTCCCTTCACCGTCGGCGGCGGCGTGCGCGCCGTGGAGGACGTGCGGCGGCTGCTCAACGCCGGCGCCGACAAGGTGAGCATGAACACGGCGGCGGTGCAGAACCCGCAGTTGGTGGCCGACGCCGCGGGCCGCGTGGGCGCCCAGTGCATCGTCGTCGCCATCGACGCCAAGCAGGTGGGTGAGGACCGCTGGGAAGTATTCACCCACGGCGGACGCAAGCCGACGGGGCTTGACGCGGTCGAATGGGCGCGGCGGGTACAGGCCCTGGGGGCCGGGGAAATCCTGCTCACCAGCATGGACCGGGACGGCACCAAGAACGGTTTCGATCTGGCGCTCACCCGCGCCGTGTCCGACGCCGTAAACATCCCGGTGATCGCCAGCGGCGGCGTGGGCAACCTGGAGCATCTGGCCCAGGGCGTCATCGCCGGCCATGCGGACGCGGTGCTGGCGGCGAGCATTTTCCACTACGGCGAATACACGGTGCGCCAGGCCAAGGAATACATGCGCCGCCAGGGCATCGAAGTGAGGCTGTGATGGGCGCCAGATGGCTCAATGAAGTGGCGTGGGACGACAACGGCCTGGTGCCGGTGGTGGTGCAGGAGGCGGGTTCCAACGACGTGCTCATGTTCGCCTGGATGAATCGCGAGGCCCTGGAGCGCACCGCCGAGAGCGGCGAGGCGGTGTTCTGGTCGCGCTCGCGGCGCAAGCTGTGGCACAAGGGCGAGGAGTCCGGACATGTGCAGAAAGTGAAGGAAATCCGCCTCGACTGCGACGGCGACGTGGTGCTGCTCAAGGTGGAGCAGCAGGGTGGCATCGCCTGCCACACCGGACGCCACAGTTGCTTCTTCAACAAGCTGCTGGACGGCAGCCGCTGGGAGGAAGTCGAACCGGTCCTCAAGGACCCCAAGGAGATCTACAAATGATCGACTGCGAAGTGCTTTACCGCCTGGCCGAGACCCTGAACGAGCGCAAGGGGGGCGACCCGTCATCCTCCTACGTCGCCGGCCTCTACGCCAAGGGCGTGGACGCCATGGCCAAGAAAGTGGCGGAGGAGGCGGCCGAGACCCTCATGGCCGCCAAGGACGGCGACCGCCTGCACCTGGTGCGGGAAACCGCCGATCTGTGGTTCCACAGCCTGGTCCTGCTGGCCCACTTCGGTCTCGGCCCGGACGACGTGCTCGCCGAACTGCACCGGCGCGAGGGCATCTCCGGCATCGACGAGAAGCGTTCGCGCGTACAGGACTGATTTTCCGCCGGAACGTTACCGCAATGGACAACAACTGCATCTTCTGTAAGATCATCCGTGGGGAAATCCCCAGTCGCAAAGTCTACGAAGACGAGGATATCCTTGCCTTCCACGACATCAAGCCGGTGGCCCCGGTGCATTTCCTGATGGTGCCGAAGCTACACATTCCCTCGCTCATGGAGGCAGGCCAGGGCCACCAGGCGGTGCTGGGCAAGATCCTCGCCCTGTCGGGAAAACTTGCGCAGGAACAAGGCGCCAAAGACGGCTTCCGCACCATCATAAACACCGGACGCGTGGGCAGGCAGGAGGTGTATCATCTCCATGTTCACATTATCGGCGGGCCGGATCCCCTGCCCGCCATGCTCAAGCGCTAGGAGAGAGCAATGGGTAGCTTCAGTATTTGGCACTGGCTGATCGTTCTGTTGATCATTCTGCTGGTGTTCGGAACCAAGAAGCTGCGCAACATCGGCGCCGACCTGGGCGGCGCGGTGCGCGGATTCAAGGAAGGCATGAAGGAAGGCACGAGCGAGAAGAGCGAGACGCCGCCGCAGGTGACCTCCGGCCAGACCATCGAAGGCGAGGTCAAAGAGAAGACCAAATCGTGAGGAGCGAGGGGTGAGGGTGGCGCCCCTCGGGTTTTCTCCTCACCCCTCACTGCTCATCCCTCACCATGTTCGACATCGGTTTCTCCGAGCTGATCGTCATCGGGCTCGTGGCGCTGGTCGTGCTCGGGCCCGAGCGCCTGCCCAAGGTCGCCCGCACCGCCGGCCACCTGCTCGGGCGCCTGCAGCGCTACGTGGCCGACGTCAAGGCCGATATCAACCGGGAAATCCAGTTGGAAGAGCTGCGCAAGCTGCAATCGGAAATGGAGCAGTCGGCGCGCTCCATCGAGACCTCGGTCAACGAAGAACTGCGCTCGGTCGAGACTTCCCTCAACAACGCCATCGCGCCGCCGGCGGCGGAAGAGGCGCCGGCGCCCGCCCGTGACGTGCCGGCGGCTGTCGAGGCGCCCGAGCCGCGCAACGACGCCCAACTGGAACTGGGCTTTGACGGCCAGCCCCAGAGGAAGGCCGGCTGACCATGTCCGAGCAGCAGGAAACCTTCATCTCCCACCTGGTCGAACTGCGCAACCGCCTGCTGAAGGCGGCGGCGGCGGTGCTGGTGGTGTTCGTCGCCCTCATGCCCTGGGCGGGGAACATCTATGACATCCTGGCCCAGCCGATGATCAACACCCTCCCGGAAGGCACCAAGATGATTGCCACGGGGGTGGTGACGCCTTTCTTCGTGCCGGTCAAGGTGACCCTCCTGGTGGCCTTCCTGATGGCGCTTCCCTTCGTGCTCTACCAGGCCTGGGCCTTTATCGCTCCCGGCCTCTACACCCACGAGAAGCGGCTGGTGCTGCCGCTGGTGATCGCCAGCACGGTCCTGTTCCTGCTGGGCATCGCCTTCTGCTATTTCTTCGTGTTCAACACGGTGTTCCGCTTCATCGCCGAGTTCGCCCCCAAGAGCATCACGCCGGCGCCGGACATCGAGCAATATCTCGCCTTCGTCATGACCATGTTCCTGGCCTTCGGCGTGACCTTCGAGGTGCCGGTGGTGGTGATCGTGCTGGTGCGCTTCGGTGTGGTCGAGCTGGCCAAGCTCAAGGAGGCGCGTCCCTATGTGATCGTCGGGGCCTTCATCATCGCCGCCATCGTCACGCCGCCCGACGTGATGTCCCAGGTCATGCTGGCCGTTCCCCTGTGCCTGCTCTACGAGGCAGGACTGTTCGTCGCCCGCTTCGTCGGCCGGGCCGCGCCCGCCTCCGACGACGTAACCGCCTGAGCGGCCTCCCTGGCGTTTGCCGCTGCGCGCGGATATCATGAAACGGCGAGCCGGGCCCAGGAAAATGACTCGCCCCGCCCGCCCCCGGCTCACCAGCGATGCAGACGTGCGCAGCCTGGCGAGCAGCGCCCTGCTGTGGCTGTTCGACAGCCTGTACGAGGGCGCCGTGGTGGTGGACCGGGATGGGCGCATCATCTGGATCAACGACAAGTACAAGGCCCTGCTGGGCTGGAACGGCGTCGAGCCCATCGAGGGGCGCGCCGTGGAAGAGGTGATTCCCAACAGCCGCCTGCGCCAGGTGGCGCAGACCGGGGTGGCGGAGATGCTGGACATCTTCACCATCGGGTCGCGCCAGGTGGTGGTGTCGCGCATTCCATTGCAGGACGACGCGGGCGCGGTGATCGGCGCCATCGGCGTGATTCTCTACGACCGCCTGCAGGCCCTGCGCCCCCTGGTGTCCAAGTTCCAGCAGATGCAGGCCGATCTCGCCAACGCCCGGCGCGAGCTGGCCGAGTCGCGCCAGGCCAGGTACCGCTTCAGCCAGTACGTCGGCGTGTCCGCCGCGGTGCGCGAGATCAAGGCCCAGGCGCGGCGTGCCGCCGAGCGCGACGCCACGGTGCTGCTGCTGGGCGAGACGGGCACCGGCAAGGAGCTGCTGGCCCATGCCATCCATGCCGCCAGCCGCCGCGCCGACCGGTCCCTGGTGCGGGTGAATGCCGCAGCGATTCCCGAGACTCTGCTGGAGGCCGAGCTGTTCGGCGTCGAGCCGGGCGCCTATACCGGGGCGGGCTCCAAGCCCCGGCCCGGCAAGTTCCAGTTGGCCGACGGCGGCACGCTGTTCCTGGACGAAGTGGGGGACATGCCCCTGACGCTGCAGGCGAAGCTGCTGCGCGTGCTCCAGGAGGGCGAGATCGAGCCCCTGGGATCGAGCAGGCTGCGCCACGTGGACGTGCGTGTCATCGCTGCCACCAGCCGCGATCTCAAGGTCATGGTAGACGAGGGCAGCTTCCGCGCCGATCTCTACTATCGCCTCAACGTCTTTCCCCTGCGCCTGCCGCCGCTGCGCGAGCGCCTGGAGGATCTGCCGGTACTGTGCGAGACCATCCTGGAGAAGATCGCCGAGGAAAGCGGCGAGCCGGTGAAATCGGTAACGCCGGCCGGGCTGGCGCGGCTCGCGTCCTACCACTGGCCGGGCAACGTGCGCGAGCTGGGCAACGTGCTGCAGCTCGCTGCCACCCGCCATGACGACCGGCTGCTGGGGCCCGAGCACTTCGCCGACCTGCCCGTGACGGCGGCGCTGCGCGCCCCGGCGGCGGCCGAAGACGGCGAGGTGCGCTGCCTGCGCGACGCCGTGGCGGCCGCCGAAAAGGCGGAAATCGTCAAGGCGCTGGCGGCGGTGAATGGGGTGAAGATCCATGCCGCCAAGCTGCTGGGCATCAGCCGCGCCCAGCTCTACGAGAAGCTCGCCGCCTACAACCTGCTGTCCGATATGCCGGACAAGAAAGAAGCTGTTTGAAATTCCGGACACTTCCGGAATTGGCCATCATTTCAAGATCTTGTCTGCCTGAGCCGGTCACGCTGTCCAGTATTCCGGACAGCCAGCCCCGCAGGCCCTTGCGCCGATGCTCGGCGCAAATTCTGAATCATCAGTAAAAACACAGAATTAGCTGACCCTGGCACACTGGCTGCAATCTCCTCCGCCCAAGACCGCGGCGTTCCGGCCCCGGTCCCGCATCCACTCACGAGGAGACATCCATGTTGAAACGCATGCTGTGCGCCGCTGCCGCGCTGGGCGTGCTGGCCCTGGGCGGGCCGGCCGCCGCCCAGCAGGACATCAAGATTGCCCTGATCGCCGGCAGGACCGGCCCCCTGGAAGCCTACGCTAAGCAGACCGAAACCGGCTTCATGATGGGCCTGGAGTACCTGACCAACGGCACCATGGCCATCAACGGCCGCAAGATCAAGGTGATCGTCAAGGACGACCAGTTGAAGCCGGACCTGGGTAAGACCGCCCTGGCCGAAGCCTATGGCGACGACAAGGTGGACCTGGCCGTGGGCACCACCAGCTCTGGAGTGGCCCTGGCCATGCTGCCGGTGGCCGAGGAATACAAGAAGATCCTGATCGTCGAGCCCGCCGTCGCCGACGAGATCACCGGTGCCAAGTGGAACCGCTACGTGTTCCGCACCGCGCGCAACTCCACCCAGGATGCCGTCGCCAACGCGGCCATCATGCGCGGCGACGTGACCATCGCCACCCTGGCCCAGGACTACGCTTTCGGCCGCGATGGCGTGAGCGCCTTCAAGGAAGCGCTGGCGAAGATCAATCCCAAGGCCAAGGTCGTACACGAGGAATACGCGCCCCAGAACGCCACCGACTTCACCGCGCCCGCCCAGCGCATCTTCGATGCCCTGAAGGACAAGCCGGGCCGCAAGGTGTTGTCCATCATCTGGGCCGGACCGCACCCCATGACCAAGATCGCCGACCTCAAGCCCGAGCGCTTCGGCATCGAACTGGCTCCCGGCGGCAACATCCTGCCGGTCATGAAGGCCTGGAAGAACTTCCCCGGCGTCGAGGGCGGCATCTACTACTACTACGACTTCCCGAAGAACAAGATGAACGACTGGCTGGTGGCCGAGCACAAGAAGCGCTTCAACGCCCCGCCCGACTTCTTCACCGCGGGCGGCTTCTCCGCCGCCGCGGCGGTGGTGGAAGCGCTCAACAAGGCCAAGTCCACCGACACCGAGAAGCTCATCGCCGCCATGGAAGGCATGGAGTTCGACACGCCCAAGGGCAAGATGACCTTCCGCAAGGAAGACCACCAGGCCATGCAGACCATGTACCACTTCCGCATCAAGAAGAACCAGTCCGGCGAGTGGGATCTGCTGGAACTGGTGCGGGAGATTCCTGCTGCCGAACTGCCCGTTCCGGTGAAGAACAAGCGCTGAGGAAGGACGCCGCGGATCGCGCAGCGATCCGCGGCCGCAAATCACCATGCAGATGACCGGCAACAGCAGCGCCCTGGCCCAGGTCGCCAACCGCGAGCCGCCCGTCCTGTCCTCGGAGGGGCTCACCATCCGCTTCGGCGGGCACGTGGCGGTAAACAACGTCACAGCCGATTTCTACCCCGGCACGCTCACCGCCATCGTCGGTCCCAACGGCGCCGGCAAGACGACCTACTTCAACCTGCTGTCGGGCCAGCTTCCTGCCACCTCGGGCTCGGTGCGGCTCTATGGTGAGGACATCACCCTTCTCTCGGCGCCCGAGCGCACGCGCCGGGGCATAGGGCGGGCCTTCCAGCTCACCAACCTGTTCCCCAACCTGAGCGTGCTGGAGAACGTGCGCCTGGCGGTGCAAAGCCGGGCCGGGCTGGGCTTGAACCTGTTTTCCCTGTGGTCCGACCACCGGGAGATCATCGAGAAGGCGGAGCACTTCCTGCACCGGGTGGCCCTGGCCGAGCGGCGCCACGAGATCGCCGCCGCCCTGTCCCACGGCGACAAGCGCAAGCTGGAGGTGGCCATCCTGCTGGCCCTGGAGCCGGACATCTTCATGTTCGACGAACCCACCGCCGGCATGAGCGTGGACGAGGTGCCGGTGGTGCTGGAGCTGATCCATCACATCAAGGCCCAGGGGGACAAGACCATACTTCTGGTGGAACACAAGATGGACGTGGTGCGCTCCCTGGCGGACCGCATCATCGTGCTGCACAACGGCTACCTGGTGGCCGACGGCGATCCGGCGGAGGCCATGGCCTCGCCCATCGTGCAGGAAGCCTACCTGGGCGTGGGGGTGGCGGAACATGTCTGAAGCCTTGCTGAGACTCGCCGGCGTGCATACCCACATCGGCCAATACCACATCCTTCAGGGCGTGGACCTCACCGTGCCCAAGGGCGGGCTGACCGTGCTGCTGGGACGCAACGGCGCCGGCAAGACCACGACGCTACGCACCATCATGGGCCTGTGGCATGCCAGCCGCGGGAGCGTCAGCTTCGACGGCCAGGACATCACCCGGCGCGCCACGCCCGACATTTCCTGCGCCGGCATCGCCTACGTGCCCGAGAACATGGGCATCTTCTCCGACCTCACGGTGCGCGAGAACCTGGTCCTGGCCGCCCGCCGAGGCGAGCCGGAGCGGGCCCGGCTGGACTGGATCTTCGGCTTTTTCCCGGCTCTGAAGAAGTTCTGGAACCAGGCGGCGGGAACGCTCTCGGGCGGACAGAAGCAGATGCTGGCCATCGCCCGCGCCATCGTCGAGCCGCGCAAGCTGCTGCTGGTAGACGAGCCCACCAAGGGGCTGGCGCCGGCCATCGTGCAGAGCCTGATCAATGCCTTCAGGGAGCTGAAGTCCACCGAGACCACCATCCTGCTGGTGGAGCAGAACTTCAACTTCGTCCGCTCCCTGGGCGACTCGGTGGCAGTGATGGATGACGGACGCATCGTCTACAGCGGTCCCATGGCCGAGCTGGCGGAGGACAGGCACCTGCAGCAGAGACTGCTCGGGCTGTCGCTGGACGCACATCAACAGAGGCTCCCATGAGTACGACCGTGCAAACCATTCCCGCCGCCGAAGCGCCGCTGCCGAAGCTTCCGGCCGACTACAAGCCGCTGCTGCTGGTGCCCGCGCTGGCCCTGCTGGCGCTGCCGCTGATCGGCGATTTCCCCGCCTGGGTGACGCTCACCGTCGCCGGGCTGGCCATGGGCATGATGATCTTCCTCATGGCCAGCGGCCTGACCCTGGTGTTCGGGCTGATGGACGTGCTCAATTTCGGCCACGGCGCCTTCGTCGCGGTGGGCGCATTCACCGCCACCTTCGTGCTGCTGCCCATGCAGAACTGGCTCCAGGTCGATTCCGTCGTCATGAATCTGGCGGCCCTGGGGCTGGCCATCCTGCTGGCCATGGTGGTGACGGGCTGCCTTGGCTGGATCTTCGAGCGGGTGATCATCATGCCGGTGTACGGCCAGCATCTGAAGCAGATCCTCATCACCATGGGCGGCCTGATCGTGGCCGAGCAACTGATCCACGTGGTATGGGGACCGGACCAGATCCCGCTGCCCCTGCCGGCGTCCTTCCGTGGCGCCATCATCCTGGGGGAAGCGGCGGTGGAGAAGTACCGCCTGATCGCTGTGGCCGTCGGGCTGGCGGTGTTCATCGCCATGTCCCTGGTGCTCAACCGCACCAAGATCGGCCTGCTGATCCGCGCCGGCGTGGAGAACGGCGAGATGGTGGAAGCGCTGGGCTACCGCATCCGGCGCCTGTTCGTGGGCGTGTTCGTTGCCGGCTCGGCCCTGGCCGGCCTGGGCGGCGTCATGTGGGGGCTGTACAAGGAGGTGCTCACCGCCGCCATGGGCTCGGAGATCATGGTGCCGGTGTTCATCGTCATCATCATCGGCGGTCTCGGCTCGGTGGGCGGCTGCTTCATCGGCGCCCTGCTGGTGGCCCTGATGGCCAACTACACGGGCTTCCTGGTGCCCAAGGTGGCGCTGGCCTCCAACATCCTGCTCATGGTGGCCATCCTGTTGTGGCGGCCCCAGGGGCTCTACCCGGTCGCCAAGCGCTAGGAGGACGCATGCTGACCAGATTGCTTTCGGGCGACTTCCCGCGCAGCCGCTTCCTCGCCCTGGCGCTGCTGATCGTGTTCCTCGGCCTGGCCGTGGCGCCCTTCGCCCTGTCGGGGGCGCGGCCCCTGAACGTGGCGGCCACCATCTGCGTGTTCATCGTGCTGGTGGCCTCCTACGACCTGCTGCTGGGCTACACGGGCATCGTGTCCTTCGCCCATACCATGTTCTACGGCATCGGCGCCTACGGCGTGGGACTGTCGTTGTACTCCCTGGGGCCGAGCTGGGGCGCTATCCTGCTGGGGCTGACTATCGCGCTCGTGGTGTCGCTGGCGCTGGCGCTGGTGATCGGCCTGTTCTCCCTGCGCGTGCGCGCCATCTTCTACGCCATGATCACCCTGGCGGTGGCCTCGGCCTTCGCCATCCTGGCCTCCCAGTTGTCGGACTTCACGGGAGGCGAGGACGGGCGCACCTTCCGCCTGCCGGAGATGCTGACGCCGGGCTACACCCTGTTCGAGGGTGAGATCTTCGGCACTTCGATCAACGGCCGGCTGCTCACCTACTACCTGGTGTTCGTGAGCGCCGTGGCGCTGTTCCTGTTCCTGCTGCGCGTGGTGAATTCGCCCTTCGGGCGCGTGCTCCAGGCCATCCGCGAGAACGATTTCCGTGCCGAGGCCCTGGGCTACCGCACGGTGGTCTATCGCACCATCGCCAACTGCCTGGCAGCGCTATTGGCCACCTGCGCCGGCGCGCTGATGGCCCTGTGGCTGCGCTACACCGGCCCCCAGACGACGTTGTCATTCACCATCATGATGGACATCCTGCTCATGGTGGTGATAGGCGGCATGGGCACGCTCTACGGCGCGGTCGTCGGCGCTGCCCTGTTCATCCTGGCCCAGAACTATCTGCAGGAGCTGACGGGGCAGGCGAGCCACGCGCTGGCGGGCGTGCCGCTGCTGGCCAACCTGTTCCATCCGGACCGCTGGCTGTTGTGGCTGGGGGTGCTGTTCGTGCTGTCCGTTTATTTCTTCCCGACCGGTATCGTCGGCAAGCTGAGGAAACCCAATCCATGATGACTTCCAACTACATTACGGTTCTCGACCGTGAGCTGCATTACACCGAGTGGGGCGCTGCAAACCGGGACACGGTCATCATGTGGCATGGCCTGGCGCGCACCGGCCGTGACTTCGACGACATTGCCCAGGCCCTTTCGGATCGCTATCGCGTGATTTGCCCCGATACCATCGGGCGCGGCCTGTCGCAGTGGAGTCCGGCGCCGGAAAGGGAATACTCGGTGAGCTTCTATACCCGTTTGGCAGTGGCCCTGGTCGATGCCTTGGGCGTAGGCGCCCTGCGTTGGCTGGGCACCTCTATGGGAGCCATGATCGGCACGGCAGCGGCAGCCGGTCCCCTCAAGGGGCGCATCAGCCACATGGTGCTCAACGACATGGGGCCGAAGATCGGCGAAGCGGCGCTGGCGCGCATCCGAGCGTACGCCGGCAACCCGGCCCAATTCGATCGGGTATCCGAGCTTGAGGCCTATTTCCGTACCATCTACCAGCCCTACGGCCATCTCACCGACGCCCAGTGGCGGCGTCTCACGGAGACCTCGGTGCGGCGCATGCCGGACGGCAAAGTAACGCCGCACTACGACCCGAGGATCGTCATGATGTTCACCCATCACGAGGATGAGCTGGACCAGTGGGCGCTGTGGGATGCCCTGGAATGCAAGGTGCTCTGTCTGCGCGGTGCCGAGTCGGATCTTTTGCTGCCGCAGACGGCTGCGGAAATGGAGCGGCGCGGGCCTCGCTGCCGTGTGGTGATCATTCCCGGCGTCGGCCATGCACCGGCGCTCAACGTGCCGGAGCAGATCGGGCTCGTGGCGGAGTTTTTTGCCTCCTGAAGTGGCCGGGCGGGCCCATCGTCGTCCGGCTGGGTGCGCGAACCACCGCGGGCCGTTGGCTCGGCGCTCAGCGCGCGGCGCGACTGCGTTCGCCGTGGCCGGCTGCGGCCAAGACCTGGGCCAAGTAACGGCCCGTGTGGCTGTGGGGGGTGGCAGCGACCGTCTCCGGCGTGCCACAGGCGATGACGCATCCGCCGCCTTCGCCCCCCTCGGGACCCAGATCGATCACCCAGTCGGCGGTCTTGATCACGTCCAGGTTGTGCTCGATCACCACCACCGTGTTGCCGTGGTCGCGCAGCCGGTGCAGCACGCCCAGCAGCAGCTCGATGTCGTGGAAGTGTAGCCCCGTGGTGGGCTCGTCGAGGATGTAGAGGGTGCGGCCGGTGTCGCGCTTGGACAGCTCCAGGGCGAGTTTCACCCGCTGGGCCTCGCCGCCCGAGAGCGTGGTGGCCGACTGGCCCAACTGGATGTAGCCCAGCCCCACCTCCATCAGGGTCTGCAGCTTCTTCGCCACCACCGGCACGGCGCCGAAGAATTCGTGGGCCTGCTCCACCGTCATCTGCAGCACGTCGTGGATGGTCTTGCCCTTGTAGCGGATCTCCAGCGTCTCCCGGTTGTAGCGCTTGCCGTGGCACACGTCGCAGGGGACGAAGATGTCCGGCAGGAAGTGCATCTCCACTTTGATCATGCCGTCGCCCTGGCAGGCCTCGCAGCGGCCGCCCTTGACGTTGAAGGAGAAGCGCCCCGGTCCGTAGCCGCGGGCACGCGCTTCCGGCACGCCGGCGAACAGCTCGCGGATGGGCGTGAGCAGCCCGGTGTAGGTGGCCGGATTGGAGCGCGGCGTGCGGCCGATGGGCGACTGGTCCACGTTGATGACCTTGTCGAAGAACTCCAGCCCCTCGATCTCGTCGTGGGCCGCCGGCTCGACCGCCGAGCCGTAGAGATGGCGCGCGGCGGCGGCATAGAGGGTGTCGTTGATGAGTGTGGATTTGCCCGAGCCTGACACCCCGGTGACGCAGGTGAACAGCCCGACCGGCAGCTCCGCATCCACGTTCTTCAGATTGTTGCCGCGGGCATTGCGCACCTTCAGCAGGCGCATGGGATTCACCGGCCGGCGCCGGCGCGGCACGGCGATGGCGCGCCGGCCCGACAGATAGGCGCCGGTGAGGGAATCGGGATGCTCGGCGATGTCCCGGGGCGTGCCCTGGGCGACGATGCGCCCGCCATGCTCGCCGGCGCCGGGTCCCATATCCACCACGTGGTCGGCCGCGGCGATCGCCTCCTCGTCGTGCTCCACCACGATCACGGTGTTGCCCAGGTCGCGCAGTTCCGCCAGGGTCTTGAGCAGGCGCGAGTTGTCGCGCTGGTGCAGGCCGATGGAGGGCTCGTCCAGCACGTACATCACCCCGGTGAGGCCGGAGCCGATCTGGGAAGCGAGGCGGATGCGCTGGGCTTCGCCTCCCGAGAGGGTGTCCGCCGGACGGTCCAGGGACAGGTAGTCCAGGCCCACGTTGATCAGGAACTGCAGGCGGTTGCCGATCTCGCGCACGATCTTTTCCGCCACCTGCTGGCGCTGGCCGGCCAGTTGCAGCCCGCTGAAGAAGCGGTGGGCCGCCGCCAGGGGCAGGGCGCTCACCTCGGGCAGGCTCTTGTCGCCGATGCGCACGTGGCGTGCCTCCTTGCGCAGGCGCGTGCCGTCGCATTCCGGGCAGGGGCGCGTGTTCAGATATTTGGCCAGCTCCTCGCGCACCGTGACGGAATCGGTCTCCTTGTAGCGCCGTTCCAGGTTGGGGATGATGCCTTCGAAGCTGTGTTCGCGCGTCGACGTGCGGCCGCTCTCCGACAGGTAGCGGAAGGGGATCTTCTCGCGCCCCGAACCGTACAGCACCACGTTCTGTGCCTCCGCGGGCAGTTGCTCGAAGGGCGTCTCCACGTCGAAGCGGTAGTGGGCCGCCAGGCTCGCCAGCATTTGGAAGTAGAACTGATTGCGCCGGTCCCAGCCGCGGATGGCGCCCGCCGCCAGGGACAGGTGCGGGTAGGCCACCACCCGCGCCGGATCGAAGAAGCTGATACTCCCCAGGCCGTCGCAGCGCGGGCAGGCACCCATGGGGTTGTTGAAGGAGAAGATGCGCGGCTCCAGCTCCTGCAGGGCATAGCTGCAGGCCGGGCAGGCGAAGCGCGCCGAGAACAGGTGCTCCCTGCCCGTGTCCATCTCCAGCGCCACGGCGCGGCCGTCGGCGTGGGTGAGGGCGGTTTCGAAAGACTCGGCCAGGCGCTGGCGCGCGTCGGGCCGCACCTTGAGCCGGTCCACCACCACGTCGATGGAGTGCTTGCTGTTCTTGGCCAGGCGCGGCAGGTTGTCGATCTCATGCACCTCACCGTCGATGCGCAGGCGCGCGAAGCCCTGGGCGCGCAGCTCCGTGATCAAATCGAGCTGCTCGCCCTTGCGTCCTGCCACCACCGGCGCCAGGATCATCAGGCGCGTGTCTTCGGGCAGGGCCAGCACCTGGTCCACCATCTGGGACACGCTCTGGGCCTCCAGGGCCAGCCGGTGCTCGGGGCAGTAGGGCGTGCCGGCGCGGGCGAACAGCAGGCGCAGGTAATCGTGGATCTCGGTGACCGTGCCCACGGTGGAGCGCGGGTTGTGGCTGGTGGCCTTCTGCTCGATGGAGATGGCCGGCGACAGGCCCTCGATCAGGTCCACGTCGGGCTTTTCCATGAGCTGCAGGAACTGGCGCGCGTAAGCGGACAGGGATTCCACGTAGCGGCGCTGGCCCTCGGCATAGAGCGTGTCGAAGGCCAGCGAAGACTTGCCCGAGCCGGACAGGCCGGTGATCACCGTGAGCCTGTTGCGCGGCAGGTCGACGTTCAGGTTTTTTAGATTATGCGTTCGCGCGCCGCGGATTCGGATTTCATCCATTGGTATCGCTGCTGCAGGGGCGGCCACCGGGGCGGAAAAGTGCAATCTGCTAATATACGCAATTCGCTCGTCCCAAGCCAAGTCCGATTTATGTCTCCAGGCAGTACCGATCGCATGACCCGGCAGGAGGTCCGGGCGGGGCTGTCGCTCGCCTCGATTTTTGCCCTGCGCATGCTGGGACTGTTTCTCATCCTGCCGGTATTCGCCGTGCATGCCCGGGAAATTCCCGGAGGCGACGATCTCAAGCTGGTGGGCCTGGCGCTGGGGGCCTATGGCCTCACCCAGGCCCTGCTGCAACTGCCTTTCGGCATCGCCTCCGACCGCTGGGGGCGCAAGCCGGTCATCGCCGCCGGCCTGGCCCTGTTCGCCGTCGGCAGCTTCTTCGCGGCCTGGGCCCCCAATATCGGAATGATCATCGTGGGCCGCGCCCTGCAGGGCGCCGGCGCCGTGTCCGCCGCCGTCTCGGCCCTGGCCGCCGACCTCACCCGGGAGCAGCATCGCACCAAGGTCATGGCCATGATCGGCGCCAGCATCGGCCTGATGTTCTTCGTGTCGCTGGTGGGCGGCCCGCTGGTCTATGCCGCCGTGGGCCTGCCGGGGATCTTCTAGCTCACCGGCCTTCTGGCGCTGGGCGGCATGGCGGTGCTGTGGCTGCTGGTGCCGCCCCAGCCGGAGCCGCGTGTCGCTTCCCAGGGGCTGGAAGGGCTGGCCGCGGTGCTGCGCGACCCGCAGCTCCTGCGCCTGGATTTCGGCATCCTGGTGCTGCACGCGGGACAGATGGCCATGTTCGTGGTGGTGCCCCAGGCGCTGGTGTCGGTGGGAGGGCTCGCCGCCGAGGCCCATTGGAAGGTGTATCTGCCGGTGGTGCTGGCCTCCTTCCTGTTCATGGCGCCGGCCATCATGCGCGCCGAGCGGCGCGGACGCCTCAAGCCCCTGTTCGTCGGCGCCGTGGCGCTGCTGGCCGCCAGCCAGGCCGCCTATCCCTTCGCCATGCATTCCTTTGCCGGCCTGCTGGCCGCGTTGTTGGCCTTCTTCGTCGCCTTCAACATCCTCGAAGCCAGCCTGCCGTCGCTCATTTCCCGCATCGCGCCGCCCGCGGCCAAGGGGGCGGCCCTGGGGGTGTACAACACCATGCAGTCCCTGGGTCTGTTCCTGGGCAGCGCCGTCGGCGGGCTGCTCGCCAAGCACTTCGGGGCGGAAGGCGTGTTCGCCTTCGTCGCCTTCCTGTCGCTGTGCTGGCTGGTGCTGGCGCTGACCATGGAGCCGCCGCCGCTGGTGGCGCTCAAGGAGTTCTTCATCCATCCCCACGTGGACATCGATACCGTGAGCCGGGAACTGCCCAAGCTGCCCGGGGTGCGCGAGGCGCGGGTGGAGCCGGACAAACGCATGGCCTATCTCAAGGTAAACTTGGAACGCTGGGACGAGGCTAGACTACGCAAACTTCTTGGAGGAGAGATCTGAATGGCATCCGTGAACAAGGTAATCCTGGTAGGCAACCTGGGCGCCGACCCGGAAACGCGCTACATGCCCAGCGGCGACGCGATCACCAACATCCGCCTGGCCACCACCGAGCGCTTCAAGGACCGCAACGGCGAGCAGCAGGAACACACGGAGTGGCACCGGATCGCCTTCTTCGGCAAGCTGGCGGAGATCGCCGGCCAGTACCTCAAGAAGGGTTCGCAGGTCTATGTGGAGGGACGCATCCGCACGCGCAAGTGGCAGGACAAGGACGGCAACGACCGCTACACCACGGAAATCGTCGCCGACCAGATGCAGATGCTCGGCTCGCGCCAGGGCGCGGGCGAAGCGCCGCCGCCCGAGCGTCAGGCGGGCGGGAGCAACGCCGAGGCCAAGAAGCCGGCGCCCTCGTCCGGGGCGTCGGGCTTCGGCGACATGGACGACGACATTCCATTCTAGCCTCTCGGCCGACGGGGCGGCTAAGAAATGGCGGGGGTGTGCTCCCGCCATTTGTACGAGTAAGGCGGGTTTTGCCGGCGCCGGCTTCTGGCATTCCTCGAAAACGAGGTGAAGCGCGAGCCGGCCAAGCACGGCCGCGCCGAGTGGCTGGTGCGGCTCGCGCGCATCGAGGAGGGCGTGGACCGCATCCCCACGCGGTTGGCCTTCACCGGCCGGTGGTACACCCTGCGCAGCCACATCGACCTGGTGCGCGCCGTGATTCTGGAAAAGACCGCTGCCTAACCGGCGCTGCGGATGCGGCCGAGGATGGCCGTGGTGGAGCGGTCGTGGAAGAAGGGAATGGAATGGACCCGCCCGCCCCAGGATTGCACCTCGGCTGCGCCGACGATCTTGTCGACGGGCCAGTCGCCGCCCTTGACCAGCACGTCCGGGCGGCAGTCGAGGATGCGGGCCAGCGGCGTGTCCTCGTCGAACCAGGTGACCAGATCGACGCAGCCCAGCGCGGCCATGACCGCCAGGCGGTCCTCCAGGGGATTCACGGGTCGGTCTTCACCCTTGCCCAGGCGCCGTACGGATGCATCGGTGTTGAGGGCCACCACCAGGCTGGCGCCCAGGGCCCGGGCCTGGGCCAGGTAGGTGGCATGGCCGCGGTGCAGGATGTCGAAGCAGCCATTGGTGAACACCAGGGGCCGGGGCAGGGCCGCGGCGCGCGCCGGCAGCTCGGCGGGAGGACAGATCTTCTTCTCGAATTCGGGCTGGGGGAAATCCATGATGGGCAGAAGGGCGACGACGGCGCGAACGAGCGGGATTCTAACAGAGGGGTCTCCCCTCAGCGCCCGCCATCGCGCGCCTCCTGCCGCCCGCCCCAGGCGTGCAGGGCCGGCAGCACGCCGCCCACGGCTGCGTTGGGCGGTGCCAATATTTCCGTGACGAAACGCTGCAGGCCATGGCGCGCCAGGCTCTTGCCGAGAGCGCCGCGCAGCTCCTCGCTGCGGCGCAGATCAAGCAGCGCGAGCATGGGGTTGGCTGCGCAAGCGTCCCGGGAAGTCGGGGCGCCCATGCGCAACAGGCCGGACAACTCCTCCGTCGCCGCGCCCATGAGCTTACCCGGCCGGTGGCCGTGATCCAGCAGGCACTTCACCAGGCGCAGCTTCAATGGGGGGAAGCGATTGCGCCCCCCGCAATGAGGGGCGCGGGAGAGGCTGCCGTTACGACGATCCCGCCGGCTTGTCCGCCGAGCGGCGCAGGTCCAACTGGCGCGCCTGTTCTTCGCTGATGTACTCGAAGGCGCGCACCACCTTGCGCACGCCGGAAGTGGTGCGCGCCAGTTCCGTGGCGTCCTCCGCCTCGCGTTGGGTGACCAGCCCCATGAGATAGACGGCGCCCGCCTCGGTCACCACCTTGACGTGGTTGGGCGAGAACTTGTTGGCCTCGATGAAGCGCGCCTTCACCTTCGAGGTGATGTAGGTGTCGTTGCTGCGCGCCCCGAAGCTGCTGATCGGGGCCACCTGGATCTCGTTGAGCACGCCCTTGACGTTGGGCAGGGCCGCCACGGTGCGCTCGACCCGCTCCTTCACGGCCGCGTCGGGCGCCTCGCCGGTGAGCAGCACCTTCAGGTTGTAGCTGGTGGTGTTCACATGCACGCGGTCGCCGAACTTCTCGTTGATCGCCTTGAGGGCGCGGATCTCCACGGCCTCGTCGGCGACATAAGTTTCGGAGGGACGGCGGTCGGTCAGCATCAGGGCGCCTGCGCCCACCCCCACGGCGGCGGCGGTGACGCAGCCTGCGAGCAGCGGCACGGCGCCGGCCAAGGCGGAAACCAGCAGGGCGGAACGGGCGAGTTTGTTCATCATTCCTCTCCAAGCAGCAAACAATCGATGCCGTCACACAGGCAGTGGATGGTCAGCAGATGCACTTCCTGGATGCGCGAAGTGCGGTCCGCGGGCACGCAGATGTGCACGTCGTCCGGCCTCAGGATCCCGGCGATCTTGCCGCCCCCCTTGCCGGTCAGCGCCACCACCCGCATTTCCCGCTCGTGGGCGGCGTGGATGGCCTCGATTACGTTGGGCGAGTTGCCGCTGGTGGTGATGGCCAGCAGCACGTCATTGGGCTGGCCCAGCGCCCGCACCTGCTTGGAGAACACCTGCTCGTAGGCGTAGTCGTTGGCGATGGAGGTGAGCGTGGATGTGTCGGTGGTCAGGGCGATGGCGGCCAGCCCGGGCCTTTCCTTCTCGAAACGGTTGAGCAGCTCGGCGGCGAAGTGCTGGGAATCGGCCGCGGAGCCTCCGTTGCCGCAGGCCATCACCTTGCCGTTGTTCATCAGGCACTGGACCATCAGCTCCACCGCCTGGGCGATGGGGCCGGAGAGCGGCTCGACCGCGTCGATCTTGGTCTGGGCGCTGTCGTTGAACTGTTGGGAAATGCGGGCGACGAGATTCATGGGAAGAGCCGTGAATAAGCCGTTGGCGCGGCATTCTAGCACGGCGCCGCGCACCCCTGGCTGTCGCCCGGGGAGACGTCAGAGGACCAGAAAGACCTCGAAACGGATGCGCTGCCACGGGTCGCGATGGCGGTAGAGCCGCGCCACCCGTGCCTCGACGCGGGCGCCCCGGTCCATCTCGGCGGCGATGGCCGCGTTTTCGGCGCGCGGCACGTAGCCCAGCTTGCGTCCGCGCCACTCCACGCGGATGGCATTGGCATCGTGGCGGTTGTCGGGCTCGCGTACCAGGGTGAGGGGATCGCCTTCCTTCATCTCGTCCCAGACGGCCCGGCCGGCATAGAACTGGAAACCGGCCAGGGGCGAGCTTTGCACCAGGATCTTGACGGTCTGCGCCCAAGCCGGGGCGAGGCCGAGCGCCAGCACCAGGGCGAGGCTAGACCGCATCGAAAGCATGGCGTATCCACTCGATGCGCCCCTCGCCCAGTCCGTCGAGCAGCACCGTGTCGAAACGGCAGGGCCGCTCCGCTTGGCCGGCCAGATAATGGCCCGCGGCGAGAATCAGCTTGCGCCGCTTGGCCGCCGTGATGCTGGCCGCGGCGCCGCCGAAACGGCCGTCGCGGCGCAGCCGCACCTCGACGAACACCGTGCAGCCCCGCTCGTCGCACACCAGATCGATCTCGCCGCCGCGGCAGCGGTAGTTGCGCGCCAGGATGCGCAGCCCCTGCCGCTGCAGGTAGCGTGCCGCCAGATCCTCCGCGGCCTTGCCCGTGCCGGTCACCGCCCGCCCCCGGCGCTGCGCGCGGATGCCCGCCGGTTGCGCCATAGGCGGCAGCGGCCGACAATGCCGGCAGTGCCATCACAGGGCGGGAAATGGACGAGGAGAGTCAAGATCGGGCGCCGGTGGACATCACGCCGGCATTATACGTGGTGGCCACACCGCTCGGAAACCTGTCCGACATCACCCTGCGCGCCCTGGCGGTGCTGCGCGGCGTCGATGTCATCGCCGCGGAGGACACGCGCCATACGCGGCGGCTGCTGGAGCGTTACGGTATCGACGCCGAGCTGCTGGCCGCCCACGAGCACAACGAGGCCGCCGTGGCCGGCAAGCTGGTGCAGCGGGTGCGGCAGGGCGGCAGCGTCGCCCTGGTGACGGATGCCGGCACGCCGGCCGTGTCCGATCCGGGCGCGCGCATCGTGGCGGCCATGCAGGCCCAGGGCCTGTCGGTGATACCGGTGCCGGGTCCCAGCGCGGCGGTGGCGGCCCTGTCCGCATCGGGTCTGACCGATGAGCACTTCCTGTTCTACGGCTTCCTGCCGCCCAGGCCGGCAGCCCGGCGCGCCGCCATCGCCGGCCTGCGCCCGCTTACCTGTGCCCTGGTGTTCTACGAGGCACCCCATCGCATCCGGGAGACGGTCGCGGATCTCGCCGCGGGCCTGGAAGCCCGGCGGGAGATCGTCATCGCCCGCGAGCTGACCAAGGTCTACGAGTCCATCGTGCGCCTGCCGCTGGGCCAGGCGCCCACCTGGCTGGACGAGGACGCCAACCGGCGCCGCGGCGAATTCGTGCTGGTGGTGTCCGGGCCGCCGCAAAGGGTCGGGCTGGATGCCGAGGCGGAACGGGTGCTGGCCCTGCTGCTGGCCGAGCTGCCCGTCAAGCAGGCGGTGAAGCTGGCCGCGGAAATCACCGGCGCGGCGCGCAACGAGCTGTACCAGCGGGCGCTGGAACGGGCGAAAGAACAGTAAAATCGGGCCACCATGCAAACCCTCACCCTGACCCGACCCGACGACTGGCACCTGCACCTGCGCGATGGCGCCGCCTTGGCCGCCGTGCTGCCCGACAGCGCGCGCCGCTTCGGCCGCGCCATCGTCATGCCCAATCTGCACCCGCCCGTGACCACCACGGCCCAGGCCGCCGCCTACCGGGAGCGCATCCTGGCGGTGCTGCCGGCCGGCCCGAAGTTTTCCCCGCTGATGACGTTGTACCTGACGGACAACACCACGGCGGAGGAGATCGAGCGCGCCAAGGCCAGCGGCATCGTCCATGCCGTGAAGTATTACCCGGCCGGGGCCACGACCAACTCCGATTCCGGCGTCACCCGCATCGACAAGTGTTATGGCGTGCTGGAGCGCATGGAGGCGGTGGGCATGCCGCTGCTGGTTCATGGGGAGGTGACCGATGCCGATGTGGACATATTCGATCGCGAGAGGGTTTTTCTCGAACGTGTGCTCGCTCCGCTCACCGGCCGTTTCCCCCGTCTGCGTATCGTCGTCGAGCACATCACGACGGAAGAGGCGGTGCGGCTGGTGAGCGCGGCGGGGGCCAACATCGGCGCCACCATCACCGCCCACCACCTGCTGCTCAACCGCAACGCCCTGTTCGTCGGCGGCGTGCGGCCCCATCACTACTGCCTGCCGGTGCTCAAGCGCGAACGCCATCGCCAGGCCCTGATCGAGGCGGCGACCTCGGGCAATCCCAAATTCTTCCTCGGCACCGATTCGGCGCCCCATGGGCGCTCGGCCAAGGAGGCGACCTGCGGCTGCGCCGGCTGCTACACGGCCCATGCGGGCATCGAGCTGTACGCCGAGGTCTTCGAGGCGGCGGGCGCCCTGGACAAGCTGGAGGCCTTCGCCAGCTTCCACGGCGCCGATTTCTACGGGCTGCCGCGCAACGGCGACAAGATCACCCTGGTCAAGGAAAGCTGGAACGTGCCGGCCTCCCAGCCCTTCGGCGACGACGTGCTGGTGCCGCTGCGCGCCGGCGAAACGGTGTCATGGCGGCTCGCCGCCTGAGGGTGGCTGCCGCCCTGGCGGCGGCCCTGGCGCTGGCGGGCTGCGAAAACCAGACCGCCTCCTACCGCATCGACGGCAACGAGCACTACCTGACCCTGGCGCGCAAGAAGCCCTACCTGTGGAGTACGGAATACCAGCTGGAACTGGTGGTGGCGCGCCTGCCCGACTGCCAGCGGCGCCACCGCCTGCAGCCGGCGCCCCTGGGAGAGGCGCGGGTGGACCTGTTCCGCAGCCTGGAGGGTGGCTTCATCCTGCGCCAGGGAGGCAACTACTACGTGGCGGAAACCGGGCAATGCCGCCTGCAGCAATTCCCCACGCCCCCGCGCGAACCGGGCGACCCCCTGGGCGCCTTCGATGTCCAGGAGGGCCGCCTGCGCTTCATCGCCGCGGCGCGCTAGGCGGTTTCCGCCGTCTCCGACAGGGCCGCGCGCCTGCCGCGCTCGGCATCGATGCCCTTGAGCAGCAGCAGGCCGACGAGGAAGTAGCTGCCCGTCACCAGGATGGCCCGGCGGTGATCGCCGCCCGACAGCCAGTTGGCCAGGCCGTAGGTGAGGGGGCCCAGGATCGACGCCAGCTTCACCGCCAGGCCCCACAGGCCGAAGAATTCCGCCAGCCGGTCGGGGGGCGCCAGATAGCCCACCATGGCGCGTCCCGCCGATTGGGAGGCGCCCATGCACAGCCCCGCGATGTTGGCCGCCAGCCAGAACAGGGGTGCGCTTTCGGCGCGCCAGGCGAGCAGCACCATCAGGATCCAGCCGAGCAGGGTGAGGGCGATGGCGCGCACGTGTCCCACCCGGTCCTGGACATAGCCGAAGCAGAAGGCGCCCACCGCCGCGGTGACATTCACCACCAGGATCAGCACCAGGGTCCGGGCCGTGGTGAAGCCCATGGCCTCCTGGGCATAGATGGCCGCAAGAGTGACCACCGCCTGGATGCCCGCCTGGTAAAACACCGTGCACAACAGGAAGCGCGCCAGATCCCGGTAGCGGCGCGCATGATGTACGGTTTGGGACACGCGCGTGACAGCGGCGGTCGCCCAGCTCTCCCGCCCCATCGCCGGCCGGGCGCGCTCGCGCAGAAAGGCGAAGGTGGGCAGGCTGGCGACGGCGAACAGGGCGGCGGTGATCAGCATGCAGCCCGGCACGGCATCGGCGGCGGCGCCGCCCGCGCTTTCCACCGCCGTGAGGTAGGCGAGGCACAGTCCCAACGCCGACAGCCCGCCCAGGTAGCCGAAGCTCCAGCCCCAGCCGGAGATGCGGCCCAGGGCGCGGCATGTCGGCCAGCTCGGGCAGGAAGGCGGCGACGAGATTCTCGCCGGTGGCGAAAAAGAAATTGGAGACGATGATGCCAACGACCGCCAGCACCAGTGTTCCCGGCCCGGCCAGGGCGAGCAGCGCCGTGAACAGGATGCAGCCGGCGGTGGTGATGGCCAGCAGCCTCTTCTTGGCGGCGCGCGCGTCGGCGTAGGCGCCGATCAGCGGTGCCGTCACCACCACCAGGGCGTAGGACAAGGCCAGGGCCGCCGTCCATGCCAGGGTCGCCCATGGCGCGCGCTGGGCCACCACGGCGACGAAGTAGGCGTTGAACAGGGCGGTGATGACCACCGTCGTGTAGCCGGAGTTGGCAAAGTCGTACATGGCCCAGGCCCACACTTCGCGGGGGCGGACTTCGGGCGCTAAGGAGGCGGGCTTGGCGGACATGGGTCTCCTGCGCAAGGGCGTCAGGTTGATTCGTAACCTCTTTCGACGCGAAGATCGCAAAGACGCAAAGGCCGCAAAGAACGATCCGCAGCCTCACCTTTTTGGTGTCGGCCATCCTTCAGGATTTTCCTTTGCGTCCTTTGCGTTGCTTCGCGTCCTTTGCGTTAAGTGCGGTTTTCAGGTTGAATGCGGTTAGCCTGGGCGTCTTCTTGCTTCTTTGCGTTGAACAAGGACAGAGGTGCCGCCCTGCTCCCGGCTGCGCGCCAGCAGACGTGACAGCGCCTTGTCCAGCGCCTGGCGCTCCCGTAACGGCAGCACCGAGAGGAACCATGCCTCGGTCTCGCGCGCCGCCGGGATGATCGCCGCGCACATGCCGGCGCCTTTGCGCGTGAGAAACAGTACCAGCCGGCGGCCGTCGCGCGGATCGTCGCGCACGGCGATCAATTCGAGCTCGACCAGCCGGCGCTGGGCGCGGCTGACGCGCGCCTTGTCCATGCTGGTGTGCTCGACCACCTCGTTGGGCGAGAGCGGCCCGCAACTGTGCAGCGCCATCAGGATGCGCCATTCGGGGATCTGGATACCATATTTCTTCTCGAACAGCGAGCCGATCGACTGGCTGAGACGGTTGGCCACTACCGCCAGTTTGTAGGGTATGAACTCCTCCAGGGACAGCTTGGCCTGGGGTTTTGTCTTCGGTGCGGGCATTGGTGACCTCACAGGTCGTTGTCGCGCAGCACGGAGGCCAGGTCGGGCCGGAAGGGATTGCGCTGCTTGACGAGCAGCGTCCACGCCAGGCTGTAGGCGAGGGTGGCGCCGAGCATGAGCGCCACGTTACGGTAGATCGGTCCGGCCAGCTCGGGCGTGGGCGAGATGTGGAGGAAGACGTAGCCCATGCCGAGGATGCCCAGCGCCTGCGGCACGGGAAAGAACGGCGAGCGGAACGGCCGCGCCTGCTGCGGCAGGCGCAGGCGCAGGACGATGTGATCCAGATGCACGATGATGTAGGCGACCAGCCAGCAGCCGGCGGCGGCCACGGTCAGCGCCAGGATCGCGGCGGCATCCATGCCCAGCGGCGCGCGCACGGCGGCAATGGCGGCGGCGAAGGCGATCAGCGCCCCGGCCGGCGCCCTGCGGCCGTTTTCGCGCGCCAGCCAGCCGGGCAGTTGCCCGCTCTGCGCCATGCCCTGGATCATGCGCGAGACGCTGGCCAGCACGGTGTTGAGCAGGGTCGCACTGCCAAGGATGGCCAGCACGGCGAAGGCGGTTTTTGCCGCCGGGCCGAAGATGCTGAGCGCCAGGTCCACGTGGGGAGTCGCCCCCGTCAGCCTGTCGGCGGGCAGCATGGCGATGCCGGCCAGGCAGAACACGCCATACACGGCGACGATCAGGCCCAGGCCGATCATCATGGCGCGGGGCAGGTTGCGCGAAGGATCGCGTGCGTCGGCGATCATCGGGCAGACGAACTCCAGCCCGACCAGCCCCCAAAAGGCCAGCGCCACCAGGGATGCTGCCTGCGACGCATCGAAGGCGGCGGGCGCCGTGCCCATTGCCGCGCCGCCGTAGGCCAGCCCGGTCAGGCCGATTATGAACAATCCGCCGAACATGACGGCAACCAGTGCGCTCTGGACACGCGCGAAGAGGTCGATGCCGCGCAGGTTGAGCCCGCAGAACAGCAACAGCAGGAGCAGGCTCGGGTACGGCAGGGCCGCTACCAGGCCCGGCGCGATCTGTTCGAGCAGGGTGTCCACCAGAATCAGCTCGGCCGGGATGCCGAGCAGGGCGACGGCGACGTAGCCCGACAGCGTGGCGACGATGGCCAGCCCCGGCCCGAGCGCCGCTTGAGTATAGGCGCTGACCGAGCCCGAGCGTGGCAGCATCAGCGCCAGCTCGGCGAACGACAGCACGTAGGTCAGGGCGAGCAGGGCCGAGACGCCGATGGCGACGAGAAAATTGAACCGGCCGATGCCGGCGCCGTTGAGCATGCTGATCATCGTGCTCTGCACGACGACCACGCCGACGGCGGTCGCCACCAGCGCCGGTAGCGGTAGCGCTTTCTCCTTTCGCATGTCCTCCTCCCTATGTCCATGTCGTCACAAATTATTGAGAATTACAAAATATCGTGACGCCGTTTGAAATCCCTCCTGTCCTCCCTTTGCAAAGGGAGGAACCCGCTAAAGGCCGTTTGCAGCAGGTTCCCCTCTTTGGCAAAGAGGGGACAGGGGAGATTTTCGATCTGGCTCGCTTTCGTCACATGGTTACGTAAGGATCAATAGATACCGCCGAAGCTGGTCAGCTTGGTGTCCAGATAAGCGGCCAGGCCCTCCTGGCCGCTCTCCGAGCCGTAGCCGCTTTCCTTGACGCCGCCGAAGGGTGTTTCCGGCTGCGACACGCCGAAATGGTTGATCCCGACCATGCCGGCCTCGATGCGCCCGGAGACGCCGTGGGCGAGGGCGAGATCGCGCGTGAAAAGATACGCGGCCAGGCCGTAGGGCAGGGCGTTGGCCTGGGTGATCGCCGCGTCGAGATCGTCCCAGGCGTTGATCACCGCGATCGGGCCGAAGGGCTCCTCGCGCAGGATGCGCGCCGACTCCGGCACGTCGATCAGTACCGTCGGCTCGAAGAAATAGCCCGGGCCGGGCAGGCGGCGGCCGCCGCAGGCAAGCCGGGCGCCGCAGGCAGCCGCATCCTCCACCAGAGCTTCCATCTCGCCGAGCCGGCGCGCATGGGCCAGCGGACCCATTTCGCTTTCCGGCGCGAGCCCGTTGCCCACGCGCAGCGCCCGTGCCCCGGCGACAAACGCGGCGACGAAGGGCTCGAACAGCGAGCGGTGCACCAGGAAGCGCGTCGGCGCAGTGCACACCTGGCCGGCGTTGCGGTACTTGGCGGCGACCGACAGGCGCGCCACTTGCGCCGCGTCGGCATCGGAGAGCACCAGCACCGGGGCGTGGCCGCCCAGCTCCGCCGTGTAGCGCTTGACGCCGCGCGCACACAGCTCGCCCAGATGCTTGCCGACGGGAATCGAGCCGGTGAAGGAAACCTTGCGGATGGCCGGATGGGCGATCAGGCGGGAGGAGACCTGCGCCGGGTCGCCGCAGACCAGGTTGAGCACGCCGGGCGGCAGACCGGCGTCATGAAAGGCGCGCACCAGCTCCATTGCGCTGCCGGGCGTTTCCTCCGCCGGCTTGAGGATGGCGCTGCAGCCGGCCGCCAGCGCGGCGCCCACCTTGCGCGCCGGCAGGTTCATGGGAAAGTTCCAGGGCGTGAACAGGGCCGCCGGGCCGATCGGCACGCGCGTCACGGCCTGGGCGAAAACGGCCTGGGAGCGGGGCGGCACCAGGCGGCCGTAGGCGCGCCGGCCCTCTTCGGCGAGGAAGTCGATGATCTCGGCGCTGAGCAGCACTTCGCGCCGGCTCTCGGCTAGCGGCTTGCCCTGCTCCAGCGTCATGATGCGGGCGATGGCCTCCGCGCGGCTGCGCAGCAGGCGCGTGGCGCGCCCGATGAGTTCATGGCGCGCATGGGCCGGCGTCGTGCGCCACCGTTCGAAGCCCCGCTGCGCGGCGGCGGCGGCGAGATCCAGTTCTTCCTCCCCGGCGAGCGGCAGCGCTGCCAGCACGGAGCCGTCGGCGGGATTGACGACGGGCCGGCTGCCGGCGCTGCCGGAGCCGATCCAGTTGCCGTCGATGTACAGGGCAGGCGTGGGGTAGTCGTTCATTTCGTTCCTGCGGCGTCTGGCTGAGCGGATTCGGAAGGGTTTTATCACCATCAAGTTGTGGATGCAACGTTTTGGCGCATTCTGGCGCCACCGGAAAATTTCGTTTATTGAGAATTACAAAATATCGTGACGCCGTTTGAAATCCCTCCTGTCCTCCC
>DYIB01000008.1 GCA_020723855.1 Uliginosibacterium gangwonense
GCCCACAAGGCGTTCCTGGGCGAGGCCAAGAGCCATCTGCTGGCGGCTTATGTGTGGGGTCTGTCCAACGACGCCGCTGCCAAGAAATAGTTAGATAAAGGTATCGATCGCCGCCCCGTAGCCGCGCGCCGGGGCGGTCCCCGACAGAGTTGCATGCGCCATGCGTGAACCCTTGAGACGACCGGCCCCGAAGGTCAAAGTCATCCCTATCGTGGAAGAATCCCTCTACGAGGTACAGAAGAAAATCTACCCCCGGGCAGTGACGGGGGTTTTTGCCACCTGGCGCTGGATCCTCGTCTGGGCCACGCAGTTGGTCTTTTACGGCTTGTGCTGGCTGGAATGGAACGGCCGCCAGGCGGTGCTGTTCGATCTGGTACACCGCAAGTTCTACATCTTCGGCCTGGTGTTCTGGCCCCAGGATGTGTTCTACCTGGCCGTGCTGCTGATCATTTCGGCCCTCGCCCTGTTCCTGTTCACCGCCATTGCCGGCCGGCTGTGGTGCGGCTATGCCTGTCCCCAGACGGTCTATACGGAAATCTTCATGTGGGTGGAGCGGGTGATCGAGGGCGACCGCATGGCGCGCATGAAGCTCGACGCCCAGCCCATGAGTGCGCGCAAGCTCGCCCTCAAGTCCGCCAAGCATGGGGCCTGGGCGCTGATCGCCCTATGGACCGGCTTCACCTTCGTCGGCTATTTCACTCCCATCAAGACCCTGGTCCAGGAAACCATCGCCTGGAACCTGGGGCCGTGGGAGACGTTCTGGATCCTGTTCTACGGCTTTGCCACCTGGGGCAATGCCGGCTTCATGCGCGAGCAGGTGTGCAAATACATGTGCCCCTACGCCCGCTTCCAGGGCGTCATGTTCGACCCGGACACGCTCATCGTCACCTACGATGCGGAGCGTGGCGAGCCGCGCGGCTCCCGTTCCAAGAAGACGGATCACCGGGCCGCCGGCCTGGGCGACTGCGTGGACTGCGGCATCTGCGTGCAGGTGTGCCCCACGGGCATCGACATCCGCAACGGCCTGCAGTACGAATGCATCGGCTGTTCCGCCTGCATCGACGCCTGCGACCAGGTGATGGACAAGATGGGCTACCCGCGCGGCCTGATCCGTTATTCGACCGAGAACGCCCTGGCCAAGCACTGGGGCAGGAAGGACATCCTGCGCCATGTTCTCAGGCCGCGCACCCTGGTCTATGGTGCGGTCCTGTCGGCGATCGTGATCGCCTTCGCTTGGGCACTGGCGACCAAGGTGCCGCTCAAGGTGGATGTGATCCGTGACCGCGCCACCTTGGCGCGCGAGGTGGAAGACGGCAGGATCGAGAACGTGTTCCGCCTGCAGATCATGAACACGGCGGAGGAGCCGCGCCGTTTCGCCATCGGCGTCGTCGGCCTGGAGGGCATCGAGATCGCCTCCGACAAGACGGTGGACATCCCGGCCGCCACCACCCAGAGCGTATCGGTGCGCGTGCGCGCCGAGCCGGGCGCCGGTAGCCGCGGCTCCAATCGCATCTTGTTCGAGGTGCGTGCCGTGGGCCATGAGGATGTGTTCGTGCGGGAAAAGGCGAGCTTCCTTCTGCCGTGACCGCCGCAGGAGTAGGATAGGAGAGCGATGAACACGGGGACGATCAGCAACGGGCAAGGGAGCACCAAGGCGGCTCCGCGCAAGTGGTACCGGGAACCCTGGCCCTGGCTGCTCATGGCGGGCCCGGCCGTGGTGGTGGCTGCCGGCATCTTCACCACCTGGCTGGCGGTGAAGAGCAACGACGGCCTGGTGGCGGACGATTACTACAAGCAGGGCGTGGCCATCAACAAGACCCTGGCGCGGGACGAGCACGCGCAGGCGCTGGGACTGCGGGGCCGCCTGGAAATGGCGGCGGACGAAACCGTGCTGCGCCTGGAAGCGAAAGCGGGCGTCGAGCTGCCGCCACGGCTGCATCTGGGCCTGTCCCACGCCACGCGTGCAGGTCTGGACCGTGAACTGATCCTTACCGGCGATACGGGAGGCTGGCGCGGTCCGGCCCTCTCCCTGCCGGACGGGCATTGGCGGGTGCTCGTGGAAGACGAAGCGAAGACCTGGCGTCTCACCGGCAGTCTGTGGCTGCCGGGCGGCAACCGCCTCGACTTGGGCGGAGCAGGGCGATGAGCCTGTCGCGGGTGGGGCGGGCCGCCGGGGGACAGACCATGAACAAGGCCATCTGGATACTGTGGCCGTCTTTCGTGGTCGCCGGCATCGCCGAGGCGGTCTTCTTCACCCTGTTCGATCCCCAGGACCTGCAGCTCTTCGGCCTGCCCCACGAGCTGTCGCGCGTGGGCTTCTACTCCCTGGGATTCTTCTTTTTCTGGGCCATCACCGCCGCCTCGAGCGGCTTCACCATCTTCATCCAGAAGACGGCGGAAGAAATCAACCGTTGTCCCCTGACGCCGCGGGAGCGGCCGGACGGCTGCCCCAAGCGCGAGGGCTGACAGGGGCCGTCACGCCCGGGCCCGAATCCGCGACGGACCGACGCCGATGGGCGGCGGCGCGAGATTGACGATGCGGGTGAACAAGTAGCGGAATTCCTGGTCCGACTCGTGATCGAAGCGCGGGTCGCCGTTCTCGCCGAAGGCATCGGCGATCTCGGCCCAGTCTTCCGGCTTGAGATGCTGCTTCGCCAGAGGGATCACCACGTTCTCCTCCAACGCCATGTGCTTCACCACCTCGTTGGCGAAGGTTTCGGCGGCGGCGCTGAATTCCTCCAGGCCGTTGGGCGTACCGGCCTCGAAGCGGCCCAGCGCCAGCTCCAGCTCCTTCACATGGCGGTCGCCGTCCGCATGCTGCTTCTCCAGCTCCGCCACCACCGCGTCCGCCTCGTGGGTGCGCGCCTTGAGCTTGCGGAACAAATAGGCATTCTCCTTGGGATGGTGCAGTTTCTGGGGAAAGGACTCGATGTAGAACACCATGGCCCACAGCAGCTTGAAATTGGGCTCGGCGCCCTTCTCTTTCATTTCGCGCAGCAGAAAGCGCAGGCCGTGGATGACCGCGGCGAGCGAGCGGTGCTCGTCCAGGATGATGGTCAGGGCGGTGTTGAGCATGGCTACTCCTAGCGGTAGACCAGAACGGGAATCTTGGAGTGGGTGAGCACCTTCTGCGTCTCGCTGCCCAGCAGCAGCCCCGACAGCCCGCGCCGCCCGTGGGAGGCCATGAAGATGAGATCGCAGCCGGCCGCGGTCGCCGCGCTTATGATGGCATCGTAGGGGGAATCGCTGGTGTCCGAGCGCGCCGCCGCAGTAACGCCTGCGGCCCGGGCTATCTCCGCGGCGGCGCCGAGGATTTCTTTGGCCTGTTTTTCGGCCATCTCGGCGAATTTCTCCGGCGTGGTGGGATCGATCAGCGCCCCTTCGCCGTAGAAGGCGACGGGGTAGTCGGGCTTGGCATAGAAGAAGGTGATGCGCGCTCCCGCCTCCTTGGCGAATTCCACCGCCTTTCTCACCGCCTCGGTCGAGAGGGGGGAGCCGTCGGTAGGCACCAGGATGTGCTTGAACATGGCTGTCTCCTGTGGTGGTCGTTGGAGAAAAATCTTTTCAAATTATAGGGCTGGGGGCCTGCGAGCGCTTGATGCAGGTCAATACCCGCCATCGCCGGCTCGACCGAGAATAGAGTCATCATGAAAATAAGCTTTCTCGGCGCTTCCGGCGAGGTCACCGGCTCATGCTATCTCGTCGAAGGCCGCGGGTTGCGCTTCCTGGTGGATTGCGGCATGTTCCAGGGAGGGCGGGAGGCCTACGGCAAGAATCTGAGTGCTCTCGGTTTTGATCTCAAGAGCTTGGACTTCGTTCTCCTCACCCACGCCCATCTGGACCACTCGGGCCTGCTGCCGCGACTGACCGCCCTCGGTTATCGCGGCCCCATTTATGCCACCCCCGCCACCGCCGATCTGCTCGAGGTGATGCTGCTCGATTCGGCCCACATCCAGGAGAAAGAGATGGAATGGGAGAACCGCCACTACCACGGGCGCCACGCCAAGCGCGGCTACGAGCGGGCGCCGCTGTATACCGTGGCCCAGGCCCAAGTCTGCCTGCGGCAGTTGCGCGGCGTTGCCTACGAGGAGGTGTTTTCTCCCCACGAGCGCGTGCGCGTGCGCCTGCGCGACGCCGGCCACATCCTCGGTTCGGCCGTCATCGAGGTCTGGATCGACGGCGATCAGCCGCACAAGCTGGTGTTCTCCGGCGATCTGGGCCAGCCGGGACGGCCGGTGTTGCGCGACCCGGCCCTGATCGACGAGACCGACGTGCTGCTGGTGGAATCGACCTACGGCAACCGCCTGCACAAATCGCTGGAGGCGACGGAAGACGAACTGGTGGAGGCGCTGCACGACACGCTGCACAAGAAGCACGGTAATGTGGTGATCCCCGCCTTTTCCGTGGGGCGCACCCAGGAGATTCTGTTCGTGCTGGCCAAGCTGGTGCGGCTGGGACGCCTGGGGGGGCTGCAGGTCTATGTGGATTCGCCCATGGCCCTGTCCGTCACGGAACTGACCCTGAAACACCAGCACCTGCTGGACGAGGAAACGCGCGGGCTGATCGAATGGCAGCGCCGCCATCCCCAGGCCCTGCAGGTGCGCTTCGTACAGGACGTGCAGGAATCGATCGCCCTGAACAAAATCCGCGCCGGCGCGGTCATCATCTCGGCCAGCGGCATGTGCGAAGCAGGCCGCATCAAGTACCACTTGCTCAACAACCTGGCGCGGCGCGAATCCTCCATCGTATTCACCGGATTCCAGGCGGCGGGCACCCTGGGACGGCGCCTGGTGGACGGGGCGGGAAGCGTGACCCTGTTCGGCGAAAGCGTGCCGGTGAAGGCGGACATCTACACCATCGGCGGCCTGTCGGCCCATGCCGACCAGGCCGGCCTGATCGGCTGGCTGCGCGGTTTCAGGCGGGCACCCGGGCGCACTTTCGTGGTCCATGGCGAGAGCGAGACGGCGCGCATCTTCGCCGACGAGATCCGGCGCCGGCTGCGGTGGACCGGGGTGGACGTGCCCGCCCACGGCGAACGGCACCAACTTGTTTGAGAACTGCCCATGGCCAACGACCACGAAAAACCGGATCTGCAGAAGCTCTGGAAAAACATGCACGATCTGGTGGAAGGCACGCTCGACCCCCTGGGGATCGCCGCGCCCCTTGTCCATGCCCACCTCGCCTGGCTGGCCCATCCCCAGGAGCTGGCCGGGATGTTCGCCCGATTCTCCGCGGATCTGCTGGCGCTGCAGGTGCATTCCTGGCGCCGCGTGTTCGGACTGCCCAGTGACGACCCCGTGCAGCCCCATGCCGACGACACGCGCTTCGCCGATCCCGTGTGGCGGGAATCGCCCACGGCGGACATCATGAAGGAGTGGTACCTGCTGCTTACCCGCCACGTGCAGGACGCCCTGTATCAGACACCCGGATTGTCCGGCAAGGAGCGCCGGCGCGCCGCCTTCTGGTGGCGCAAATGGCTCAATGCCCTGGCCCCCACCAACTTCCTGTGGACCAACCCGGTCGCCCTGCGCAAGGCGGAGGAAACCAAGGGAGAAAGCCTGGTGCGGGGCATGCGCAACTTCCTGGCCGATCTGCAGGGCGGCACGGTACGCATGACCAACCCCGAGGACTTCCAGGTGGGCAAGAATCTGGCGACCACACCGGGCGCCGTGATCTATCGCAACCGCCTGCTGGAAGTCATCCACTATGCGCCGGCCACGGAGACCGTTCATGCCGTGCCGCTGGTGATCGTTACGCCCTGGATCAACAAGTTCTACATTCTCGATCTCACTGCGCGCAAGAGCCTGGTGAAATACCTGGTCGATCAGGGCTTCAGCGTCTTCATCACCAGTTGGAAAAATCCCGGTGCCGACATGCGCGACGTGAGTTTCGACGACTATATCGCCGAAGGCGTGGATAGAATCGTCGAAGTGGCGCGGGCCGTCAGCGGCGCCCCGCAGGTGCATGGCGTGGGCTATTGCATAGGCGGCACGGCCCTGGCCGTTTATCTGGCCTGGGCCAACCGCAAGTATGGTGAGGCGCAACGGGTTCCCGTGGCCCACTGGACGCTGTTTACCAGCCTGGTCGACTTCCACAGGCCCGGCGACATCGAGGTCTTCATCGACCCGGCCAGCGTGCGCTGGCTGTCGCGCGCCATGGAGATGCGCGGCTACCTGGACGGCAAGGAGATGGCCATGGCCTTCCGCCTGCTGCGCTCCAACAGCCTCATCTGGCACTACGTGGTGCATGGCTATCTCTACGGCGAGTCGCCGCCGCCCTTCGACGTGCTGTACTGGAACATGGACACCACGCGCATGCCCTATCGCATGCATGAGTACTACCTGAGGGAGATGTACCTCAACAACAAGCTGATCCAGCCCGATGCCCTCACCATTGCCGGCCAGCCCATAGACCTGGAGCGCATCCGCCAGCCCCTCTATGGCGTCGGCGCCGTGGACGACCACATCGTCCCCTGGGAGCAGAGCTTCCGCATCAACAACTTCGTCATGGCGCCCAAGCGCTTCGTGCTGTCCAGCTCGGGGCACATCCTGGGCATCGTCAACCCGCCGGTGCAACCGCCCAAACGCAGCTACCAGGTGGCCGAGGCCCACCGCGGCGACACGCCGGCCGCCTGGCGCGCGCGCGCCGAGCAGCGGGAGGGCAGTTGGTGGGAGGACTGGATGGCCTGGCTGCACCCGCAATGCGGGCCAATGGTGCCGCCGCCCCCGGCCGAGGCTGCCGGTTTCCCCAAATTGGCCGATGCCCCCGGGACTTACGTGCTGGCAAGTTAGCGTCCGGCAGGCCGGCGCGTGCGCAATCCGGCTTCTGGCCGGAACTTGTTCCAGATCAACGCGCTCCGCCGCCCGGAGGTTACTCTTGGGCGCCAGCATTTACCCGCCAGGATACTGCCCATGCTCGATTCATCCCTGCCCCCCTTGAGGATCAAGGGCAAGACCCTGCTACCCATCGTCCAGGGCGGCATGGGCGTGGGCATCTCCGCCCACCGTCTCGCCGGCCACGTGGCGCGGCTCAACGCCGTGGGCACCATCGCCAGCGTAGACCTGCGCCGCCTGCATCCCGATCTGACGGAGAAGACCGATCGCTGCCGCGACAAGGCGCTGATCAACGAGGCGAACCTGATCGCCCTCGACCGCGAGGTGCGGGCGGCGCGCGACATCGCGCAGGGCAGGGGCATGGTGGCGGTGAACGTCATGCGCGCCGTGTCGGAATACGCATCCTACGTGCGGCGCGCCTGCGACAGCGGCGCCCAGGCGATCGTCATGGGCGCGGGGCTACCCCTCGATCTGCCCGAACTGGTGGCGGACCATCCTCGGGTGGCGCTGATTCCTATCCTGTCGGACAGCCGCGGCATCTCCCTGATCCTGAAGAAATGGGGCCGCAAGGGGCGCCTGCCTGATGCTATCGTCATCGAGCATCCACGCTATGCCGGCGGTCATCTGGGTGCGGCGCGGGCCGAGGAGGTGGACGATGCACGCTTCGATTTCGAGACTGTGCTGCCGCAGGCGCTGCAGGTGATGCGGGACATGGGCATCGCCAAGGAGGAGGTGCCTCTCATCCCCGCCGGCGGCATCAACAGCCACGAGAAAGTGAAACGGCTGCTCGGGCTGGGTGCCTCCGCCGTGCAGTTGGGCACGCCGTTTGCCGTGACCGAAGAGGGTGATGCCCACGAGAACTTCAAGAAGGTGTTGGCCGGAGCCAAGCCGGAGGACATCGTCACCTTCGTCAGCACCGCCGGGCTGCCAGCGCGGGCGGTAAAGACCCCCTGGCTGGCCACTTATCTCAACCGCTTCGAGCGCCTGCAGGCCAAGGCGAAAAGCAGCCGTGGCTGCACCCTGGCCTGGGACTGCCTCATCCAGTGCGGTTTCCGCGACGGCATCGCCAAGTTCGGCCAGTTCTGCATCGACAACCAGTTGGCCGCCGCCCTGCGTGGCGACGTGGCGCGCGGCCTGTTCTTTCGCGGCGCCGAGAAACTGCCCTTTGGCGCAGCGATCCGGCCGGTGCGCGAACTGATCGAATACATGCTCACCGGCCGCATGCCGCGCTACGCTTGATGCAAATCAAGCATTTTAGGTTTGTAGCATTTTTCCCGCGCGCACGCGACTATTCTTGACTGCCATCAAGGCCGCTGCGGGCGCTTCGCCCGGACAATGGCTCCATAGGGAATGCTGTTGGAGTGAAGGAGCCTTAAGCCATGGGAGTGACCGCCAATCTGCACGAACATCACAAGCTGTGCGACGAGGATTTCGCCGCGGCGGAAGAGGCTGCCCAGAGCGGCGACTGGAGTGCCTGCGCCGCGGCCTTCGGCAGGTTTCGCGAGGGCCTGCTGGCGCACTTCGGCGTGGAGGAAAACCACCTGTTCCCCGCCTTCGAGCGGCAGACGGGCATGAGCGGCGGGCCCACCCAAGTGATGCGCTACGAGCACGGTCAGATGCGCGACCTGGTGAGCCAACTGGAAAGCGCCCTGGCGCAGCAGGATGCCGAGGCTTTCAGCGGCGCGGCCGAGACGCTGCTGGTGCTGATGCAGCAGCACAACATGAAAGAGGAGAACATCCTCTATCCCATGTGCGATCAGGCGCTCGGCGGCGACAGCGAGCTCAAGGCGCGCATCGACCGGGGCCTGCGCGGCTGACGACGGAAGAACCATGGCCGAGCAAAGGGTGATCGACGGTCGCGGGCTGATGCCGCCCGAGCCCCTGGAGCTGACTCTCGCGGCACTGGACACCCTGCCCGAGGGCGAAGAACTCTTGCTGCTGCTCTACTGCGAGCCCCATCCCCTCTACAACATCCTCAAGCAAAACGGTTACCGCTATCGCACCGGGCTCCACGCGGACGGCACGGTCGAAGTGCGCATCTCGAGGCGGTAGCGCCATGCAGGGCCTCTCGTTCGAGCAGGCACCTCCCATCTCGGTGCCCTTCCGCTTCTTTCTCACCGGTCCGCTGTTCGGCATCGCGGCCGGCCTGCTGCTGTTGTGGCAAGGTCCCGACATCTTCACTTCCCGTTGGACCTCGGCGGCCCTCGCCCTGACCCATCTCATTGCCGTCGGCTTCATGCTCCAGGCCATGTGCGGCGCCCTGCTGCAGATCGTGCCCGTGGCGGTGGGGGCCAACATCTGGCGGCCCGGCACCGTGACCTTGTTCACCCACATCGGCCTGACGGCGGGCACCGTGGTGCTGATCGCCGCTTTCCTGACCGAGTCCGCCGCTCTGTTTCGTCTGGCGGCACCGCTCATGGGGCTGTCGCTGGGAGCGTTTGCCGCCGTCGTGCTGTACGCCCTCATCCGCACGCCTGCCCGGGGGGCGACCCTGCTGGTGCTGCGCCTGGCGGTGATCGGCCTGTTCGTGACTCTGATCCTCGGTACCACGCTGGCTTCCGCCTTCGGCTGGCAGATCGTCATGCCCCTCATGGAAATCACCCATGTGCACGCCGCCTGGGGCCTGGGCGGCTGGAGCATGCTGCTGGTCATGGCCGTGGCCTATCTGGTCGTCCCCATGTTCCAGCTCACGCCGCCCTATCCGCGCAGCCGCGCCTGGGGCGTGCCCATCGCCGGCTTCGTCCTGCTGGCCGTCTGGTCGCTGCTGTGGCTGGCGGGGGAGGGCGGACAATGGGCGCGTGCAGCCTTTGCCGTGGCCGCGGCGGTCGTCTTCGGTGCCTTCGCCGCCACCACCCTGCAACTGCAGGGCAAGCGCCGCCGCAAGGCGGCAGAGCCCACGCTGTTGTTCTGGCGCACGGCGATGATTGCCCTGCTGGCCGCGGCGGCACTGATCATTGCCGGCCAGTGGATTCCCGCCGTGGACCGCTACAGCGGCACACCCTTCCTGATCGGCATGCTGGTGCTGCTGGGGGTGTTCATGAGCGTCATCAGCGGCATGCTGTACAAGATCGTGCCCTTCCTCAACTGGCTGCACCTGCAGAACCGCGGCAGGCCCGGTCTTGCCGTGCCCAACATGAAACAGATGATTCCCGAGTCGCGCATGTACCTGCAGCTCAAGCTGCATCTGGCATCGCTGGGATTGTTGCTGGCGGCGGTGGCGCTGCCCGTGCTGGTCTATCCGGCGGCGCTCGCCTTCATTGCCTCCTGCGCATGGCTGGAGTGGAACCTGGTGGCCGCCACGCGCCTCTATCGGCGGGTGAGCGAACGGGTGGCCCAGACGCAGGCCTGACTCAGGGCTCGTATTCGCGCAGGCGTTTGAGATCGTGCACGGTGACATTCTTGCCGTGCACCGAGATGAGCTTGGCTGCCGACAGATCGTGGAAGATGCGCGACAGGGTTTCGGGGGTGAGGTTCAGGCGCGAGGCGATGATCTGCTTGCTGGTGGGCAGCTCGATCTCGATCTCGCCCTTGGCTTCGGCGTCGGCATCCGCGCGCTGCAGCAGGAAGCCGATGACGCGCTGGGTCGAGGAGCGCAGCGAGTAGGACTCCACGTCGCGGATCAGGCTGTGCAGCCGCATGGACAGGCCGGCCAGCATGCGCCGGGAAAAGGACGGATCCTTCTCCAGCAGGTCGACTACGGCGTTGCGGGCAATGTGCAGCAGCAGGCTGTCCGTCAGGGATTCGGCGAACACCGGATAGGGGCGGTCCATGAACATGACCGCCTCGCCGAAGCTCTGCTGGGGGCCGAGGATTTCCACCACCTTCTCGTTGCCCTGGGGCGAAGGGAAGGCCAGCTTTATCTGGCCATAGACGATGGCGTAAAAACCGCGCGAAGGGTCGCCCTTCTGGAACAGCATTTCCCCTTTGTGCAGGCGCCTTTCCCGCGTGGCCGCCGCCAGGTAGTCAAGCTGTTCCTGGGAAAGTTCCTGGAACAGGGGAATTCTTTTTAGGATCTGAGCAATATCGAGCTTGTCGTTGTGCATCCGCTGTGTTCCTGGCCTGAACTGCTTGACCCGAATCAAGCAGCAAACGATACCACGGAACGGCCCTGCCAGGCGACCGGCAGGGCGGCGCGAGTTCGATGGAGAGGACAAGATGCAGCCGAAACTTCCCGTATTTTTCCACGCACCCCATCGGGTCATGTTCCTGGCCGGTGCGACCCAGGGCATCGTCGCCCTCGCCTGGTGGGCGCTCGACCTGGCGGCCCGCCACGGCCGGCTGTTCGGGGCGCCGGACTGGCCCCTGCCCCCCGCCTGGATTCACGGGTTGCTCATGATCTACGGCTTTTTCCCGTTCTTCATCTTCGGCTTTCTCATGACCGCCGGACCGCGCTGGCAGGGCGCGCAGCCGGTGAAGCGCAGCGCCTATGTTGCGAGTTTCGCCTGCATGGGGCTGGGCTGGATCGGGTTCTACGCTTCCCTGGTACTGCCCGCCCTGACGGTGCCGGCCTTGGCGCTGGTGCTGCTCGGGTGGATCCTGGGCCTGCCGGAACTGGTGCGGGTGGCACGCCAGCCGGCGGAAGACAGGCGCCACGTGGTCCTGGCGGTCAGCGCCCAAGCGCTGGGGGCGCTGGGCCTGGCGGCCTTTACTGCCTATGCCGCGGGCGGCCCGGCGGGCCTGGCCCGGCCGGCCCTGGGCGGCGGCATCTGGTTCTATCTGCTGCCGCTGCTGGTCACGGTGGTGCATCGCATGCTGCCCTTCTTCTCGGGCGTGGTCATCCCCAAGTATCGGGGGACGAGGCCCTTCTGGGCCCTCTACGCGCTGCTCGCCTGCTTCGTCAGCCACGGCGTCCTGGAGCTGGCGGGCGCGCAGCAATGGACCTGGCTGGCGGACCTGCCGGCGGCGGCGGTGGCGTTGCATCTGTCGTGGCATTGGGAGATCCGGCGCAGCTTCGTCGTGCGCATGCTGGCGGTGCTGCACATTTCCTTCCTGTGGCTGGGCGTGTCCCTGGCGCTGTTCACCATCCAGAGCGCCGCGCTGCTGTTCGGTCGGGGCATCCTCGGGCTGGCGCCGCTGCATGCCCTCACCATCGGTTTCTTTTCCTCGCTGCTGCTGGGCATGGCCTCAAGGGTGACGCTGGGGCATTCCGGCCGCGACCTGCGCGCTGATGCCTGGACCTGGAGCATCTTCTGGGGCATCCAGGCGGTGGCGCTGGTGCGCATCGCGGCGGAGTTCGTGGCGCTGCCGGGACCGGCCAATCTTTCGCTGCTCGCGGCCCTGGGCTGGCTGGGCATGTACGGCTGGTGGTACGTGAAATACGCGCCCGCCTATCTCAGGCCGCGCCCGGACGGGCGTCCCGGCTGAAAGGCGGATACAATCGCCCCTTTTCGCCCGAGCCCAAACGCAAATGGCCTACGTCGTCCTCAAGCACATTCATGTCCTGGCAGTCGTGCTGTCCTTCTCGGGATTCTTTGTGCGCGGCCTGTGGATGCTGGCCGATTCGCCCATGCTCAACCGCCGCTGGGTGAAAGTGGCACCCCACGTCAATGACAGCGTATTGCTGGTGAGCGCGCTCGCCCTGGCGGCGCTGATCGGGCAGTACCCCTTCGTACACGGCTGGTTGACGGCCAAGGTGCTGGGGCTGCTGGCCTACATCGGTCTGGGTATGTTCGCCCTGCGGCGCGGCCGCAGCAAGGCCCTGCGCGTCGCCTTCTGGCTGGCGGCGCTGCTGATTTTCGGCTACATCGTCTCCGTGGCGCTGAGCAAGAATCCGTGGGGGTTCCTGGCGGCGTGACGCTCAGCTCTGCTGGTGCGACAGGATCTTCTTGAGGCCGGGGATGTCGAGGATGCGGATGTGCTTCTGCTGCACGCCGATCAGCCCTTCCTCCTGGAAGCGCGAGAAGGCGCGGCTCACGGTCTCCAGCTTGAGGCCCAGGTAGCTGCCGATCTCCTCGCGCGTCATGCGCAGGTGGAACTCGGCCGGCGAGTAGCCGCGGGCGGTGAAGCGCTGCGACAGATTGAGCAGGAAGGCAGCCAGCCGTTCCTCGGCGCGCATCGTGCCGAGCAGCATCATGAGGCCGTGGTCGCGCACGATCTCGCGGCTCATGACCTTGTGGAAGTTGTGCTGCAGCGTGGTGATCTCGCGCGACAGCGTCTCCAGTTGGGCGAAGGGAATGATGCACACTTCGCTGTCTTCCAGGGCAACGGCGTTGCAGTTGTGGATTTCGGTGCCGATGCCGTCCATGCCCAGGATCTCGCCGGTCATCTGGAAGCCGGTCACCTGTTCGCGCCCGTCCTCCATGATGACGTCAGTCTTGAAGAAGCCGGTGCGCACCGCATAGATCGCCTCGAAGTTGTCGCCCACGCGGTAGAGGTTCTGGCCGCGGCGCACCTTGCGCCGCGCGCCCACGAGCTCGTCGAGCTTCTGCAGGTCTTCGTTGGAAAGTCCTTCGGACAGGCACAGCTCGCGCAGGCTGCATTGCGAACATGCCACCTTGATGCTGGCAAGGCTGACGGGTATTGCTTGGGGCACTGCTTCTCTCTCTGGTTCGGGGGTCGTTTGATCCATGTCAACGCCGCTGGAAGCGCGAACAGGCATCTTCGCATCTCGCCTGTTCAAGATACAATGGTCACGACTTTTCAAGACTTGATTTTCGACCCGCAATTGATCCGGCGGTTCGATGTAAGCGGTCCTCGCTACACCTCCTATCCGACGGCCGATCGCTTCGTCGAGGCTTTCAACGCGGACGCCTACCGGTTGTGGCTGGGTAAACGCACCGTGGGCGGCATCGGCAGGCCGCTCTCATTATACGTGCACATCCCGTTCTGCAACACCATCTGCTACTACTGCGCCTGCAACAAGATCATTACCAAGGACCACGGGAGATCAGCCAAATACCTGAAATACCTGGATAAAGAGATTGCCATGCAGGCCGGCTTCCTGGAGGGGAGCCACGACGTCATCCAGCTGCACTGGGGTGGCGGCACTCCCACTTTCCTGTCCCGCGACGAGCTGCGGCATTTGATGGGATCCATCAATGAGCATTTCCGCCTGCTGCCCAATGGCGAGTACTCCATCGAGGTGGACCCGCGCAAGGTGGATCGGCAGACTGTGGCGCTGCTGGGGGAGCTGGGCTTCAACCGCATGAGCGTGGGCGTGCAGGATTTCGATCCGTCGGTGCAGCAGGCGGTCAATCGGGTGCAGAGCATCGACGAGACCGAGAACGTGGTGCGCGCCGCGCGCCAGTCCGGCTTCAAGTCGGTGAGCATGGACCTCATTTACGGCCTGCCCAGGCAGAACGTGATGAGCTTCAACCGCACCCTCGAGGAGGTGATCCGCATCAGCCCGGACCGGCTGTCGATCTACAACTACGCCCATCTGCCGGGGCTGTTCAAACCCCAGCGCCGGATCAACGAAGCGGAGCTGCCCAGCGCCGAGGCCAAGCTGCAGATCCTGTCCCTGGCCATACGCAAGCTGACCGAAGCCGGTTACGTCTATATCGGCATGGACCACTTCGCCAAGCCGGACGACGAGCTGGCGGTGGCCCAGCGCCAGGGGCGGCTGCATCGCAATTTCCAGGGCTATTCGACCTATGCCGACTGCGACCTGATGGCCTTCGGCGTCTCGGCCATCAGCAAGGTGGGGCCGACCTATTGCCAGAACTATCGCACCCTGGACGAGTATTATGATCGCCTCGACAACGGCACCCTGCCGGTGATGCGCGGCATCGAGCTCACCCCGGACGACCTGCTGCGCCGCTCCATCATCCAGGCCCTGATGTGCCATTTCGAGGTATCGATCGAGGGTCTGGAAATCGCCCATGTCATCAGCTTCAAGGACTACTTCGCCGCGGAGATCGCCGATCTCGGGGAAATGGCGGACGCCGGCCTGCTCAAGATCGACGACAAGTGGATCAGCGTGCTGCCGCGCGGCCGCATGCTGGTGCGCGCCATCGCCATGGTGTTCGACCGTTACCTGCGGGCGGACCGGGAGCGCGCCAGGTATTCGAAAGTCATTTGACCGCGGGAGGAGTGCTCACCTCACTCCTCCCGCCTCACGCCTCACCGAAACATGACCGGCTACATCGCCGTCTTTCTCATCGGCCTGCTGGGCGGTACCCACTGCATAGGCATGTGCGGCGGCATCGTCAGCGCCCTGTCCTTGCAGGGGCAGGGGGCGCGGCGGCAGTGGCCATTGCACCTGTCCTACAACCTGGGCCGCATTTCCGGCTATACCGCCGCCGGCGCCGCCTTGGGGGCGCTGGGCGGCGCCGGTTTCCTGCTGAACGATCTGCTGCCGGTGCAGATGACGCTGTACGTGCTGGCCAACCTCATGCTGGTCGCCCTGGGCCTGTATCTCACGGGGGTGACGCGGGCGCTGGCGTTCACCGAGAAGGCGGGCCAGGTGCTGTGGCGCCGCCTGCAGCCGTTGACGCGCCGTCTGCTGCCGGTGCGCAGTGCCGGCCGGGCCTATCCCTTGGGCGTGCTGTGGGGCTTCCTGCCCTGCGGCATGGTCTATGGCGTGCTGGCCACGGCGCTGGTCACGGGCAGCGCGCTGCGCGGCGGCGCCCTGATGCTGGCCTTCGGCCTGGGCACCCTGCCCAACCTGCTGGCGGCGGGGCTGCTGCTGAAGCGCCTGCAGGGCATCACGTGCCGTCCCCTGGTGCGGCTGGTGGCCGGGCTGGTGGTGATCGGCTTCGGCGTGTTCGGCCTGGCCAACGCGGCGACTCTCGGGGGGCGTCTGTGGCAGGGCGTGGTATGCCAGGTGTGATCGCGGCTACAATGGCGCCATGAGCCTGAATATCCTTCTCGCGGTGGACGGCTCCGAGCACTCGCTGCGCGCCGTCCGTGGGCTGATCGAGTATGCGCGGGAGCTGCGTGAGGCGCCCCGGATCCAATTGCTCTTCGTTCACCCGCCGGTGCCGATCGCCTTCGCCACCCAGCATGTGAGCCAGGAGGTCCTCGACAGGTATTACCGCGACGAGGGCGAGGCAGCGCTGCGGCAGGCCGCGGCCGCCCTCGGCGAGGCCAGGCTGCCTTTCGTGAGCCACATCCACGTGGGGCCGCCGGCCGAGACCATCGTCAAGCTGGCCGGCGACTTCAACTGTCGGCTGATCTGCCTCGGCAGCCACGGCCGCGGCGCCCTGGCCAACGCCATGGTCGGCTCCGTGGCGGCCAAAGTGCTCCATCTCGCCCGCCTGCCGGTCCTGCTGTTCAAGTAGGACCCGGGGCATCGCTGCGGCAAGTGGTTTCTGGGATAATTAGCAACCACTTATTTGCTGATACAGGAGTTTCCCATGGCGACGACCGCTCATGAGCTGGTGCTCGAGGCCAAGTCCCAGATCAAGGAAGTGACGTGCGAGGAGGCGGCCGCCCTGCTCGAGCAGGGTGCGCTGGCCCTGGACGTGCGCGAGCCCGAGGAGTATGCCGCCGGCCACGTGCCGGGCGCGCTCAACATTCCGCGCGGCCTGCTGGAGTTCAAGATCGCCGGGGAGCCCCGGTTGCAGGATCGCGCGCGCCCGGTTCTGGTCTATTGCAAGACCAGCGGGCGCGCTGCCCTGTCCGCCGTGCAGTTGCAGCGCATGGGCTTCCGCAACGTCGTGTCCCTGGCCGGAGGGTTCGACCTGTGGGCGGCGGAGAGCCTGCCGGTGGTCAAGCCCCAGCCCATCGATTTCGAGTGAGTCTTTGCCCGTGACTGCGGACGGCAAGTCGATCCTGGAACTGCCCATCGAGGGCATGACCTGCGCTGCCTGCGCCACGCGCATCGAGAAGGTGCTGAACCGCCTGCCGGGGGTGTCGGCCCAAGTGAACTTCGCTGCGGAGAAGGCCAGCGTGCGCTACGCGCCGGGGCTGGCGAGCGTCGAGGACATGGTGGCGGCGGTGCGCAAGGCGGGCTACGAGGCGCGCCCGTCCGACGCGCTCACCCGCGGGGAGGAGAAGGCGCGCAAGGAGGCCCAGTATCGGGCGGAGCTCAAGCGCTTCTGGATCTCCGTGGTCCTCACCCTGCCGCTGCTGGCCCAGATGGGCGCCATGGCGGGCGGCGCCCACCAGGACCTGCTGCCGCGCTGGCTGCAACTGGCCCTGGCCACCCCCGTGCAGTTCTGGATCGGCTGGCGCTTCTACATCGGCGCCTATCACGCCCTGCGCGGCGGCGCGGGCAACATGGACGTGCTGATCGCCCTGGGTACCACCATGGCCTACGGCTTCAGCTTCGTCGTCACGGTGCTGGGCCTGCAGCACCAGCATGTGTATTTCGAAGCCTCGGCCGCCATCATCACCCTGGTGCTGATGGGCAAGCTGCTGGAGGCGCGCGCCAAGGCCAAGACCTCGGCCGCCATCGAGGCTCTCATTCGGCTCCAGCCCCAGACGGCGCGGGTGGAGCGCGACGGGGTGGTGAGGGAGGTGCCCGTGGACCAACTCCATCCCGGCGACATTTTCCTGGTGCGCGCCGGCGAGAGCGTGCCGGTGGACGGAGAGGTGGTAGAGGGCGCCTCCAGCGTCAATGAGGCCATGCTCACGGGCGAGAGCCTGCCGCGCGCCAAGGCGCCCGGCGCCAAGGTGTTCGCCGCCACCGTGAATGGCGACGGCCTGCTCAAGTGCCGTGCCACGGGCGTGGGCAGCCACACCCTGCTGGCGGGCATCATCCGCATGGTGGAGCAGGCCCAGGGGTCGAAGGCGCCGGTGCAGCGCCTGGCCGATCGCATCTCCGGCATCTTCGTGCCGGTGGTGACGGCCGTCGCGCTGCTCACCTTCCTGCTGTGGTGGGCCCTGGCCGGGGATTTCACCGCCGCCCTGGTCAATGCCGTGGCGGTGCTGGTCATCGCCTGCCCCTGCGCCTTGGGCCTGGCCACGCCCACGGCCATCATGGTGGGCACCGGGCGGGGCGCGGCGGCGGGCATCCTGGTGAAGAACGCCCAGGCCCTGGAACTGGCGGAAAAGGTGAGGGTGCTGGCGGTGGACAAGACCGGCACCCTCACCCTGGGCCAGCCGGTGGTGACCGACGTGGTGCCGGCCTACGCCACCGCGGCGGAAACCCTGCGCGTGGCGGCGAGCCTGGAACAGGGTTCGACCCATCCCCTGGGGGCGGCGATCCTCGCCCGGGCGGCGGAAATGGGCCTGTCCTTATCGCCGCCGGCGGATTTCCAGTCCCTGGCGGGCAAGGGGCTGGCGGGCCTGGTGGACGGCATCGCCTGCCACCTGGGCTCGCCCGCTTATCTGGCGGGCGAGGGCATCGAGCTGCCGTACGCCGAACTGGAGGCCCTGCAGCAGCAGGGCAAGACGGTGGTGGGCGTGGCGCGGGCGGGTACGCTGCTGGGCCTGATCGCCATCGCCGACCCGCTGCGTCCCACTTCGCGCGCGGCCATCGGGCGGCTGGTGCGCAAGGGCATCGAGGTGGTGATGCTCACCGGCGACAACCGCGCCACGGCAGCGGCCATCGCGCGCCAGGTGGGCATCGAGCGCTTCGAGGCCGAAGTGCTGCCCCAGGACAAGGCGCACGCGGTCACCCGCCTGAAGCAGGGCGGGCGCCTGGTGGGCATGGCGGGGGACGGCATCAACGACGCGCCGGCCCTGGCGGCGGCGGACGTGTCCTTCGCCATGGGCGCCGGCACCGACGTGGCCATGGAAGCTGCCGATGTGACCCTCATGAAGGACGATCTGGGCTCCGTGGCCGACGCCGTGGACCTGTCCCGGGCCACCCTGTCCAAGATCCGCCAGAACCTGTTCTTCGCCTTCGTCTATAACGTGCTGGGCATCCCGCTGGCGGCGCTGGGCTATCTCAACCCGGTCATCGCCGGCGCCGCCATGGCCCTCAGCTCCGTGTCGGTGGTGAGCAACTCCCTGCTGCTGCGGCGCTGGCGGCCGGGACGCTAATTCACCAAGGAGCGCATATGCAAACCGAATCGACTGTTCTCAAGGTAAGCGGCATGACCTGCCAGGGCTGCGTCAACAGCGTCACCAAGGTGCTGGAGGGGCTGCCCGGAGTGGCCCGGGTGACGGTGTCCCTGGACAAGGGCGAGGCGCGCGTCGATTACGACGGCACCCGGGTCAGCCGGGAGGACATGAAGCGCGTGGTGGACGAGGCCGGCTTCGAGGCGGCGTAGGCGCTCTTGCGCGACGAGGCGCGTGCTCCCGGACGTCGTCGGGCTGCCGACTGGGCAAATGCAGCGGCCGGCAGCGGCGCGGCCGCCACGGCGAGGGCGATTCGTCGTGGTTGCAAGATTTCTCCTGTTGGGTGCGCGGCGGGCGCGGGCCTTGCCGGCCCCGCCCGCCGCAGGTCCGTCAGAACGCGTACTTCAAGCCTGCCTGGACCAGACGGGGCATGCCCACCTGGATGCCGCGCGTGCGATCGACGATATAAGTCTTGTCGGCGAGATTCTTCATCGTCAGGAACAGCGTCGTCCTGTACGGCTGCAAGTGGTAGTTGAGCGCCGCGTTCCAGATCGTGTAAGCGGCGATCTTGCCCACCTGGCCGTTGCCGTTGGCGGGCGCCGACTCGGTGTTGGCGAAGTCGGAGTACATGTCGCCCACATAGACTGCCTCCAACTGCGCGTCCCACCCGGCCTTGGCATAGCCCAGGCCGGCGGTGAACTGCTGCTTCGGCGCGTAGGGCAGGCGCTTGCCGGCGGCGCTGCCCGCAACCAGTGCGCCGCCCACCACTTGCCGGAACGGCGTGACCTGTTTCGCCGTCGGCAGCCAGGTGTAGGCGGCCCGTACCGACCAGCCGCCGGCCAGTCCCGCCTTGCCGGACAGTTCGAGCCCTTGGTACAAGGTTTCGCCCTCGGCCAGAGGCGTGCTGCCGCCGGCGATCGAGCCGACGGCGATCTGGCGCTTGAAGTCATTGCGGAACAGGGTCGCCTGCAGGTTGGTCGCGGCCGTCGGCTCGGCGCGCACGCCCAGCTCCCAGTTGGTGGACAGCTCGGGGCCGACCTCGGTGCTGGTGCCCGTGCCGGAGATGACGTCCTCGGTGCGCGGCGGCGCGAAGCCGCGATGCACGCCGGCGAGCACCGTCAGGGTCTTCACGGGACTGTAGGTGGCCCCCAGGCTCGGGATCCACTCGCTCAGGCTGTCCGAGCCGGTGGCGCCGGTGAGCTGGTCGGTGCGCGAGCTGTTGATGCGCTCGAAGCGCAGTCCGGGCGTGAGCGTCCATGACCCGAGCAGGAAGCGGTTTTGGGCGAACGCCGAGTAAGCGTCGGTTTCGCGCAGGCTGCGCTCGACGGTCGTGCCGCTGCGGGCGGTCGGCGAGGTGCCATTCACCTGCTGGCGCTTCTGGGTTTCGAAGTGCGCCTTCACCCCCGCTTCCAACTCGCTCTTCACGCCGAATGCATTGTGAGTGAGGCGCAGGCGCGGCTCTATGCCCCAGGTGTAGTACTGGCGCAGCCGCCCCTGCACCGAATTGCAGCCATCCGGATCGACCGCGACGCCATTGGCGCGGGCGGTCACGAAGCCGGCGCCGCACTGGCTGTCGGTGGTGGTGCTGGACTGGCGCCACCAGTCGCGGTCGAAACTGGAGAAGTAGAGGTTGGTGATCAACAGGGCATCGCCGCCGAGCTGCCACTCGTGGGTGGCCGAGGCGCCCCAGCGCTCGATGTCGAACTTGTCGTTCTTGAAGGGGTTGTAGCGGGCGCCGAAGTTGCGGAACTCGGCGTCGGTGAGGCCGCTGTAGGTGACGGTCGAGTCCTCGGTGAAGTAGCTGGCGCGCACGGTGAGCGCCTGCTTGGCGCCGAGACCGAACACCGCCTTGAAGTTGAGGTCGTTGAGCGCGGTTTCGATGTTGTCGCGGGCGCCGTCGCCCTGCTTGCGCGTGTAGTCGAGCAGCATGCCCTTGCCGCCCACCTGCACCTTGCCGTTGAAATAGTCCCGGTTGCCGGCGGCGGCGGAGACGAAACCGCCGAACTTCTGCGGCGGCGTCGGCGTGATGTAGTTGATGACGCCGCCGATGGTTTGCGGCCCGAACAGGATCTGGCCGGCGCCCTTGAGCACTTCGATGCGTTCGAAGCGGTCGATGGGCGGATGGTAATAGCTGGCGTTGTCGCCATAGGGCGCATAGGCGAGCGGGATGCCGTCCTCCAGCAGGGTGACCTTGGTCGAGCGCGTCGGGTTGAGGCCGCGGATGCCGATGTTGGGCCGCAGGCCCAGACCCTCCTCGTCCCGTGCCGTCACGCCGGGCACCTTGCGCAGCGCTTCGTTGGCGGTGAATACGCGGCTCGTTTCCAGGGTCTGCTGGTCCACGATCTCGCCGCTGCCGGGGATCTCCGACAGCTTTTCCGGCGAGCCGATGACATCGATGCGCGGCATGACCACGCCGTTATCCTGTTGCGCCGCCGCCAGCGGCGCATAGGCGGCGAAGATCGCCAGCGCCAGGGGACGCAGGGCATTATGCTTGTTGAGTGACATGAGATGTCTCCAGTAGGAAGGGAAGGAACGGCTGGCTGGACGCGAGCGGGCGGCCTGGCTGGCTGATGAAAGAAACCGGTCGAGGCTTGCCGGCTCGGAGCGGATCTTCATCTGCTCTCGGGCACGGTGACGAAGCCCATGCGGGCGATCCCGGCGTTCTGGGCCGCCGCCATGATCTCGGCCAGGCGCTCGTAGCGCGTGGTGCGGTCGGCGCGCAGGTGCAGTTCGGGCTGGGGTGCGAGGAGCGCCGCCTCGTGCAGGCGCAGCTGGAACTCCTCGTCGCCGATGAGGCGGTCGTTCCAGTAGAGGTCGCCGTCGGCATTCACGGCCAGGTGCACGGCCTCGCGCTTCTCCTGCAGGGGCGCGGCGCTGGCCCGGGGCAGGTCGATGTGGACCGCGTGGGTGAACAGGGGCGCGGTGATCATGAAGATCGCCAGCAGTACCAGCATCACGTCCACCAGGGGCGTGGTGTTGATCTCGCTCATGAGGGGTTGCGCCCCCTCCTGCTGGAAGCCGCCGAAGGCCATCACGCCGCCCCTTGCATACGCAGATGGGCCGTCACCGTGGCCGCGGGCTGCAAGCGCGCGCCGGTGGTGAGATAGGCGTGCAGGTCGTGGGCGAAGGCGTCCAGCTCCGCCAGCAGCACCCGGTTGGCGCGGGTCAGCGCGTTGTAGGCGAGCACCGCGGGAATGGCCACGGCCAGCCCCAGGGCGGTCATGATCAGCGCCTCGCCCACAGGCCCGGTGATCTGCTGCAGGTTGGCCTGTCCGCCGGCGCCGATGCGGACGAGCGCGTGGTAGATGCCCCACACGGTACCGAACAGGCCGACGAAGGGTGCCGTGGCTCCGATGGAGGCGAGCGCCGTGAGGCTACCTTCCAGGCGCGCCGTGCTGCGGCCGATGCTCTGGCGCAGCGCCCGGGTGAGGAATTCGCTGCGGTCCAGGGCGCTGCCCAGGGCCGCGGGGTTCGCTGCCTGTTGTTCGAAGTGGCTGGCCGCCTGCAGCCCCTGGGCCGCCAGGGCGGTGAGCGGGCTGGCGGGAGCGCGCGCCGCCAGCAGGGCTACCGCCTCGGGCAGGCTGGTGGCGGCCCAGAAGGCATCCAGGGCACCGGCGGCGCGCCGGATGCGCAGGTGCTGCCAGGCCTTGGCTAGGATGACGTACCAGGTGACGATGGACATGAGCAGCAGGCCGATGGCGACGCCGTGGGAGATGGCGTCGCCCTGCTGCCACAGGTGGGCGAGGCTGAATTCGGTGGTGGACATGCTTAACCCTCCAGACGGAAATTGATCGGAACGACCACCCAGGCGGCGACCGGCCGGTCGCCTTGGCGGGCCGGCACGAAGCGCCACTTGCGCACGGTCTCCAGGGCCGCCTCGTCCAGGCGTGGGCTGCCGCTGCTGGACTTGATCTCCACCGCCGTGGGCAGGCCCTCGGTGTTCACATGGACGCGCAACTGCACCTTGCCCTGTTCCCCCAGGCGCCGGGATAGCGGGGGGTAAGGCGGCGGCGGGTTGCGCAGATAGGCGGCGTCGAAGCGGGCCGCCTCCAGCGGCGCCTCGGCGGCGGCCGGCGCTGTTGATGGGGCGGGCGCTGGCGCCGCTGCGGCGGGCTGGGGCGCCGCCTCATGGGCGGGGGCGGCGGGCAGCGCGGCGACCGCAGGCTCGGGCTTGGCCGCTGGCTGCGGCAGCGGCTTCGGCCGCGGCGTGGCCTTGGGCTTGGGGGACGGGGGCGCTTCGGGCTGGGCGACCGGGGGCGCCGGCGGCGCCAGCAGCGCCACCGTCAGCGGCCGCGGCGGGGTGATGGGCTCGTCAGGGGGGCGGGCCAACGCCACCAGCGCGGCGCCGTGCGCGGCGATGACGGCGGGGAGCAGCCAGCGGGGAGCACCGGCGTGTGATAACGGGACTGAAGCCATTTGCTGCGTCTGGTTCCAAAGCAAGGTCTGCTGTTGGCTGGCTGGTCCCGCCGGGACTGGCTGGCTGTGCTGCAGGTGCCGGCGTGCCGGCGCGTACGATGCTTATGTCATTTCATCAAAATCAGCTTGCCGTTGCGCGTTTGGCGCAACGAGTACAGTTCGCCGCGATGGAGAATGCGGATCTGGTCGCGGCCGCCCAAGAGCGTCTCGCTCGCCACCACGGCCGCCGGAGGCTTGGCGGCGGGCGGCGTGTCGCGGCGGCGGACAGGCGGAGTGTCTTGTTTGCTCGGGGGCATGATGCGTCACCACACATAAAACGCCAGGTACCAGGCATAGCCCACCAGGGCCAGCGGCACGGCGAAGGCAATCAGGGCGCCGAACCGGCGCAGGGCCGACTCGGGACTGCCAAAGACGATACGCACCCCGAGCCAGGCCGACCACAGCAGGCCCGCCGCCAGCAGCCCGGTGCGCGCGGCGCCCAGCCAGGCGAAGGTGATGCCTTCGGCGCGCAGCTGGGTGAGCGTGAGCATGGACAGGCCCAGGAACACCGTGGCGCCGGCCAGGGGCACCAGTGCCATGGCCAGGGACTTCCAGTGGAAGCGGCCAGCGCCGGCGAGCCATTGGGCCGCGCGCAGGGCGGCCCAGGTGGCGCCGCCCACCACCAGTGCGGTGCCGAAGATGTAGGCGAGGATGCACAGGCCGTCCAGCCAGGTGAACACGTCGCTCGCTTCCGGGTAGTGGGTGAGGAGCCACCAGGGGGCGTTGTCCTGCAGCAGCCAGAAGGACTCGCGCTCGATCAGCCACTGCGCCGCCGCCTGTTTCATGGCGACGAACCCGGGGCTGAGGGTCCATTGGAAGGCGCCCAGGGCCACGCCCAGCACGCCGAAGATGAGCAGCAGGGCCGCGCCCAAGTCGTTGCGCTCGGGGGCGAGGGCCAGGATCTCGCGATTGGGCGAGCGCGCGGCCAGTTCGATGGCGTTGCGGTGGCCGCTGCAGCGGCCACAGGCGTGGCACTGGGAGCTGCTTCGCATGTGGCGCAGATCCAGCAGGGGGGCGCAGTCCACGCTGCGCGGACGGCCCGGATAGCGCTTCCAGGCTTCTTCGTCCACGCGGAAATGCACCGGGGCGATTCTTGCCAGCAGGGCGAATACGCCCGTGGCCGGGCACAGGTAGCGGCACCAGACGCGCTTGCCCTTGCCGTAGAAGAAGCCCACGATGACGGCGGCGAGCGTGGAGCCGCCCAGCACCAGCAGGGCGGCCTTGGGATACTCGTACACGCTCACCAATTGGCCATAGACCGTGGTGCTGACGAAAGCTACGAAGGGCCAGCCGCCCCAGCGCAGCCAGCGGGGGATGGTCCGGCCCAGGCCGCGGCGGCTGACCCACTCGGTGAGCGCCCCTTCCGGGCACAGCACGCCGCACCACACCCGTCCCATGAGCATCATGCTGAGCATGACGAAGGGCCACCAGATGCCCCAGAACAGGAACTGGGCGAACAGGGTGAGGTTGCCGAGGATGGTGGCGCCGCTGCCCGGCAGCGGCAGGAAGGCCGGCACCGTGACCAGGATCAGATAGCACAGAACCATGATCCACTGTAGCCCGAGGATGACCCCCCGGTGCCGGCGCATGGCCTCGCCCAGGCGCGCCAGCAGCGTGGCCGGGCGTTGCGGGGAGAGGAAGGCGGGCAGCGGCTGGTCCATGGCGCTTACTTGGCGATGATCTTCAGTTCGCCGGTCATGGGGTTGAACTCGTCGATGAAGCCGTACTCGCCGGGCTTCATCGGCGGCAGCACGATGAAGGAGGTGACCCCCGCGGAGATTACCTTCTCGATGCGCATCTCGTCGTTCTCGAACTCCAGGGGGCCGGGGCCTTCGTTCTTCAGCACCAGCTTGATGCGCCTTCCGGCGGGGACCTCCAGGCGCGCCGGGATCAGGCGTCCGTCCCGCGCCACCACGTCGAAGGTGGGCAGCTCCTGGGCCAGGGCCGCCGGACCCGAACAAGCCGCGGCCAACACGAAAGCCAAACGTCGCAGAATGACCGTCATCTGTCGCCCCCGGTCAGTAGCTGAGTTGCAGGCGCGCGCCCAGGATCTTGATGGGCTTGGTGTCGGGATTCGCGGCGGGGTTACGGATCCACTGGAAATCGGGCGTGAGTTCGAAGCCCTTGTGGATGTAGTATCGGTAGTAGATTTCGGCAGTCTTCTCCCAGCCGCTGGCGGCGAAGCCATAGTCGGGAATGCCGTCGCCGTCTGCGTCGAGGGTGGCCGACCGGGCGCGGAAATCCGCGCTGGCACGGTTGGTGCCGAAGGCCATGCCCAGCGCGTCGGCCGCCCGGCGCCAATAGCCGCCACCGATCTCGGCGCCGACGCTGGCAGTGCGGTCGAAGGGCAAGCCGTCTCCCCGGGCCGCGCCGTAGCGCGCGAATACTGTGACGGCGTCATGGATGCGCTGATCGAAGTTGAGGCCGAAGCCGCTGTGCCGCGCCGTCTGCCCGGAGACGAAGGTGGGCGCCTGACCGTTACGCCAAACGAAGGCGCGATAGTTTCCCTCCAGGCCGGCGAACAGCCGCTGTTTGGTCTCGGCCTGGGCGATGGCGAAAGGAGACTTCATCGACTCGCTGAAATTGGCGCCCTTGCCTGAAGCGAAGATACCCAGGGACAGCCCGTAGCTCTCGGAGGGTTTCCTGCGCTCGTTGAGGTAGGCCAGCCGCAAGCCGGGGGAAAAGCCGAAGCCGTCGGCGCCGACGTTCGCTGCGAGAGGATTGTCGAGGAGGGCGTTGTGCACGAAGATGCTGGACAGGAACTGCCGGGTCTCGTCATTGGCCGCCGCATTCTGGTCGAAGAATCCGAACGGGTCCATCTTGCCGAAGTTTACCGTCAGTTTCTCGCGCGACAAGGACTTCACGCCGGTGAGCGGCAGGGGAATGTCCGCCTGGTACCAGGCCTGGGCGAGCATCACCGCGCTGGAGTCGGGCTCGATGACCGAACCGAGCTGGAAGGAGGTGGCGTTGGGGCCGACGAAGGCGGTCAGCTTCTCGGAAACGCCCTTGCCCTGGCCGATACGGAAATGACCGAAGAGTTTGCTGTCGATGTTCCCGGTGCTGATCGTCGGCGTGGTCACGGTGACGTCCGCGCGGTAATTGACGAGCGTGCCGGGACTCGGGGCAACGCCCCTCAGCCGCTGACCGACGCCCGTGAAGCTGGCACCGGCGAAGAAGCCCTCGAGCCCTTCGATGACCTTGGCCTGCTTCTGGATGTCGAGAGCCGTGTATTCGGCTCCCTTGAGGCGGGCGGTCAACTCGGGCTCTTTGTCGCTGATGGTGTCCTTGTTCAAGGCCTCGTCGATCTGCGCATTGCGCGTCTCGAGGGCTCTTACCCGCGCCTCGAGATCGCTTTGCCGGACGGGGGCAGTATTCAGCTTCGTCTGCAGGTCCGCGTTCTCCCTTTCCAGCTTCTGGAGGCGTTCGGACAGGCGCTTCAGTTCGGCCATCAGTTGGGCGCTGGACGGCTCGGCCGACTGGGCTGCATGTCCCGCGAGCACCATGGCCGCAGCCACCGCGGACCTGGCCGCGGCTGTCAGCGGTCGCTTCATCTTAGTACCCGCCCTTCTTGCCGATGCCGGCGAAGGTGAATTCGTATTCGACCTCGAAGGGCTTGAACCAGGGACGCACGCCGGTGGCGCGGTCCGTGTGGCGGCCGTAGTGCTGGCCGATCGGGTTTTCCTTGGCGTTGGGCGGATAGACGACGTACTTCAGCTTGTACTTGCCCGGTCCCATGAGCTTCACGTTGTCGCCGTAGTGGGGGCCGTCGCTGGCCACCATGGGCATGAGGTCGCCTTTGATCTTCTCGCCCGAGGGTAGCTTGGTGATTTCGTACTTCACGTGCAGGAAGGGAATCCAGTCGCCTTCCTTGTAGCCGTTGGGATTGTTTGCCAGGGCGTGGATGTCGGCTTCAAGGTGGATGTCCGATTCGGATGCCTTGCGCATCATGCCCTCGGGCTCCATCTCGATGGGCTGCAGATAGACGGCGGCGACTTCCATGCCCGCTACGTTCTGAGGCGTGCCAATGGGGTATTCGAGGGCTGCGGCGGGCAGGGAAATGAAGGCGGCGAGCACCAGGAGGGCGACCGCCGTGGAACGGATCAACGACATGATTTCTCCCTTAACGTCTGATTGGTTGAGCATTTTTCTGTGGCCTGCGATCCGGTACCCGTGCTGGAGGCAGCGTCCGCCGACCCCGACTAAGATTGACTACGAATGAGAATAATTCGCATTATTTATCAGGGACGATATCCTGTCAAGGAGAAGCAGGGATGGCGTCAGCCGGGGGAAAGAAACCGGCCGGTATAATCCCGCCTTTGCCGCAACTCGAGACTGCAATGAACCTGGACAGAGTCACTTCGGGCCGCGCCCTCCCCAACGATTTCAACGTCATCATCGAAATCCCGATGCACGGCGAGCCCATCAAGTACGAGGTGGATAAGGAAACCGGCGCCATGTTCGTAGACCGCTTCATGTCCACTTCCATGCGCTACCCCTGCAACTATGGCTACATCCCCCATACCATCGCCGGCGACGGCGATCCGGTGGACGTGCTGGTGCTCTCCCCCGTGCCGCTGTTGACCGGGGTGGTGGTGCGCTGCCGCCCCATCGGCATGCTGCGTATGACCGACGAGGCGGGGAGCGACGCCAAGCTGCTGGCGGTACCCATCGACAAGCTCACCAACCTGTATCGCAACATCGAGACGCCGCGCGACCTGCCGGAGATCGTGCTGTCCCAGATCGCCCATTTCTTCGAGCACTACAAGGACCTGGAGCCGGGCAAGTGGGTGAAGGTGGAAGGCTGGGTCGGGCCGGAAGAGGCCAAGCAGGAGATCCTCGAGGGCGTGAAGCGTTACGAGGGCGCGGCGAACAAACCCATGTTCTGACATCGCATCCAGGTTTATCCCGGCGAAAGCCCGCAGCGCGGGCTTTCGCAGTTTCCGCCAACAGGAAGATCCGTCATGCGTGCTCCCGATCCCGCCGGCACCTCCGCCCAGGCCGAAAGCCGTACCGGCGCCCTGTACGCCGGCGCGGCCTATCTCCTCTGGGGCGCCTTCCCCCTGTATTTCAAGGCGGTGAAGCATGTGTCGGCCCTGGAGATCATCGTGCACCGGGTGCTGTGGTCCGCCCTGTTCGTGGCCCTGCTGCTGGCAGCGACCCGGCGCTTCATCGGTTTCAAAGCCCTGGCACGCCAGCCGCGCCTGGTGGGCACGCTGTGCCTGACCACGGCCCTGGTCACGACCAACTGGCTGATCTTCGTCTGGGCGGTCAATGCCGGGCGGGTACTGGAAACCAGCCTGGGCTACTTCATCAACCCGCTGGTGAGCATGCTGCTGGGTTTTCTGTTTCTCGGCGAGCGGCTGCGGCCGGCGCAGCGGCTCGCCGTCGGTCTGGCGGCCCTGGGTGTGGCCAACCAACTGTGGCAACTGGGTGTGGTGCCCTGGGTGCCGCTGGCCCTGGCGGCGAGCTTCGGCGGCTACGGACTGTTGCGCAAGCGCCTGCGGCTGGATGCCATGAACGGCCTGTTCATCGAAACCCTGCTGGCGGCACCCGTGGCCCTGGGCTACCTCGCCTGGATCTGGCGCCAGGACACGGTCGCCTTCGGCCACGGGGATCCCTCGACCGATTTCCTGCTAGTGCTGGCGGGGCCGATCACCGCCATCCCCCTCATGCTGTTCGCCGCCGGGGCCCAGCGCCTGTCCTTGTCCACCCTGGGCTTCCTGCAGTACATCGTGCCCACCCTGACCCTGGTGCTGGCGGTGTATGTGTTCGGCGAGTCCTTCGGGCGGGCGCAGTTCGTCACCTTCGGCCTCATCTGGCTGGGCTTGGCGCTCTACTCGTTCGATCTATGGCGCACCCTGCGCCGACCTAGCGCTTGAAGGGATTGCGTTCGTTCAGCTCGTCCAGGTAGAACTCCACGCCCTGGCTTTCCCGCGCCAGGAAGCGCGCCACGGCGTCGGCGAAGCGTGCATCGCGCAGCCAGTGGGCCGAGACCGTGCGCACCGGCAGGAAGCCGCGTGCCAGCTTGTGCTCGCCCTGGGCGCCGCCTTCGAACACGGCGATGCCGCGGGCGATGCAGAACTCGATGGCCTGGTAGTAGCAGGTCTCGAAGTGCAGGCAGGGCACCTGGTCCAGCGCGCCCCAGTAGCGGCCGTAGAGGGTGTCGTCGGTGAACACGTTGAAGGCCGCGGCGAGCGGCCGTCCCGCCCGTTCCGCCACGACCAGCATGACATGGGGGACGAGCGTCTCGCCCAGGCGCAGGAAGAACTCCAGGTTGAGATAGGGCGTCGAGCGGTGCGCTTGATAAGTGCGGCGGTAACAGCGATGGAAGAACTCCCAGTCGCGCGCGCCGATGTCGCCGCCGACGAGGATGCGGAAAGAAATGCCCGCTTGCGCCACCCGGCGCCGCTCCTGGCGGATCTTCTTGCGCTTGTCGCGGGTCAGGGTGGCGAGGAAGTCATCGAAGCTGCCGTAGCCCGGATTGCGCCAGTGGAACTGCACCCCCTGGCGCAGCTGCAGGCGGGCGCGGGCCAGTAGCTCGGCGTCCTCTTCGGGCGGAAACAGCACGTGCAGGGACGAGCAGCCGGAGTCCCGGGCCTGGGCCAGCAGCGCCTCGATCAGCGCCTGGCGCTGCCCCGCGTCGGCGGCGAGCAGGCGCCGCCCGGCCACGGGGGTGAAGGGCACGCAGCACACCAGCTTGGGATAGTAGGCGAGCCCCGCCCGGTGATAGGCGTCGGCCCAGGCCCAGTCGAACACGTATTCGCCGAAGGAATGGCTCTTGCGATAGAGGGGGGCGGCTGCGGCCAGGCGGCCGGCGCGCCACAGGGTCAGATGCCGTGGCTCCCAGCCGCTGCGGGCGCCGACGCAACCGCTGTCCTCCAGGGCAGTCAAAAATTCGTGCCGCAGGAAGGGCTGGTCCCCGGCAAGCGCGTTCCACTCGGTTGCCGGGACATCGGCCAGCGAGCCGTATAGCCGGACGTCTGCGGAGCTGCGGGTGCTCAATCGGTGATGGTGAACTCGCGCCGCATCTGCGCCGCCATCTGCGGGTCGAAGCCCTTGACGCGCTTGTACTCGGCGAGCAGCTTGTCGCGCCGGCCCAGCCCGCGGTAGGCGATGGCCAGGTGATAGCCGGCGTGGGGATTGAACTGCTGCAGGCGCGCCGCCTCTTCCAGAACTTCCGCCGCCTTGTCGTACTGCCGGCGCTCGTTATAGATGAGCCCCAGGCCGTACCAGGCGCGATCGATGGTGGGATTGAGGCGCACGCACTTCTCGAAATGCTCGGCGGCTTCGTCCAGGCGTTTCTGCTCCTGCAGGATGAAGCCGAGATTGAAGTGGGTCACCGCGTCCTCGGGATTGAGCCGCAGCGCCCGCTCCAGGGCGTCGATGGCCTCGCCCGTGCGCCCGGCGTTCTGGTACAGGAAGCCCAGGCAGCGCCACGCTTCGGACAGGCCCGGTTGGGCGCGCACTGCGCTCTGGAAACACTCGATGGCCCGCTCGTAGCGCTTGAAGAAGGAATTGATATGGCCGGCGTAGTAATCGAACCAGGGACCGAGGCTGTTGCTCATGGCGGGCGGGGTACGGAAAACACGCATTATGTTGACGCCGGCGGCGGCTTGCAAGCCGCCGCCGGCGCAACGCGGTATATTTACACCCTATGGCTAAGTTGAAGATCGCCGTCGCCCAGATCAACTGCATCGTGGGCGACTTTGCCGGCAACGCGCGCCGCATCGCCGAGTTCGCCGAGCGCGCCCGTGCGCTGGGGGCGCATCTCATGGTGACGCCGGAGCTGGCCCTGTGCGGCTATCCGCCCGAGGATCTGCTGTTGCGCCCGGACTTCTACCGCGCCGGCGCCCGCCAGTTGGCGGAACTGGCGCGCGGCGTGCGCGGCATCGACATGCTGGTGGGCCATCCCGAGCAGGCGGGCGAGGACAGCTTCAACGCCGCCTCGCTGCTGCGCGACGGGCGCATCGTCGCCACCTACCGCAAGCACCGCCTGCCCAATTACCAGGTGTTCGACGAGCAGCGCTACTTCTGCGCCGCAGCCGAGCCCTGCGTGGTGGAGGTGGCGGGCGTGCGCTGCGGCATCAACATTTGCGCCGACGTTTGGGAAGAAGGCGCGGCCGAGGCCGCCCGCTCTGCCGGGGCCGAGCTGCTGCTGGTCCTCAACGCCTCGCCCTATCACATGAACAAGCAGGCGACGCGCTACGAAGTGCTGCGCGACCGCATCGAGGATACCGGCCTGCCGGTGATCTACACCAATATGGTCGGCGGGCAGGACGAACTGGTGTTCGACGGCGCCTCTTTTGCCCTGGACCGCTCGGGCAGGCTCACCCATCAACTGCCGGCTTTCGTCGAGGCGCTGGAAATCGTCGAGTACGGGGGCGACGACTTGCGCCCGGGTGCAATCGCGCCGCCGCGGCCCCTGGAGGCGGACGTCTATGACGCCCTGGTGCTGGGCGTGCGCGACTACCTGGGCAAGAACAACTTCCCCGGCGCCATCATCGGCCTGTCCGGCGGCGTGGATTCGGCCCTGACCCTGACCATTGCTTGCGATGCCCTGGGCGCCGACCGGGTGCAGGCGGTGATGATGCCCTCGCCCTATACCGCCCGGATGAGCCTGGACGATGCGCGCGAGCTGGCGCGCAACCTGGGCGTGCGCTACGACGAGATTCCCATCACGCCCATCTTCCAGTCCTTTCTCGACACCCTCACGCCCCGCTTCGAGGGCCGGCCCCAGGACACGACGGAAGAGAACCTGCAGGCGCGCATCCGCGGCATGATCCTCATGGCCCTGTCCAACAAGTTCGGTTCCATCGTGCTCACCACCGGCAACAAGTCGGAGATGGCGGTGGGCTATGCCACCCTCTACGGCGACATGGCCGGCGGCTTCGCCGTGATCAAGGATATCTACAAGACCTTCGTCTATCGCCTGTGCCGTTACCGCAACGGCATTGCCCCGGTCATTCCCGAGAACATCCTCACCCGCGCACCCTCCGCCGAGCTCAAGCCCGACCAGAAGGACCAGGACAGCCTGCCGCCCTACGAGGTCCTGGACGCCATCATCGAGGCCTACATGGAGCGCGACCTGGCGCCCGCCGAGATCGTCGCCGAGGGCCATGCCGAAGCGGAAGTGCGCCGCGTGGTGCACATGCTAAAACGCAACGAGTACAAGCGGCGCCAGGCACCGGTGGGCATCCGCGTCACCCGCCGGGGCTTTGGCAAGGACTGGCGATATCCGATAACATCGCACTACATCGACGAGTGGTGAGGAGCCCATGAAAAAAATCGAAGCGATCATCAAGCCCTTCAAGCTGGACGAGGTGCGGGAGGCCTTGTCTGAGGTCGGCGTGACCGGCCTGACGGTCACCGAGGTCAAGGGCTTCGGCCGCCAGAAAGGCCACACGGAGCTCTATCGCGGCGCCGAGTACGTGGTGGACTTCCTGCCCAAGATCAAGATCGAGGTAGTGGTGGCCGAACAGACCGTGGAGCCGGCCATCGAGGCCATCGTCAAGGCCGCGCGCACCGGCAAGATCGGCGACGGCAAGATCTTCGTCGTGCCGGTGGAGCAGGTGGTGCGCATCCGCACCGGCGAGACCGACGAAGCGGCGATCTGAGTCAAGGCCCGGGCGGTATCGGCGGCCTACCCGTGCCGCCAACCCGCATCGGGCGCCGGGGGGAACAGCAGGCGCGCCCTCAGTCCCGTTCCTCCGACGCGCTGTTCCAGCGATAGCACGGCGCCGTGGCGGCGGGCGATCTCGTCGACGATGGATAGGCCCAGCCCGCAGCCGTCCCCCGGTGTTCCGGGAACCCGATAGAAGCGGTCGCGCACGCGCGCCCGTTCCGCGGGCGCGATGCCGGGGCCGTGATCTTCCACATAAATCTCCAGCGGGTCGTCGCACACGCCCACCGTCACTTGGCCGCCAGCTGCGCCGTAAGCAAGGGCGTTGTCGAGGAGATTGGCGAGCGCTTCGCGCAGCAGCGCGTCCTTGCCATTTACCCATACTGCCCGGCCCACGCCCGCATAGCCCAGGTCTATGCCCTGCGCCAGCGCGTCATCGACGCGCCGCTCCACTTCCTCCCGGGCGATGCGGTCGATGTCGGTGGGCTCGAGGCCCAGAGTATCGGCACGGTTCTCGTCCACCTTCGCCAGCGTGAGCAGTTGGTGCAGCAGATGGCTGGTACGCGCCAGCACCTCGGTGGCGTTGTCAATGGCGCGGGCGTGGCGCTCCGGATCCCGCTCGCGCTGGGCGAATTCCAGTTGCACGCGCAGCGCCGCGAGGGGCATGCGCAATTGGTGGGCGGCGTCCATCACGAAGCGCTCCTGGGAGCGGTGGGCGGCACCCAACTCGTCGATGAGCTCGTTGATTTCATCCACCAGCGGGCGCACCTCGTCGGGTACAGGCCAATCGCCGGGCGTGGGGGCCAGAGGCGTCTTGCCGTGGCGGATGCGGATATCGCGCACGGCAACCTCGAGGGCGCTCATGCCGCTGCCAATGCCGTACCAGACGAGGCCGGCGCACACGGCGACCATCAGCAGCGATACGCCCAGCGTCGCCACCAGCACCTCCCGTGCGAGCAGGTCGCGCTTGTGGCGGGTCTCGGCGACCTTCACGGTAATGGTATCGCCCTGGGGCAGGGCCAGGGCGATGGCGAGTGCCCGCACTGGGGTGGCGGCCACCTCGCTGTCGTAGTACACCGGCTGCGCGGACTCGGGCGTGGGTGCGTAGGGCGGGGGCGCCAGCAGCGCATTGCTGAAGATGAGGCCGCGTTCCTGCGACGTCACCTCGTAGAACAGGCGGTCGGCCGCGTCCCACTCGAAAATCTCCAGGGCCGGGCTGGGCAGATCGATGGAGGCCCGGCCGCCCACCCAGCGCACCTGCTTGGCCAGGGAGATGGCCGAATCGTACAGCCACTGATCCAGCACCTGGCGGGAGAAATGGCTGGCGAGGCCATAGGCCGCGGCGCCGCTGGCTACCACCAGTACCAGGAGGGGCGCCATGAGCCGCGCCAGCAGCCGGCGGCGAATGCTGGCTCTAGGCTTTGCCCGCACCCTTCGCCTCTTCCAGCCGATAGCCCAGGCCGCGCAGCGCACGGATGGTGACGCCCGCCGGTTCGATCTTGCGTCGCACGCGGCTCACATAGACTTCGATCGCATTGGCGGCTGCCTCCGCATCATGGGGGAAAACGGCGTTGAAGAGGGTTTCCTTGCTCACCACTTTGCCCACCCGCCGCGCCAAGGCGGTGAGCACGGAGAACTCGCGCTGCGTGAGAGCAAGGTCCTCCCCGTCCGCCAGGACACGGCCGCCCGAAAGATCAAAGCGCAGGCCGCCGATCTGGCGCCAGGGTACCTTGTCCTCCGCGCGCCGCAACAGGGCACGCAGGCGTGCCTCCAGCTCGCCCAACGCAAAGGGCTTGACCAGGTAATCATCGGCACCCGTATCCAGGCCGCGAATGCGGTCATCCAGGCCGTCGCGGGCGGTGAGGATGAGGATGGGGAAGGCGAAGGCCTCGCCGCGCAGCTCGCGCAGCAAATCGATGCCGTCCCGGTCGGGCAGGCCCAGATCGAGAACCGCGCCGTCGTAGACTGCGGCGCGGGCGAGGCGCAAGGCGTCGGCCGCCCGGCCGGCCACGTCCACCGCGTAGCCATCCTGGCGCAAGGCGGCGGCCACGCCCTCCGAGAGCGTGAGGTCATCCTCGATCAGCAGCAGGCGCACGGCTTGGCGGCTCCCCAGGTAGACAGCATGGCGACAGGGAGCACGGCTATCTTCAGCCCCTTGCTTGGACCGGCGCCCCGCCCCTGGTGCCCCATTTTCAATGCTCCCATTGTCGGACCGATGATTCGAACTGTTGCGATTGTGTCGATGGCCGTTGCGCTATCCGCCGCACCGGTCGCGCCCGCCCGGGCCCTGAGCCTCGCAGATGCCGAGCGCCAGGCGCTGGCGCGCAACCGGGACATCGCCCTTGGCGCTGCCGCAGTCGATGCGGCGCAAGCGGGGATTATATCCGCCACCCAGCGCCCCAATCCCTCGCTGTCGGTGCAGACGGTGAATCTCGATCCGCACCGGGGCATCGGCGGCGGCCCGCTCTCTCAGAAAGCCATGGACACCACTGTGGGCCTATCGTGGCTGGTCGAGCGCGGCGACAAGCGCCGGCATCGGCTGGACGCGGCCGAGGCGCAGCTGCAGGCGACGCGCCATGACCTGGCCGAGGTGCGGCGGCAGCAGCGCTTGGCGGTGCACCTGGCCTATTTCGATCTGAAGCAGGCTCAGGAGCGCCTGCGCCTGCTCGACGAATCGAGCGCCCTGGCGCGACAGTCCCTGGATGCCGCCGAGCGACGCGTGAAGGCGGGCGATCTCGCGCCTATCGAGTGTTCGCGCCTGCGAGTGGAAACCATACGGGCCGACAACGAAAGGCGCGCTGCGCTGGCCGACTTGGCCTCCGCCCGTCAGACGCTCGCCACGCTGCTCGGCGATCCGCAGGCAGCGGCGGAGCTGAGCGCCGACGATCCCTGGCCGCTGCCCGCGCCGGCGGCGCCGGCGCTGCCGGCCGAGGCTGCGGCGCAACGGCCCGACCTGCGCGGTGCCACGGCCCGGGAGGAGGCGGCCCGCCGGGGACGCGAGCTGGCCCGCAGCCTGGCGACCCGGGACGTGACGCTGGGTGCGCAATACGAACGTTTCCCGCCGGACAACCGCGGCTCCTTCGGCTTCTCCGTCAGCATCCCCTTGTTTTGGGACTACCGCTACCAGGGCGAGATCGCCAAGGCGGAAGCGGACTTGGAGGCGGCGCGCGTGATGCGGGAAAAGGTGGCATTGCAGGCCTCCGCCGAGGTGCAGCGTGCCCATGCCCAACTCGCCGCCGCTCGCGACAAGCTCGCCGCTCTGGAGGATGCCGGCGCCCGCTCTGCGCAGGAGGCGGCACGCGGCATCGAACTCGCCTATGTGCGCGGTGCCGCCTCCCTCACCGATCTGCTCGACGCACGCCGCCAGTTGCGTGCGATTCAACTGGAAATCGTCCAGGCGCGGGCCGATTATGCCAAGGCTTTGGCCGCGTGGCGTGCCGCGACTGAATGGGAGCAACAACCATGACAGGCATCCGCGTGGTGGCGCTGTGCGCGCTGCTTCTTTCTTTTGTCGGTTGCAAGCGCGCGGAAATGCCCGATTCGCCGCCGCAACCGACGGTGAGCGGCGACACGATCCAGTTCCGCTCCGACAGCCCCCAGCTCGCCGCCCTCAAGAGCGATCCGGCGCAGGCCGAAGGCGAGCACACCGTTGCTGTTTCCGGCCGCCTGGCGTGGGACGAGACGTGCACCACGCGCGTCTTCGCGCCGGTGGCGGGGCGCATCGTCAGCCTGGATGCGGCGCCGGGCAGCCGCGTGCGGCGCGGCCAGGTACTGGCGCGGCTCACCTCGCCCGAATTCGGCCAGGTCCAGGCGGAGGCGGCGCGGGCCCAGGCCGACTTGGCGCAGGCGGAAAAGAATCTCGCCCGAGCCCGCTATCTGGACGAGGCGGGCATCATCGCCAAGCGCGACCTGCAGGCGGCCGAGGCCGACATGGCGCGGGCCCGGGCCGAGGCCGCCCGCACCCGGGCGCGTCTGCGCAGCTATGGCGCCGGCGCTGATGTCGACCAGGTCTTTCCCCTGCGCAGTCCCATCGCCGGCACGGTGGTAGAGCGCAACGCCAACGTGGGGCAGGAGTTCCGCCCCGACCAGGCGGCCTCCGGCACGCCGGCGCTGTTCGTGCTGAGCGATCCCGGCCGGTTGTGGGCCCTCATCGACCTGCCGGAAGGGGCGGCGAGTACGGTGCACGTGGGGCAGGAGATTGAGCTCACCGCCGATGCCCTGCCGGGTGAAATGGTGAAAGCGAGGATCGAATTCGTTGCCGACGCCCTCGACCCGGTCACCCGCACCTTCAAGGCGCGCGCCACGGTGCCCAACGAACAGCGCCGGTTGAAGGCGGAGATGTTCGTGCGCGGCCAGTTGCGCCTGCCCGGCAGCGGTGCCCCGGTCGTGCCGGCCGCCGGCGTGGTGCTGGTGGGCAACGGGCACTACGTGTTCGTCGATCAGGGGGGCGGCCGCTACCTGCGGCGCAGCGTCGACGCGCAGGACGCGGGCGTCGAGCGCATGCGCGTGGTCAAGGGCCTGCAGCCGGGCGAGCGTGTGGTCACCCAGGGCGCGTTGTTCCTGCAGCAGATCCTTTCCAGTGCGGCGCCATGATCAAGCGCGTCGTCCGCTTCGCCCTGTACCAGCCGTTGTTCGTCGTGCTGGGGGTGCTGCTGTTCGTCGGCGGCGGCGTGATCGCCTTCAAGAACCTGCCGGTGGAGGCCTTCCCCGATGTGAGCGACACCCAGGTCACGGTGATCACCCTCTATCCCGGCCGTGCGGCGGAGGAGGTGGAAAAGCAGGTCACCATCCCGATCGAGATCGCGCTGTCGGGTCTGCCCAATGCCGTTCGCATTTTCTCCCATACCCAGTTCGGCCTGTCCTATCTGGTGGTGACGTTCAACGACAAGGCGGATGACTACTTCGCCCGGGCCCAGGTGATCGAGCGGCTGCGCGAAGCGGACCTGCCGGACGGCGTGAAGCCGGAACTGGCGGCGATGACTTCGGCCATCGGCGAAATCTACCGCTACCGCCTCAAGGCTCCCAACCTCAGCTCGATGGAGCTGCGCACCCTGCAGAATTGGATCATGGAGCGGCAGCTCAAGACGGTGCCCGGGGTGGCCGACGTGGTGAGCTTCGGCGGCCTCGTCAAGACCTTCGAGGTGCGGCCGGACCTGGCGCGCCTGCGGGACTACAAGATCTCGCTGCCGCAGCTGACCGCCGCCGTGACCCGGTCCAACGCCAACGCGGGCGGCGGCTACGTGGAGCACGGGCGCCAGCAATACCTCATCCGCGGCATCGGTCTGTACCGCTCGGCCGAGGATATCGAGAACGTGGTGGTCGCCGAGAACCGCGGCGTGCCCGTGCTGGTGCGCGACGTGGCCAAGGTCACGGTCGGCGCCGTGCCGCGCCAGGGCGTGGCGGGGCAGGACGCCGACGACGACATCGTCTATGGCCTGGTGCTGATGCGCAAGGGCGAAAACGCCTCGGAAGTCCTCGCCGCCCTGAAGGACAGGATCGCCGAGCTGAACCGCAGCACCCTGCCCGGCGGCGTGGAAATCGTACCCTTCTACGACCGCTCCTGGCTCATCGGCAAGACCCTCAAGACCGTATTCAGCAACCTGGTGGAAGGCGCCCTGCTGGTGTGCATCGTCCTTTACCTATTCCTGTCCAACTTCCGCGCCGCCGCCATCGTCGCGCTGGTGATCCCGTTGTCGCTGCTGGCGACCTTCCTGGGCCTCAAGCTCATCGGCATTCCCGCCAACCTGCTGTCCCTGGGGGCGATGGACTTCGGCATCATTGTGGACGGCGCCGTGATCATCGTCGAGCACATCTTCCACCGGCTGTCCCAACTGAGCGACAACGCCGACCGCAAGTCGCGCCTGAACACGGTGCTCAATGCCGCGGTGGAGGTGGGCCGGCCCACCCTGTTCTCGATGCTGATCATCATCGCCGCGCACATTCCCATCTTCACCCTGCAGCGCCACGAAGGCCGCATTTTCGCGCCCATGGCCTACTCGGTGACCTCGGCGCTGATCGGCTCGCTCATCGTCTCTCTGACCCTGGTACCGCTGCTGTGTCTTGTCGTGCTGCGCCACAAGCTGCCCCACGGCGAGAACCGCATCATGGTCTTCGCCAAGCGCGCCTACATGCCGGCCCTGCGCTGGGCCCTGGATCATCGCAAGGTGGTGCTGGCCGGGGCGGCTGCGGCGCTGGCGGTCAGCCTCGCCGCGGGCACGCGTCTGGGCACCGAGTTCCTGCCGGAACTGAACGAAGGCTCCGTATGGCTCAACATCACGCTGGAGCCGTCGGTGTCGATCAGCGAGGCGGTGGAGCAGGCGCGCCGCATCCGCGCCATCGTGCGCACCACGCCGGAGGTGCGCACCGTTATCTCCAAGCTGGGCCGGCCCGAGGACGGTACCGACCCCAAGATCGCCAGCCAGGTGGAGGCGCTGGTGGATCTTCGGCCGGAGGAGCAATGGCAGCGTGGTCTGTCCAAGCGCCAGGTGCTGGCCGAATTGGAAGCCAAGCTCGGGGCGATTCCCGGCGCGCAGATCGGCTTTTCCCAGCCGATTCGGGACAACGTGTTAGAGAGCATTTCCCAGATCGACGGTCAGATCGTCATCAAGGTGACCGGCGACGACCTGGACAAGCTGCTCGACTACGGCCGCCAGATCCTGAACCAGATCGCCGGAGTGCAGGGTGTCGCCCGCGCCTTCATCGACCGCAACGGCCGGCTGCCCCAGTTCCGCATCGAGATCGATCGCGCCCGGGCGGCGCGCTACGGACTCAACGTCGGCGATGTGCAGGATGTGATCGAGACGGCGCTGGCCGGCAAGGAGGCTACCTCCATCTGGGAGGGGGAGAGGCGCTTCGCCGTGACGGTGCGCCTGAGCGAGGAGGATCGCGAGCTGGACCGCATCCGCGCCGTGACAGTGGCAACACCGGCGGGGGCGCACATTCCCCTCGCCGATATCGCCCGGTTCACCCGTACCTCGGGCGCGATGAACATCGCCCGGGAAAACGGCCAGCGCGTGGTCTCCATCGGCGTCTTCATCAAGGACCGGGACATGGGCAGCGTGGTCTCCGACATGCGTTCCCGCGTGGATGCCAACCTCAAGCTTGATCCCGGTTACCGGGTGAGCTGGTCGGGCGAGTTCGAGAACCAGCAGCGCGCCATGCTGCGCCTGTCATGGGTGGTGCCCCTGTCCATCCTGATCATCTTCCTGCTGCTGTTCGACGCCTTCAAATCCCTGAAGACGGCGGCACTGATCATCGCCAATATCCCGTTCGCCATGATCGGCGGTATCGTCGCGCTATTCGCCACGGGCATTCCGCTGTCGGTGTCGGCGGCCATCGGCTTCATCGCCCTGTTCGGCCAGGCGGTGCTCAACGGTGTCGTCATGCTGTCCCACTTCGGCCAGTTGCGGCGCGAGGGGCTGGACCTGCGCGCCGCCGTCGTGCAGGGTTCCATGGAGCGCCTGCGCACGGTGCTGATGACGGCGCTGCTGGCCATGCTGGGGTTGCTGCCCATGGCACTGTCGACGGCCATCGGTGCGGAGACCCAGAAGCCCCTCGCGGTGGTGGTGATCGGCGGACTGGTGTCGGCAACGCTGCTCACACTGCTGGTGCTGCCCACGCTCTATATGGCGGCTTACAGCGGAACAAGCGGCGGCAAGGGCGCTCGTGGGCAGCCTGATGAAGAGCGTTCCGGCCCGGCCCGGCGCGGGCAGCAGGTCGGGGGATGACGCTGCAAACCGGATTCAGCGTGCGCCGGATCGCAGCAGCACGACGACCGCCCCCGCTCCCCCTTCCTGCGCCCGCGCCTGGGCGTAGGCCAGCACTTCCGCCCGGTGCATCAGCCAGCCCGCCACCAGGCCTTTCAGCACCGGCTCGCGTCCTGGCGAGCGCAGGCCCTTGCCGTGGATGATGCGCACGCAGCGCAGGTTGCGCTTGAGGCAGGCGGCGAGGAAGTCCGCCAGCAGGTCGCGCGCCTGGTCGCGGTTCGCCCCGTGCAGGTCCAACTGGTCCTGCACCACCCAGCGGCCGCGTCGCAGGTCGCGCAGCACGCTGCGCGCCAGACCCGGGCGCAGGAACGCCAGTTCCTCGCCGCCTTCCAGCAGCAGCTCCACCGAGGCCGGGGCGTGCAGGGATTCGCGCAGCGCTTCCCGCTCGTCCCATTGCCGCTGGCGCGGAATGGCGGGCGGGGCGGGGGGCTCGTGGTGGACGCGGTCGTGGCTTAACGGCCGGGCGTCGGCCACGGCATTGCGGAAGAGGTGCCGTTCCTCATCCGTGGGGGGACGGGGCGCCCGGCGCTTCATGGGTGGCGGAGGGCGGGGTCGGAACCGCCCCCGGGGAGTCAGCCTTCGCCCAGCCCGTCCAGATAGCGCTCGGCGTCCAGGGCTGCCATGCAACCGGTGCCGGCGCTGGTCACCGCCTGGCGATAGACGTGGTCCTGCACGTCGCCGGCGGCGAATACGCCCGGGATGCTGGTGGCGGTGGCGTTGCCGTTACGCCCGCCGCGGGTGATGATGTAGCCGTTCTCCATCTCCAGTTGGCCCTCGAACAGGTCCGTATTGGGCTTGTGACCGATGGCGATGAACACGCCGGACAGGGCAATTTCCTTGGTCGTGCCGGTCTTCACGTTCTTCACGCGCATGCCGGTGACGCCCGAGTTGTCCCCCAGCACCTCGTCCAGGGTGCTGTCCAGCTCCAGGGTGATGTGGCCGCTCGCTACCTTCTCCATGAGCTTGTCGATCATGATCTTCTCGGCGCGGAACTTGTCGCGTCGATGGACCAGGGTGACCTTGCGGGCGATGTTGGCCAGATACAGCGCTTCCTCGACGGCGGTATTACCGCCGCCGATGACTGCCACGTCCTGGCCCTTGTAGAAGAAGCCGTCGCAGGTGGCACAGGCGGAAACGCCGCGGCCCATGAAGGCTTCTTCCGAGGGCAGCCCCAGGTACTTGGCGGTGGCGCCGGTGGCGATGATGAGCGCGTCGCAGGTGTAGGTGCCGGAGTCGCCGATCAGGGTGAAGGGTTTCTCGGTCAGCCTCGCGGTATGGATATGGTCGAAGATTATTTCCGTGTTGAAACGCTCGGCGTGGGCCTGGAAGCGCGCCATCAGGTCAGGGCCCTGCACGCCTTCCGCGTCGGCGGGCCAGTTGTCCACGTCGGTCGTCGTCATGAGCTGGCCGCCCTGGGCGAGGCCGGTGATGAGGACGGGCTTGAGGTTGGCGCGGGCGGCATAGACCGCGGCGGTGTAGCCGGCGGGGCCGGAGCCAAGGATCAACAGGCGGGCATGGCGGGTTTGGGTGGTCATGGCTGAATCGCGGGCTAAAAATCGGAATTATACTTGACGCATCACCTGCCCCGAAACGCTTGGCACGAGACGGTTTGGGTTAGAATGCCATGTTTTTCAGCGATTTCGAGCCGTTCGCCAGCGACGGCGGAGTGACACAGCATGAACGCCCCTATGAAGACCGCCAAAGCCGGCGCCGTCAGCGTCGCACCGAGCGAGCACCGCGGCCGTTCCATTACCGATGATGTGCGCATCAGGGACATCTGGGAGGTGGCGCCGCCGTCGCACCTGCTGCGGGAATTCCCCGCCAACGCGGTGGCCGTCGAGACCACCTACAACGCCCGCCAGGCGGTGCATCGCATCCTGCACGGCGCCGACGATCGCCTGCTGGTGATCGTCGGACCCTGCTCCATCCACGATTTCGACGCCGCCATCGAGTACGCCACGCGCCTGAAGGCGGAAGCGGACCGCTTGGCCGAGGATCTGCTGGTGGTGATGCGGGTGTATTTCGAGAAGCCGCGCACCACGGTCGGCTGGAAGGGGCTGATCAACGATCCGCGCCTGGACGGCAGCTTCAAGATCAACGAAGGCCTGCGCCTGGCGCGCCATCTCCTGGTGGACATCAACGAGATGGGCCTGCCGGCCGCGACCGAGTTCCTCGACATGATCACGCCTCAGTACATCGCCGACCTGGTGGCCTGGGGCGCCATCGGCGCCCGCACCACCGAGTCCCAGGTGCATCGGGAGCTGGCCTCCGGCCTGTCCTGCCCGGTGGGCTTCAAGAACGGCACCGACGGCAACATCCGGATCGCCGTGGACGCCATCAAGACCGCCCAGCATCCGCACCATTTCCTGTCGGTGACCAAGGGCGGGCATTCGGCCATCGTGGCCACCAACGGCAACGAGGATTGCCATATCATCCTGCGCGGCGGCAAGGAGCCCAATTACGAGGCCGCCAGCGTTGACCAGGCATGCCGGGAGCTGGGCGCCGCGGGTCTGGCCGCACGCGTCATGATCGACTGCTCTCATGCCAACAGCAGCAAGCAATACAAGCGTCAGATCGACGTGGCGCGCAACGTGGCGGAGCAGCTCGCCGGCGGTGAGGATCGCGTGTTCGGCGTGATGATCGAGTCCCACCTCAAGGAAGGCCGCCAGGATCTGATGCCGGGCAAGCCCCTCGAGTATGGTAAAAGCATCACCGACGCCTGCATCGGCTGGGAGGACACCGTGCTCGTTCTCGACCTGCTGGCCGAGGCGGTGCGCCTGCGCCGCCTGAAGCTCGCCGCCGAATAGCGATACACCGGCGAATCGGGACGCCGCGGTGTTCCGATTCCTTTTTTTGCGCCGACCCGTGCCCGACAGCCGCCGCGTCTTTCTAGCAGCCGTGGCCGCGACCCTGGCCTTCCGCCTGTGGCTCGCGGCCGTCACGCCCATCACCGGCGACGAGGCCTATTTCATCCAATGGGGCAGGATTCCCGACTGGGGCTTCTACGACCATCCACCTATGATCGGCTGGTGGCTGGCGGCGTTGTTGCGGCTGGGCGATGCCGAGTGGCTGCTGCGCCTGCCGGTGGTGCTGCTGCCGCTGCTGCTGGCCTTCGGCAGCGCCTGGCTGCTCGCCGCCTGGCGCGCCGAGCGGCCGTGGCTGGGCGCCACCCTGGTGGCCCTGGCGCCGGCCAATGTGTGGAACGTGTTCATTACCACCGACACGCCCCTGGTGTTCTTTTCCTTCCTGTCGGGGCTGGCTTTCCTGCGCGCCGCGCGCGACGATTCCCTGCCCTGGTATGCCGCCGCCGGCCTGCTTCTGGGGCTCGCCTTCCTGTCCAAGTATTTCGCCGTGCTGCTGGGTTTCGCCTACCTGTGCCATGCCCTGTGGCGGCCCTCGCGGCGCAAGGCGCTGGGACTGGCCGTACTGGCGGCGGCGGCGCTGCCGGCGGTGGCTCTCAACCTGTGGTGGAACTGGGGCCACTGCTGGGCCAACGTGATGTTCAACCTGTACAACCGGCACGAGGGCAACTACTCCGGGCTATCCTGGACGACGCCGCTGCTCTATGCCGGCATGCTGCTCTACCTGCTGACGCCGCCGGCGGCTCTCCTGCTGTGGCGGCGCCGCGCGCGCCTGCGCGCGCTGTGGCTGGAGCCGCGCAGGCGCGCGCTGGCGTGCATCGCGCTTGCGCCCCTGGCGGTGTTCGGCCTGCTGTCGCTGGTGAAGACCATCGGACTGCACTGGGTGCTGTCGTTCCTGCCCTTCGTGCTGCTGATCGTCGCCCAATTGGCCGATACCGCCGTGCTGCGCCGGCTGGTGCGCTTCTTCGCCGGGTTTGCCCTGGTGCATGTGATTGCAGTCGTGGTGGTGGCGCAGTTGCCGGTGGAAACCTGGAACAGGACCCGCCTCTATGACGGCATCGTGCTGACGGTGAAGTCCCGCGAGCTGCTCGAGGCCCTGCAGCCCTACGCCGCGGAGTTCGAGTTCGCCGCCGACGGCTACTCCCCGGCCGTCACCCTGTCCTACAATGCGCGGCGCTATTTCTTCGTCTTCGGCGAGGGGTCGTCCCATGCCCGCCATGACGACATCCTCACGGACGTGCGCACGCTGGAGGGCCGCAACATCCTGGTGCTGCGCAAGAGCGCGCCCGATCCTTCCCAGTACCAGCCCTACTTCCGTTCGGTGGAGCAGCGCGATCTGGTCATAAGAGGCGCCCGCTACTACCTGGTGCTGGGCCACGGCTTCGACTTCGCCCGCTACCGGGAGCAGGTGCTGGAGAAGGTGCGTAGCCGCTACTATGCCGTTCCTTCCTGGCTGCCCATGGGCGGCTGCTACTTCTGCGAGCGCTATTTCCCCGAGCGCCGCTGCCGGAGGTGAGCCTTGACGCTAAACTCGGCGCCATCCCGCGGCATCGCACCGATAATGGTCCAATACCTGCGCCTGCTTCGGCCCCACCAGTGGCTCAAGAACGGGTTCGTTTTCGTCGGCCTGCTGTTCGGCCACGGCTGGAGCGACCCGGCCAAGGTGCAGGCGGCACTCCACGCCTTCGCCGCCTTCTGCCTGGTGTCGAGCGCCGTCTATATCCTGAACGATCTGATCGACCGCGAGCAGGACCGGCTGCATCCGAAGAAGCGTCACCGCCCGCTGGCCAGCGGGACGGTGACGCCGGGGGCGGCCCTGCTGCTCATGGTGGCCTGCCTTGGCCTCGGGCTGGCGCTGGCCTTCGGACGGGTGGCGGCGCCTTGGGTGTTCATCGCCTACGTTCTGATCAACATCGGCTACAGCTTCGGCCTGAAGCATGTGGTGATACTCGACGTCTTCCTCATCGCCTCGGGCTTCATGCTGCGCATCCTCGCCGGCACCCTGGGCATGGGCGTGGTCCCCTCCCACTGGCTGCTGCTGTGCGGGCTGATGCTGACCCTGTTCCTCGGCTTCGCCAAGCGCCGCGCCGAGCTTATCGCTCTGGCAGGCGAGAGCGGCAACCATCGGCGCGTGCTGGAGCACTATTCCGACACTTTCCTGGACCAGATGATCTCGGTGGCGGCCACCGGCACCGTCGTCTCCTACAGCCTGTATACCGTCAGCCCGGACACCGTGGCCCTGCACGGCACAGCCCATCTCATCTACACCGTGCCCTTCGTGCTCTACGGCATGTTCCGCTATCTGTTCCGCCTGCACCTGCGTGGCGGCGGCGGCGACCCGGCGCTGGACCTGCTGCGCGATCCCCATCTGATCGCCGCCGCCGCCGGCTGGCTGGGGACGACCCTGTGGCTTTTGCTATGAACCAAAGAGCCTGCGGCCGAAACCTCATTCAACTCAGAGAACACAGGAAACCGCTCTCCACGCAAAGGGCGCCAAGGCGCCAAGGCCGCAAAGGAAGATTTTGAATATCCTTGTCTTTGCGTGCTTTGCGCCTTCGCGTTCTTTGCGTCGGAAGAGGTTTTTCCACACCCGGGCCCTGGCGATCAGGCATTGCGTCCCTTCTGCCACAGCACGTCGCCGCGGCCCTCGGCACGGTTGAGCACGCGCCCCAGCACGAACAGCAGGTCGGAGAGGCGGTTGAGGTATTTGCGCCCCGGCTCGGACACGGCTTCGCTGCGCGACAGGGATACGACAGCCCTCTCGGCGCGGCGGCACACGGAGCGGGCCAGGTGGGCCAGGGCGGCGGCGCGGCTGCCGCCGGGGAGGATGAAGTCCTTGAGCGGTTCCAGGTCGGCGTTGTAGGCGTCGATGGCCTGCTCCAGCCGCGCCACCTGGCCGTCCTTGAGCAGGGCCATGCCGGGAATGGACATCTCGCCCCCCAGATCGAACAAGTCGTGCTGGATGCCGGTGAGCAGCTCGCGGATGTCTTCCGGCACCGCTTCGCACAGCAGCAGGCCGACCACCGAATTGACCTCGTCCACCTCGCCCAGGGCGGCGATGCGCAGGCTGTCCTTGTTTACGCGCGAGCCGTCGCCCAGGCCGGTGGTCCCGGCGTCGCCGGTGCGGGTATAGATCTTCGAGAGACGATGTCCCATGTCCACTGTGTCCTGAAGTCGCCACGCCGGGCGGCAAATGAAAAATTATAGCCCTAGGCCCGCGGCGCACGGTCGGTGCGGTAGAGCAGCACCACCAGCCCGACGGTCGCCGCCAGCAGGAAATGGGGCCCGAACAGCCAGAACATCAGCGGCACCGTGAAATAGTAGGCACGCATGCCGATGCTGTAGTAGTCCCCCGCCCTGTTGAGATGGATCGCCACGAATTCCGGATTGGCACGAAAGCCGGCGCCGTCCGCCGCCGCGTTGATGAGGTAGCCCACATGGTTGAACAGGCGGATGGCCATGGCGAAGCTGAAGAAAGCGACCAGCAGGTCGAACAGCAGCAGGATCAGCTTGGTCTGCCACAGTTCCGTGCTGGTGGCGCCGATGATGTTGAGGGCATGCCAGGCCGAGCCCAGCTTGTCTCCTTGGCCGCTTAAGGTGAGCACGCCGATGATCAGCAACACCGAGGTCGAGGCGAGGAAGATGGCCGCCATCATGGAGTTGCGCAGGGTCTGCACCGCCAGGATGTCGCGGTTGTGTGTTATCACGCCCTGCACCCAGGCGCGCCGCGCCTGGCGGTTCACCGCCTGCACCGTGTGGTTGGGATCGCGCCAGGCGCGCAGGCCCATGTACAGATGGTATGCCGTCAGAATCAGGGCGCTCAGGGCAAAGCTGGCGATGTCGCTGGACAGGGGCGGGAACCCGGTAGCCATGGTGCAGGGAACGGAAAAAACGAAAATTATAGTCCGGTCACGCCGCACCCGGTGGCGGCAGTGACTGGCACTCCATGAACACGCGGGCGCGGCAGCGGCGGCAGATGTTGCGGTCCGCGCGGGCGAAGATTTCCTGTATGGCGCCGTGCTTGGTGCGGAACAGGGCGTCCTCGCCGATGTCGCCCAGGTAGTCGGGCTTCTTCAGGATTTCCTCGGCGCCGGCGCGCAGGCTGTAGAAGTACAGGCGGCCGCCCTGGCGGCGGCGCCACCTGGCCTCGTGGGCCAGCATCTCGGCGCCGGCGATGTCGATGAAGTTCACGCTCTTGGCCATGAGCAGCAGATGTTTCTGCTCCGGATACGTCTCGCGCAGTCGGTGCAGGAACTCCTCCACGTGATTCACCGCGCCGAAGTACAGCGAACCCTCGATGCGCACGATCTTCACCTGAGGGCATTCCGCCTGGCCCTCGCGCAGCGGTTCGAACTTGCGCTGGGGATCGTCGGGGTTGGGCGCCAGCACGCGGATCGCCGGATGCGAGGTGCGGTTGAGGTAGAGGAAGAAGGACAGGGTGATGCCGACGAAAATGGCGAATTCCAGGTGCATCACCAGGGTGGCGATCAGGGTCACCAGCAGCACGGCGGTCTCCGCCCGGCTGGAGCGCACGATGGTGCGCATCTGGCGGAAATCGAACAGCCCCCAGGCCACCAGGAACAGGATGGCGCCCATGGACGCGATGGGCAGGTAGGCGGCGAGCGGCGCCACGCCCAGCACGATGATCAGCAGGAAGCCGGCGGAGAAGGCCGCCGCCAGCGGCGTTTTGGCGCCTGCCTCGTAGTTCAGCCCCGAGCGGTTGAAGGAGCCGCTCGCCGCATAGCCGGAGAAGAAGGCGCCCGCCAGGTTGGACAGGCCCTGGCCGATGAACTCCTGGTTGCCGTCGATGCGCTGGCCGGATTTCACGGCGATGGAGCGGGCAATGGACACCGCCTCGGTGAGGGCGAGCGCCGTGACCGCCAGGGCCACGTCCAGCAGGTCGCGCATGGTGTCGAAGGAGAAATGGGGCAGGGACAGGGGCGGCAGCGCTCCCGGGAGCGCCCCGATGGTCTTGATGCCCGTGTGCTCAGCGCCCAGGGCGCCGTTGAGCACGGCGGCGGTAAGGCTGCCCACCACCATGGCGACGATCATGTAGGGCACCTTGGGTAGCCAGCGGCGCGCGGCGATGCCCGCCAGCAGGGTGGCCAGCCCCACCGCGAGCACGTAGGGCTGGATCTGGTCGAGGCTGGCGAAGAAGTTGTAGAAGGTGCGGAAGAACAGAGTGCCGCGCGGCAGGTCGACGCCGAAGAAGTTGCGCATCTGGCTGGCGATGATCAGCAGCGCCGCGCCGGCGGTGAAGCCGACGATCACCGTGTGGGAAATGAAATTCACCAGGCTGCCCAGCCGCGCCAGGCCCATGGCCAGTTGTAGCGCCCCGACCATGAAGGTCAGGGTGAGCACCAGTCCGACGTAGGCCGGTGTCTGGGGTTCCGCCAGGGGCGAGAGGGTGGCGAACACCACCAGGGAGATGGCGTTGGTCGGCCCGGACACCAAGTGCCAACTGGAGCCGAACAGGGCCGCCACCACCGCCGGCACCATGGCGGCGTACAGGCCATACTGGGGTGGCAGCCCCGCCAGGGTGGCGAAGGCGATGCCCTGGGGCAGCACCACGATGGCGCCGATCAGCCCGGCCAGCAGGTCGGCGCGCAGGGTCGCCGGCCCCACCATGGGCCACCAGCGCAGGAAAGGGGCGAAGCGGTAGAGCCAGGTCGTATTGTTCACGCGGAGGGCGGGACGGGTGGTTGGTGATTGGTATATTAGCAAATGTTTATTGATTGCCGCTGCAGGGATATTGCCCCTCCCGTCCCCTTCGCCGACAATCGGCCGACATCGTTTGCCGCCGCACCATGCCGAAACTCGCCGCCAACCTGTCCTTCCTGTTCCTCGAGCTGCCCTTTGAACGGCGCTTCGCCGCCGCCGCGCGCTGCGGCTTCCGGGGTGTCGAGTTCCACTTCCCCTACGGCTGGCAGGCAGCAGAACTGGCGGAGCGGGCGCGGCAGGCCGGTGTCCAGGTAGTGCTGTTCAACCTGCCGGCGGGCGACTGGGAAGCGGGCGAGCGCGGCATTGCCTGCCACCCGGACCGGCGCGAGGAATTCCGCGCCGGCGTGGCGCGGGCGATCGACTATGCCCGGACCCTCGGCTGCCGCCGCCTGAATTGCCTGGCCGGCATCCCGCCCGCGGGCGTGTCGCCCGCGGCGGCGCGGGCCACCCTGGTGGACAACCTGCGCTTCGCCGCCGCCGAACTGCGGCGGGCGGGCATCGCGCTGCTGCTGGAGCCCATCAATACCCGCGACATCCCCGGCTTCTTGGTCCACGGCACGCGCCAGGCCCTGGATCTCCTGGACGAGGCGGGCGGCGCCAACCTGTTCCTGCAATACGATCTCTATCACGCCCAAGTCATGGAAGGCGATCTGGCGCGCACCATCGAGGCCAATCTGGCGCGCATCGCCCACATGCAACTGGCCGACAATCCCGGCCGCCACGAGCCGGGCACGGGGGAGATCAACTTTCCTTTCCTGCTGGCCCACATCGACCGCCTGGGCTACCGGGGCTGGATCGGCTGCGAGTACCGGCCGCTTGCCACCGCCGAGGCGGGGCTGGGGTGGGCGCGGGGCTATCTGGGCGGCGGTGGAGTGGTCGGGGCCGGTTGACCGCTGTCTTGCGGTGGTCTAGGATTCGCCTCAAGTTGTCAGACAACCTGATCACCTGATACATGCTGCAACCCATCGCCCGCCCGTCCAGCCTCAGCGACGAGGTGTTCCGCGCCCTGGAGAGCCGGCTGCAGTCCGGGGAGTTCGCCCCGGGGGAGCGCCTGCCCACGGAAAGGCAGTTGTCGGAGGCCTTCGGCGTGAGCCGTGCCGTGGTGCGCGAGGCGGTGGCGCGGCTCAAGGCCGACGGCTACGTGGAGACGCGCCAGGGCGCCGGCGCCTACGTGGCGGCCCGGCCGGGCGGGGCCAGCTTCCGCCTGGGGCACGGCGACGGCTTCGACGCCGACGGCGTGCGCCAGATCTTCGAACTGCGCCTGCTGGTGGAAGTGGGTGCGGCGGAACTGGCCGCCCGGCGCCGCACCGACGAGGACCTGCGCGCCCTGCGTACCGAACTGGAGCGCATGGGGGAGGCCCTGGAGCGGGGTGCCGATGCCTCGGCGGCGGACGACGCCTTCCACCGTGCCATCGCCGCTGCCACCCATAACGGCCAGGTGCGGCGCTTCATGGAGTTCCTCGGCCACCAGTTTTCCGATTCGCGCCGTCCCACCTGGTCGGCCGACGGCCACCAACAGGGCCGGGCGCGCGCCGCCCAGAAGGAGCACGAGCGCCTGTTCGCCGCCATC
>DYIB01000009.1:0-1488 GCA_020723855.1 Uliginosibacterium gangwonense
CGGCGCCGCCGAGCAGTACCAGTACATCCTGCGCGACGAGTCGATGCACTGCAATTTCGGCATCGACCTGATCAACACCATCAAGCTGGAAAACCCGCACCTGTGGACGCCGACCTTCCGCGGGGAAATCCGCGAGCTGTTCAAGACCGCCGTGGAGCTGGAGTACCGCTACGCCGAGGACACCATGCCGCGCGGCGTGCTGGGCCTGAACGCGCCCATGTTCAAGGAATATCTGCGCTTCGTGGCCAACCGGCGCTGCCAGCAGATCGGCCTCGACGCGCTATTCGAGCGCGCCGACAACCCCTTCCCCTGGATGGCGGAAATGATCGACCTCAAGAAGGAGAAAAACTTCTTCGAGACGCGGGTCATCGAGTACCAGACGGGCGGCGCCCTGAGCTGGGATTGACCCTGCGGTCAAAGGTCTTGCATTTACGGACCGTGGGACGGGGCGTCCGTGCAACCGAGAGGAGCCACCATGGAAAGCATTGCCTCCTGGTGGATGTGGGCCGGATTCGGCCTGTTCGGCCTTCATCGGCGTGAAGATGCTGAACGTGGATTTCTTCAAGATACCGGTGTTCGTCTCCCCGGCCGTGGTGGCGGTCATTCTGGTGCTGTCAATGGCGGTGTCGATCCTGGTGCCGCCCAAGACGGCGCGCAGCCGCAACTGAACGGCATGGCGGGCGTGAGATAATCCCGTCCGCCATGACCACCGCCCCCGCCGCCCTCCACATCCTGCGCCACGTCTTCGGCTATCCCGCCTTCCGCGGCGGGCAGGAGGAGATCGTCAATCATGTGGCGGCGGGCGGCGACGCGCTGGTGCTCATGCCCACGGGCGGCGGCAAATCCCTGTGCTACCAGATTCCGGCCCTCATGCGCTCGGGTGTAGGCATCGTCGTCTCGCCCCTCATCGCCCTCATGCACGACCAGGTGGATGCCCTGGTGCAAAACGGCGTGAAGGCGGCCTACCTGAACTCCACACTGGCCTGGGACGAGGCGGCGAACACCGAGAAGCGCCTGCTCTCCGGCGGGCTTGATCTGCTCTACGTCGCACCCGAACGCCTGCTCACCGAGCGCTTCACCGGCTTGCTGGATCAACTGGCGGCCCGGCAGGCCATCGCCCTGTTTGCCATCGACGAAGCCCACTGCGTGTCCCAGTGGGGCCACGACTTCCGGCCGGAGTACCTGCAGCTCTCGGCCCTGCACGAACGCTATCCGCAGGTCCCGCGCATCGCGCTGACCGCCACCGCCGACGCAGCCACCCGCGAGGAGATGATCCGGCGCCTGGGCCTCAACGGCGCCCGCATTTTCCTCTCCAGCTTCGACCGGCCCAACATCCGCTACACCGTGGTGGAAAAGGACAACCCGCGCCGGCAGCTCCTGCACTTCCTGAGCGGGCACCGGGGCGAGGCGGGCATCGTGTATTGCCTGTCGCGCAAGAAAGTGGCAGAGACGGCCGACTGGCTAAACCAGCCGGGCCATCCGGCCCTT